>NZ_NCUK01000013.1:0-333025 GCF_002096445.1 Streptococcus oralis subsp. oralis
GATACACCTGTACCCATGCCGAACACAGCAGTTAAGCCCTAGAACGCCGGAAGTAGTTGGGGGTTGCCCCCTGTGAGATATGGAAGTCGCTTAGCAGAATAGGAAGTTTAGAGACTTCCTTTTTGGGAGTTTAGCTCAGCTGGGAGAGCATCTGCCTTACAAGCAGAGGGTCAGCGGTTCGATCCCGTTAACTCCCATAGGTCCCGTAGTGTAGCGGTTATCACGTCGCCCTGTCACGGCGAAGATCGCGGGTTCGATTCCCGTCGGGACCGTTTAAGATAACGGAAGTTATTTTAGACTCGTTAGCTCAGTTGGTAGAGCAATTGACTTTTAATCAATGGGTCACTGGTTCGAGCCCAGTACGGGTCATATTTGCGGGTTTGGCGGAATTGGCAGACGCACCAGATTTAGGATCTGGCGCTTAACGGCGTGGGGGTTCAAGTCCCTTAACCCGCATAATAGAAAGTAGCCGGCTTAGCTCAGTTGGTAGAGCATCTGATTTGTAATCAGAGGGTCGCGTGTTCAAGTCATGTAGCCGGCATTTTTTTATATAGAATAAGAGGTCGATGCGAACGTAGTTCAGTGGTAGAACACCACCTTGCCAAGGTGGGGGTCGCGGGTTCGAATCCCGTCGTTCGCTTAGAGAGGCCGGGGTGGCGGAACTGGCAGACGCACAGGACTTAAAATCCTGCGATTGGTAACGATCGTACCGGTTCGATTCCGGTCCTCGGCATATAATGATGAGCACCCTTAGCTCAACTGGATAGAGTACCTGACTACGAATCAGGCGGTTAGAGGTTCGACTCCTCTAGGGTGCATTTTTTTATTTAACGCGGGAAGTAGCTCAGCTTGGTAGAGTACTTGGTTTGGGACCAAGGTGTCGCAGGTTCGAATCCTGTCTTCCCGATTCATTACGAGGATACTTAAAGGTATCTTTTTTTATTTACTAAGGAGATTCTGAGAGTCTTCTTTTTTGTTTACGGAACAAATTTGTGTAAACTAGCAGTGCTTAAGGAATGATACTAGTCATATATTTTCTTTAATTATGGTAAAATAGTAAGAGAATAATGTGAGGAAAATGAATGTCAAGTAAGTTTGAAATTTTAATGAATCAACTAGGAATCTCTGATCAATTGAGACGGGATCCTGCTCTTGTTGATGCAAGAATTGAGCGTGTTGTGGTTCATAAAATTAGTAAGATTTGGGAATTTCATTTTGTATTTTCTAATATTTTACCGATTGAAATCTTTTTGGAGTTAAAGAAAGGGCTTCGTGAAGAATTTTCTAAGACAGGGAATCGAACTGTTTTTGAAATCAAGACTCTTTCTCAAGAATTCTCTAATGAACTCTTGCATGCCTACTATAGAGAGGCTTTTTCTGAAGGTCCATGTGCAAGTCAGGGTTTTAAATCTCTTTACCAGAATTTAAATGTTCGTGCGGAAGGAAATCAACTCATTATTGAAGGTTCAGAGGCGATTGATAAGGAGCACTTTAAGAAGAATCATCTTCCTAATTTGGCAAAGCAACTCGAAAAGTTTGGTTTTCCAGCTTTTGTATGCCAAATAGAAAAGAATGATGCTCTTACACAAGAGCAGGAGGAAGCCTTCCATACGGAGAATGAACAGATTGTTCAAGCTGCCAATGAGGAAGCGCTTCGAGCTATGGAGCAATTGGAACAAATGGCTCCTCCTCCAGTAGAAGAGAAGCCAGCCTTTGATTTTCAGGCTAAAAAGGCTATGGCCAAGCCTAAACTAGATAAGGCTGAAGTTACTCAGATGATTGACGTGACGACTGAGGAAAATCGTCTGGTCTTTGAAGGGGTCGTTTTTGATGTGGAACATAAAGTGACCAGAACTGGTCGCGTTTTGATCAATTTTAAAATGACGGATTACACTTCAAGTTTTTCAATGCAAAAATGGGTTAAGAATGAGGAAGAGGCTCAGAAGTTTGACATCATTAAGAAGAATTCTTGGCTCCGAGTTCGTGGGAATGTGGAGATGAATAACTTTACACGTGATTTGACCATGAACGTGCAGGATGTGCAGGAAGTTATTCACTATGATCGTAAGGATTTGATGCCAGAAGGTGAGCGTCGGGTTGAGTTTCATGCTCATACTAACATGTCGACTATGGATGCTCTATCAGAGGTAGAGGAGATCGTTGCAACAGCTGCTAAGTGGGGACACAAGGCGGTTGCCATCACGGACCATGGGAATGTCCAGTCCTTCCCACATGGCTACAAGGCAGCTAAGAAAGCTGGAATCCAGCTGATCTATGGAATGGAAGCCAATATTGTGGAGGACCGTGTTCCAATCGTTTATAACGAAGTGGAGATGGACTTGTCAGAAGCGACCTACGTGGTTTTTGACGTGGAAACGACGGGGCTTTCAGCCATCTATAATGATTTGATTCAGGTTGCGGCCTCTAAGATGTACAAGGGGAATGTTATTGCCGAATTTGATGAATTTATCAATCCCGGGCATCCCTTGTCAGCCTTTACTACTGAGTTGACAGGAATTACAGATGATCATGTCAAAAATGCTAAACCACTGGAACAAGTTTTGCAAGAATTCCAAGAATTTTGCAAGGATACGGTCTTAGTTGCTCACAATGCCACCTTTGACGTTGGCTTTATGAATGCCAACTATGAGCGCCATGGTCTGCCTAAGATTAGCCAGCCAGTCATCGATACGCTGGAGTTTGCTAGAAATCTCTATCCTGAGTATAAACGTCATGGTTTGGGGCCTTTGACTAAGCGTTTTGGTGTAGCACTTGAACACCACCACATGGCCAACTACGATGCGGAAGCTACTGGTCGTTTGCTTTTCATCTTTATCACAGAGGTAGCAGAAAAACATGGTGTGACCGATCTGGCTAGACTCAATATTGATCTAATCAGTCCAGATTCTTATAAAAAAGCTCGGATTAAACATGCGACCATTTATGTCAAGAATCAAGTTGGTTTAAAAAATATTTTTAAGCTGGTTTCTTTGTCTAACACCAAGTATTTTGAAGGGGTGCCACGGATACCGAGAACGGTTCTAGACGCCCATCGGGAGGGCTTGATTTTGGGGTCGGCTTGCTCGGAAGGCGAAGTTTTTGACGCAGTTGTTTCCCAAGGTGTGGATGCGGCGGTCGAGGTGGCCAAGTATTATGACTTTATCGAGGTCATGCCACCGGCAATCTATGCTCCTTTGATTGCTAAAGAGCAGGTCAAGGATATGGAGGAACTCCAGACTATTATCAAGAGTTTGATAGAGGTTGGGGACCGTCTTGGCAAGCCTGTTCTAGCTACGGGAAATGTCCACTATATCGAACCGGAAGAAGAGATTTACCGTGAAATTATTGTCCGTAGTTTGGGCCAGGGGGCTATGATTAACCGAACCATCGGTCATGGTGAACATGCCCAACCAGCTCCTTTGCCAAAGGCTCATTTTCGAACAACTAATGAGATGTTGGATGAATTTGCTTTCTTGGGAGAGGAACTGGCACGCAAATTGGTTATTGAAAATACCAATGCCTTGGCAGAAATTTTTGAGCCTGTTGAGGTCGTTAAGGGTGACTTGTATACACCTTTCATCGACAAGGCTGAAGAAACGGTCGCTGAGCTGACCTATAAGAAAGCTTTTGAGATTTATGGCAATCCGCTGCCAGATATTGTTGATTTGCGGATTGAAAAAGAATTGACATCTATTCTGGGGAATGGATTTGCCGTGATTTATCTGGCATCGCAGATGCTGGTACAACGTTCCAATGAACGGGGCTATTTGGTGGGTTCTCGTGGGTCTGTTGGGTCCAGTTTTGTTGCGACCATGATTGGGATTACGGAGGTTAATCCTCTCTCTCCTCACTATGTCTGTGGTCAGTGTCAGTACAGCGAGTTTATCACCGATGGTTCTTATGGTTCAGGTTTTGATATGCCTAATAAGGACTGTCCAAACTGTGGCCACAAACTCAGCAAAAATGGACAGGATATTCCTTTCGAGACCTTCCTTGGTTTTGATGGAGACAAGGTTCCCGATATTGACTTGAACTTTTCGGGAGAAGACCAGCCTAGCGCCCACTTGGATGTGCGTGATATCTTTGGTGAGGAGTATGCCTTCCGTGCGGGAACGGTTGGTACAGTTGCTGCTAAGACTGCTTATGGATTTGTCAAGGGCTATGAGCGTGACTATGGGAAGTTTTATCGTGATGCAGAGGTGGAACGTCTCGCTCAGGGTGCGGCTGGTGTCAAGCGGACAACAGGACAACACCCGGGAGGAATCGTTGTTATTCCTAACTACATGGATGTCTACGATTTTACGCCTGTCCAGTATCCAGCGGATGACGTGACGGCTGAATGGCAGACGACTCACTTTAACTTCCACGATATCGATGAGAACGTCCTCAAACTTGATGTGCTGGGACATGATGATCCGACCATGATTCGGAAACTGCAGGACTTGTCTGGGATTGATCCTAATGAAATTCCTATGGATGATGAAGGCGTGATGGCCCTCTTTTCAGGAACTGATGTTCTTGGGGTGACTCCTGAGCAAATCGGTACACCGACGGGGATGCTGGGGATTCCAGAGTTTGGAACCAACTTTGTACGTGGGATGGTAGACGAGACGCATCCGACGACTTTTGCAGAGTTGCTTCAGCTCTCAGGTCTATCCCACGGTACCGATGTGTGGTTGGGAAATGCCCAGGATTTGATCAAGCAAGGGATTGCGGACCTATCAACCGTTATCGGTTGTCGGGACGACATCATGGTTTACCTCATGCATGCGGGTCTCGAACCTAAGATGGCCTTTACCATCATGGAACGGGTGCGTAAAGGTTTGTGGCTGAAGATTTCCGAAGAGGAGCGAAATGGCTACATCGAGGCTATGAAGGCTAATAAGGTGCCCGAGTGGTATATCGAGTCTTGTGGGAAAATCAAGTACATGTTCCCTAAAGCCCATGCGGCAGCCTACGTTATGATGGCCTTGCGTGTGGCCTACTTCAAGGTTCACCATCCCATTTATTATTACTGTGCTTACTTCTCCATCCGCGCTAAGGCTTTTGATATCAAGACCATGGGTGCGGGCTTGGATGCCATCAAACGTAGAATGGAAGAAATCGCTGAAAAACGGAAGAATAATGAAGCCTCTAATGTGGAAATTGACCTCTATACAACTCTTGAGATTGTCAATGAAATGTGGGAACGTGGCTTTAAGTTTGGCAAGTTAGACCTCTATCGTAGTGATGCGACTGAATTCATCATTGATGGAGATACCCTCATCCCACCATTTGTAGCAATGGATGGTCTGGGAGAGAACGTTGCTAAGCAGTTGGTGCGTGCGCGTGAAGAGGGTGAGTTCCTCTCTAAGACAGAACTGCGAAAGCGTGGCGGACTCTCATCTACCTTGGTTGAAAAGATGGATGAAATGGGGATTCTTGGTAATATGCCAGAGGATAACCAGTTGAGTTTGTTTGATGAGTTGTTTTAAAGGAGATGAGGAGAAGTAAAATGAAACTAAGAATTTTTGCGGAAGATAAACCTGCTG
Source organism: Streptococcus oralis subsp. oralis (assembly GCF_002096445.1). Classification (GTDB taxonomy): domain Bacteria; phylum Bacillota; class Bacilli; order Lactobacillales; family Streptococcaceae; genus Streptococcus; species Streptococcus oralis_N. The sequence continues at coordinate 5,532 of NZ_NCUK01000013.1, forward strand.
AAAAGATTTTTGACTATCAGCTAGAGCTGGCAGATGAAACAATTATTCTATCGACAGCGCTCTTGTCTGGTGCCATTGCTTTAGCAGGATTATTTTCTGCTTTGAAGGAAAAATAACAAAAGAAAAGGAAGAATAGAATGGTTTTACCAAATTTTAAAGAAAATCTAGAAAAATATGCGAAATTGTTGGTTGCGAATGGAATTAACGTGCAACCTGGTCACACTTTGGCTCTCTCAATCGATGTGGAGCAACGCGAGTTGGCTCACTTGATCGTCAAAGAAGCCTATGCCTTGGGAGCGCATGAGGTCATCGTTCAGTGGACAGATGATGTGATTAACCGTGAGAAATTCCTCCATGCACCAATGGAGCGTTTGGACAATGAGCCAGAATACAAGATTGCTGAGATGAACTACCTCTTGGAGAACAAGGCTAGCCGTCTTGGGGTTCGTTCCTCTGACCCAGGTGCCTTGAACGGAGTGGACGCTGACAAGCTTTCAGCTTCTGCTAAAGCGATGGGACTTGCGATGAAGCCAATGCGCATTGCAACTCAATCAAACAAGGTTAGCTGGACTGTAGCAGCCGCTGCTGGACTTGAGTGGGCTAAGAAGGTCTTTCCAAATGCTGCAAGCGATGAAGAAGCAGTTGATCTCCTTTGGGATCAAATCTTCAAGACTTGCCGTGTCTACGAAGAAGATCCCGTTAAGGCTTGGGAAGAACACGCTGCTATCCTCAAGAGCAAGGCTCAAATGCTCAATAAAGAACAATTCTCAGCCCTTCACTACACAGCGCCAGGAACAGATTTGACACTTGGTTTGCCTAAGAACCACGTTTGGGAATCAGCTGGTGCTATCAATGCACAGGGAGAAGGATTCTTACCAAATATGCCAACAGAAGAAGTCTTTACGGCTCCTGACTTCCGTCGTGCAGAGGGCTATGCAACCTCTACAAAACCACTTAGCTACAACGGAAATATCATCGAAGGCATTAAGGTAACCTTCAAGGATGGTCAAATCGTAGACATTACTGCTGAAAAGGGTGATCAGGTCATGAAGGACCTTGTCTTTGAAAATGCGGGTGCGCGTGCCTTGGGTGAATGTGCCTTGGTACCAGATCCGAGCCCAATTTCTCAGTCAGGCATTACCTTCTTTAACACTCTTTTCGATGAGAATGCTTCAAACCACTTGGCTATCGGTGCAGCCTATGCGACCAGCGTTGTTGGTGGAGCGGAGATGAGCGAAGAAGAACTTGAAGCTGCGGGACTGAACCGTTCAGATGTTCACGTGGATTTTATGATTGGTTCGAATCAAATGGATATCGATGGTATCCGTGAGGATGGAACACGCGTACCACTCTTCCGTAATGGAGACTGGGCAATTTAAGGAGAAGCTATGCTTGGAAGTATGTTTGTTGGTCTCCTAGTGGGACTCTTGGCAGGTGCTTTGACCAATCGTGGAGAAAGCATGGGATGCTTTGGGAAAATGTTTCTCGGCTGGATTGGTGCTTCTTTGGGGCACCTGCTCTTTGGAACTTGGGGTCCAAACCTAGCGGGGATAGCTATTGTTCCAGCTGTTTTAGGTGCTATGGTTGTCTTAGCTATTTTCTGGAGACGAGGAAGTTAAGTTCTTAAATCTGATACTCAATGAAAATCAAAGAGCAAACTAGGAAACTAGCCGCAGGCTGCTCAAAGCACTGCTTTGAGGTTGTAGATAGAACTGACGAAGTCAGCTCAAAACACTGTTTTGAGGTTGCAGATGGACGTTGACGCGGTTTGAAGAGATTTTTGAAGAGTATGAAAAGAAAAGGAGGTTGGTCATTGTACCAGCCTCCTTTTGAGTATGATATAATAGTTCTATGAGATTAGATAAATTTTTAGTTGCCTGCGCTGTAGGGAGTCGGACAGAAGTCAAAAACTTGCTCAAGGCTGGGCGGGTGACGGTAAATGGTAAAAAAGAAAAGTCAGCTAAACTGCAGATCAATGAGGAAAGAGATGAGATTCGCTTTGATGACCAAGTGCTGGAGTATGAAGAGTTTGTCTACTACATGATGAACAAGCCCCAAGGAGTCATTTCAGCGACTGAAGATTCCAAGCATAGAACGGTTCTAGACTTGCTGGATGATTTGGCTCGGACCAAGGAAGTTTTCCCAGTAGGGCGCTTGGATATTGACACGCATGGCCTCCTGCTTTTGACCAATGACGGCCAGCTTGCCCATGCTCTTCTTTCACCAAAACGTCATGTGGATAAGACCTATTTGGCTCAAGTCGAGGGAATCATGAGCCAAGAAGACGTGGAGACATTTGCTAAGGGGATTCCGCTCAAGGACTTTACCTGCCAGCCAGCTAAACTGGAGTTTGTATCAGTAGATCCAAAAAAAAATCAAAGTCTGGTTCGTGTGACCATTGCTGAAGGGAAGTTCCATCAAGTCAAACGAATGGTGGCCTACTGTGGCAAGGAAGTGGTGGACTTACAACGTTTGACGATGGGAACTCTAGTCTTGGATGAGAACTTAGAACAAGGAGAATGGCGTCGCTTGACCAAGGAGGAGTTAGAAGTGCTCTTTGCAAGTATTGCTTAATTTGCTTTATATTAGAAAAAGGTGAGGGAGAATGTCCTTGCTTTTTTCGTTTTTCAGTTGCTTCCTTTGTGAAAAGAGTTATAATAGACAGTAGAATAAAAGGAGGAATCTATGAACGCGATTCAAGAATCATTTACAGATAGACTATTTGCCAACTATGAAGCAAATGTCAAATACCAAGCGATTGAAAATGCTGTCAGCCATAACGGAATTTTTGCAGCCCTAGAACGTCGCCAAAGCCATGTAAACAATACACCTGTTTTCTCATTGGATTTGACCAAGGACAAGGTTACTAACCAGAAAGCCTCTGGTCGTTGCTGGATGTTTGCAGCTCTCAACACCTTCCGCCACAAACTCATCTCTCAATACAAACTGGAAAACTTTGAGTTGTCACAAGCCCACACATTCTTCTGGGACAAGTACGAGAAATCCAACTGGTTCTTGGAGCAAGTCATTGCGACTGCAGACCAAGAATTGACGAGCCGCAAGGTTAGCTTTCTACTCCAAACACCTCAACAAGACGGTGGTCAGTGGGATATGGTAGTGTCCCTCTTTGAGAAATACGGTGTCGTGCCCAAGTCTGTTTACCCTGAGTCTATCTCATCTAGCAGCAGCCGTGAGCTCAATGCCATCCTTAACAAATTGCTTCGCCAAGATGCTCAAATCTTGCGTGACTTGCTCGCTTCTGGTGCAGACCAAGCGACTGTTCAAGCTAAGAAAGAAGACCTCTTGCAAGAAATCTTTAACTTCCTTGCTATGTCACTAGGTCTTCCACCACGTAAATTTGACTTTGCTTATCGCGATAAGGATGATAACTACCAAAGCGAAAAGGGTATCACACCACAAGAGTTTTACAGGAAATATGTCAATCTTCCTCTAGAAGACTACGTTTCTGTTATCAATGCTCCAACTGCTGACAAGCCTTACGGCAAATCTTACACAGTTGAGATGTTAGGAAATGTGGTTGGTAGCCGTGCAGTTCGCTACATCAACGTTCCAATGGAACGCTTGAAAGAATTGGCGATTGCCCAAATGCAAACAGGAGAAACTGTTTGGTTTGGTTCAGATGTCGGCCAACTTAGCAACCGCAAAGCTGGAATCCTTGCGACAGATGTTTATGACTTTGAATCAAGCATGGATATTCAACTCACTCAAGACAAGGCTGGACGTTTGGACTACAGCGAAAGCTTGATGACCCACGCCATGGTCTTGACAGGTGTGGATTTGGATGAAAATGGCAAGTCAACCAAGTGGAAGGTTGAAAACTCATGGGGAGACAAGGTCGGTACAGATGGTTACTTCGTTGCCTCAGATGCTTGGATGGATGAATACACTTACCAAATCGTTGTCCGTAAAGAATTACTAACAGCAGAAGAACGAGCTGCTTATGAAGCAGAACCAATCGTACTTGCACCATGGGATCCAATGGGTGCCTTGGCAGAATAAAGTATAAAGAAAAGAGGTTAGGGAAATCCTAGCTTCTTTTTTAAGTCCTTCTTGAAGTGGCGATAGATGATGCTTGCCAAGGGAGTTCTTCCTATTTTGAGTCTTTAAGTGACAGAGAAAAAGATATGTGTTACTATAGTAGTACAAAAGGATATCGGAGTAGAAATGAAGTATTTAAGCAGTCAAGACATCAAGAATCGTCAACGAAACATCAGCGATATTAAATCCTATAAAACAACCAAGGAAATCGTCGTTTCAAATATCTTTACCTTCTTTAATGCCATGAACTTGGCTCTGGCAGTTCTGGTAGCCACAACCTTGCGATTTGAAAATATGCTCTTTTTAGGTGTGATTGCTATCAATACAGCCATTGGGATTTTCCAAGAAGTGCGTTCAAAAAATGCTCTAGAAAAGCTAAGTTTGCTTGGTAAAAGTAAGTACAGAGTCAACCGAGATGGCCAAACGATTGAGATTGATCCAGAGGACATCGTTCTAGGCGAGTACCTGCATCTCAATCTGGGAGATCAGGTGCCTGTCGATGCAGAAGTCCTTGAAGGGAATATTGAAGTTGATGAGTCCTTGCTGACGGGTGAAAGTGATTCGGTCTTTAAAACAGTTGGTGACAAGCTGATGAGTGGAAGCAATGTCGTCAGCGGTACTTGTCTGGTCACGGCGACAGCTGTGGGTCCCGATAGTTATATCAACAAGCTCGCAAAATCCAGCAAGGAATTCAAAAAATACCCTTCTCAACTGCGCGATTATATGGATAAGATTTTAAAAATCGTTTCTATCTTGCTGGTGCCAGTTGCCATTCTGCTCTATGTCAGAGGTTTTAGTCTAGGACGGACTTATGTTGAAATCGTCTTGGGAAGTTCAGGTGCCTTGGTCGGCATGATTCCAGAGGGCTTGATTCTCCTAGTTAGTGTGTCCCTAGCAGTAGCAGCCATGAAGCTGGCTAAAAAGAAGGTTCTAGTGCAGGAACTATACTGTGTGGAAACTTTGGCGCGAGTAGATGTTCTTTGTTTTGATAAGACAGGTACCATCACGACTGGTAATATGAAGGTCCAAGAAATGAATGCTAATGTGGCAGAGAAACTATCTTCTTATCTGGCTTATTTCGAGGATGAAAATGCAACTTCCCGAGCTCTGAAGACTTACTTAACCTGTGAGAAAAAGTGGGAAGTTCAAGAAGTTGGTGCCTTTTCAAGTAAAAACAAGTATTCCTTTGTCCAAGTAAAAGACAGTGGGACCTATTTCTTCGGAGCCTATGAATTTCTAGGCTTTACCCAGCCGATGGATGCCTACTATGAGCATCTGAAACAGCAAGGTTTTCGAATCTTAACACTCGCTCATAGCAAGGACCAGATTACTAGTCCAGCTAATATGGAACTACTAGGCCACGTCGTTTTGTCAGATGAGATTAAGGACAATACCAAGGAAACCTTTGACTATTTCGAATCTCAAGGTGTTGAAGTGAAGATTATCAGTGGTGATAATCATGTGGCTGTATATGGGGTGGCTCGTAAGGCAGGTTTTAAGGAAGAAGCGCGGGCTATTGATATGACCAAGGTGAGCGATGATGACTTTGAAAGAGTGGTCTTGGAACACGAAATATTTGGACGTGTGACACCTGAACAGAAGCAAAAGATGGTATCTATTTTGCAAAATGCTGGTAAAACAGTTGCCATGAGTGGTGATGGAGTCAATGATGTTCTGGCTCTCAAGAAAGCAGATATTAGTTTTGCCATGAAGGGGGCTACGAGTGCAGCCAAAAGTGTATCCAATATTGTTTTTCTCACAGATGACTTTGCAGTATTTTATGATATCTTGATGGAAGGACGCCGGGTCATTAACAACATCCAAAAGGTAGCCTCTCTTTTTCTAACAAAGACCTTCTTCTCCATCGTTTTTGCCATTTTGAGTGTGGTATTTGGTTTGGAATTTGCCTTTATCCCCATTCAGTTTACAATCATTTCAGCCATTACGATTGGGATTCCATCCTTCTTCCTGACTTTTGAGTCCAATAAAGAAAAGGTTAGCACTCACTTTATGAGAGATATCCTAACCAACGCGGCGATTGGTGGTGGCGTTCTGGTTGCTAGTGTTCTTTTGACCAATTTCTTTATCACTGTCCCAGGTCAGGTCAAATTTATTTGCTTCCTCCTTGCCCTGATCAATGGTCTGTGTCTAGTTGCCAAGGTCAGCTTGCCTTTTAATCGATACAAGATGCTTTTGCTCACGTTTTTGAGCCTTGCAGCCCTTGTTGGTGTACTTGCCAATACTTTTATCCTACAGGGAGCTTTTGTGCCTTTAGAAGCCAAACAGCTACTCTATGTTGCCATACTAGCAGTGGTGATTGGGTGCTTTCATTATCTTACTAGGAGAAAAAGTTGATACATAAAAAGAATCAGGTTTAATCCTGATTCTTTTTTGTTTATATATTCTCACCGAGATTACATGATACCGAAGAAACGAGCTGCGATACCAACTGCAAAGAGGGCAAGGATGATTGTGATTGGAGATACTTTTTTCTTAAGCAACCACATGCAAAGGAAAGTAAGGAGAAGTCCCATCAATCCTGGAATCAATGAGTCCAACTGACCTTGAAGCGTTTGTGGTTGAACTCTATCTAGGCTCATACCACTAAGCGCTTGACCAAGAATGCCCTTCAACTCAGCTCCTGTAACAGGACCTTCTGGGAAGTTGATGTAGGCACCTTCTGACAATTGTTTGCCTGGAAGGTTGATAGTGAAGTTGATGGATACCCAACGTTGTACAAGAACGGCAAGGATGAACATACCAAGGATAGAAGCACCTTTAGTGATGTCTTTCAAGATACCACCAGACATGTCTTTAGTGATCTCAGATCCAGCTTTGTAACCGAACTCTTGTGTATACCATAGGAAGGCCATACGGATAGCATTCCATCCAAAGAAGAAGAGAAGGGGACCAACAATGTTACCAGATGCAGCAAGTGATGCACCAAGGGCTCCAAGGATAGGACGAACTGTAAACCAGAATACTGGGTCACCGATACCAGCAAGAGGTCCCATCATACCGATTTTAACCCCTTGGATAGCCGCGTCATCGATTTCTACACCGTTAGCGCGCTCTTCTTCAAGTGCAAGAGTAACCCCCATGATAGGAGCAGCTACGTATGGGTGAGTGTTGAAGAACTCAAGGTGACGCTCAAGAGCAGCCGCTTGGTCTTCTTTTTTAGTGTACAATTTTTTGATAGCTGGGATCAATGAGTAAGCCCAACCCAAGTTTTGCATACGTTCGTAGTTCCAAGAACCTTGAAGGAATTGTGAACGCCACCAAACTTTTTGACGATCTGATTTTGATAATTGAATTTTTTCAGCCATGATTGTTCCCCTTTCTAGTAGTCTTCTAGGATATCACCGATTGGGTCGTTAGAAGTCGCAGCTCCGCCGCCACCGTTTCCACCTTGTTTTGTAAGGTTAAGGTAGATGAAGGCAAGGGCAACACCGATGACACCAAGGGCAATCAAAGTCAATTGAGAGATAGCTGCAAGAGCAAAACCGATAGCGAAGAATGGCCATACTTCACGAGTTGCCATCATGTTGATAACCATAGCGTAACCAACGGCAACGACCATAGCACCACCGACAGCCATACCACCGTTCAACCAGTCTGGCATCAAACCAAGAGCGTCTTGAACAGCAGAAGCTGGGATAGCGATAAGGAAGGCAGCAGGGATTGCAATACGAAGACCTTGAAGAAGAAGTGCAACAAAGTGAGCACGCTCAACAGCTGCAATGTTTCCGTCTTTAGCAGCAGCATCAGCTGAGTGAACTAAGGCAACTGAGATTGTACGAACAATCATTGTCAAGAAAAGTCCAGCTACAGCAAGAGGGATAGCTGTTGCCGTTGCAACGGCGATACCATCAGTAGTAAAGTTACCACCTTTGATCAAGATGATTGCTGCAGCAACAGATGCAAGAGCAGCGTCAGGAGCTACGGCAGCTCCGATGTTTGCCCAACCAAGGGCGATCATTTGAAGAGATCCACCAAGCATAACCCCTGCTTCGAGGTTACCAGTTGCAAGTCCGATAAGGGTACATGCGACGATTGGTTGATGGAATTGGAATTGGTCGAGGATACCTTCAAGACCTGCAAGGAAGGCAACAACTACAACCAAGATAGCAGAAATGATTGAAATATCTGACATGGTTTTATTCCTTTTCTATTTAGTTTTAATAAAGTATTTAATCCTGTTTTCAAAAATGATAGAAACAGATTAACATTATTGAACGTTTGCTTTCTTAATCAAGTCAAACAAATCTTTTTTCGTGTCGTTTGGTACTTTACGTACATCAAATTCAACACCGAGGTCACGCATTTTTTCAAAGGTTGCAACGTCTTCTTTGTCCATAGACAAAACGTTGTTAATCATTGTCTTACCTGTTGAGTGAGCCATAGAACCAACGTTAAGGGTCTTGATTGGCACGCCACCTTCGATAGCACGAAGTGCATCTTGTGGAGTTTCAAACAAGATAAGGGCATGAGTTTCTCCGAAACGTGGGTCTTTTGCAACGTCGATCAATTTCTGGATTGGGACAACGTTGGCTTTTACTCCATTAGGAGCTGCTTGTTTGATCAATTCTTTACGCAACTCGTCGTTTGCAACGTTGTCTGAAGCAACGATGATACGATCTGCTTTTGAATCTGGAGTCCAAGCAGTGGCAACCTGACCGTGAAGGAGACGAGTGTCTAGACGAGCAAGGTTGATTTTCAGTTTACCGTCACCGATAACTGTTCCTTCTGGAATAGCAGCTTGTGAAACTGGAGCAGCTGCAGCAGTTGCAACTTCCTCAACTGGGTTAAGCTCTTCTGGAAGAGCCTTGATGCCATCTTTGGCTTCTTTAATGATATTCGCAGCGACTTTATCCACACCTGCATTCGCGTCCATAAGGCGCTCTGTGTAGGCTTGGATCAACATCGGCAAGTTCAGTCCTGTGATGATGGCAAACTTACGTTCTGGATTTTCTCCCATTACGCGGCTAGCTTGGTTGAATGGAGATCCACTCCAAAGGTCAGCCAATACTAGAACCTCATCTTCTGCGTCAAATGCAGCCACAGCGTTGTTGAATTTAGCGTAAAGGTCATCTGGACCTTCATTTGGCATAAAGGTTACAACTTGAACCTTTTCTTGTTCACCAAAGATCATAGATCCTGACTGATGAATACCCGCAGCAAATTCGCCGTGGCTCGCAATAATGATTCCGATACTCATTATTGTCATTCCTCCTTATAAAATGTTTGACTATATGTTTAAGAAAACTTTAAGCCTAACTTTAAGTATAAACCGTTTTCATATAAAAATCAACTACTTTTTCTAAAAAGATGTAAAAGTTTTCATAGAATGACTTTTTAAAAATATTAATATATCAATGTTTTTGAGAGATAAATGAAAATGGTAATGGAAAATTTAATATAAAAATACAGAAAATAAGTCGCTTTTGTGAAAACAAAATGAAAACAAAAAGGAAAGATTGCGACCATGCAATCTTCCCTTTTATAGGAATAAATTTTGTAAAGCGTAGGCAACTCCATCTTCTTCGTTGGTCAGAGGAAGTTGTTCGTCTGCATATGGAAGAAGAGCAGGATTGGCGTTTTTCATAGCATATCCCTTGCTTGCAAATGCCAACATTTCAGTGTCATTATGCTCATCACCAAAGGCGATTAAGTCTTTTTTATCACGATTCATCACATTGAGCAAGTACTCTAGAGCAAAGGCCTTGTTTACACCCTTGGGAGTACACTCGAGGATGTTGAGGGGACCGCCCCATGTATTGATAGCTAGTTGGTGCTGATAAAAACGATTCATTTCGTCCGCTAAAGCGTATTTGTCTTCAGCCCTTGTTTGCAAGAGGATGCAGTTGGGATCTTTGGTTACTCGTTCAGGTTTGAATTGATTTTCTGGCCGGAAGTTCTCTACGCCAAATAGTTTAGGATCTGCAATTTCTTCATTCGGAGTCGTGATATAGAATTTTTTTCGATATTCTCCTGCAATAAAGTCGGCCTGGATGTCCTCCGTGCGCTTGACCATGTCTAGGAGGTATTTTTTGTCCAAGGTCAAGCACTTTTCATGCGCCCAAGCCTGTCCTGGTAGATGGGTAAGGGAACCATTAAAGTTAATCATGGGAGTATGCAATTCTAGCTCACGATAGAAGTCTTTTGCCATACGATACGGACGGCCTGTCGTGATGATGACATGGTGTCCTTTTTCTGAAATTTTTTTGATCGTCTCTTTGGTGAAATCGGAGAGCTTGCTTTCATTATTTAGCAGGGTTCCGTCCAAATCGACTGCGATAATTTTTTTAGTCATATAAACCTTCCTAGTCGTTTCCAGATAAGATGTCTACTATTATATCAAAAAGAAGGAAGAAAAGCAGACAAGAACAAAAACTACAGTTGCTTTGATTTATTAAATAAATCAAACAAACATATTGAAAAGGTGAATGATAAATGATATAATACTGATATTGTTCGTAAAAAACAAAAGGAGATTAAAGATGGACAAACTATTTAAACTAAAAGAGCACGGGACAGATGTCCGTACAGAGGTGCTTGCTGGTTTAACAACATTCTTTGCAATGAGTTATATTCTCTTTGTAAACCCTCAAATGCTTTCCCAAACGGGTATGCCTGTTCAAGGTGTGTTCTTGGCAACGATTATCGGTTCTGTAGTCGGTACTTTGATGATGGCTTTCTATGCTAATTTGCCATACGCACAAGCACCAGGTATGGGACTAAATGCCTTCTTCACATTTACAGTTGTATTTGGGATGGGCTATACTTGGAAAGAAGCTCTTGGTATGGTCTTCATTTGTGGAATTATTTCACTGATTATTACCTTGACAAATGTTCGTAAAATGATCATCGAATCTATTCCAACAACACTTCGCTCAGCTATTTCGGCTGGTATTGGTGTTTTCCTTGCCTATGTTGGGATTAAGAATGCCGGTCTCTTGAAATTCTCAATTGACCCAGGTACTTATACTGTAGCAGGTGAAGGAGCAGACAAGGCTCAAGCTGCACTTACTGCAAACTCCGCAGCTGTTCCAGGATTGGTAGACTTCAATACTCCAGCCGTATTGGTGGCTCTTGCAGGTCTGGCTATTACCATCTTCTTTGTTGTTAAAGGCATCAAGGGTGGAATCATTCTTTCTATTTTAACAACGACAGTCCTTGCCATTGCTGTTGGTGTTGTCAAATTATCAGGGATTGACTTTGCTAGCAACAATCTTTCAGCAGCGGTTAATGATTTAGGAACTTTGTTTGGTGCTGCTCTTGGTTCAGAAGGTTTAGGATCTTTGATTTCAAACACTTCACGTTTACCAGAAACCTTGATGGCTATTCTTGCCTTCTCACTAACGGATATTTTTGATACAATCGGTACTCTTATCGGTACTGGTGAAAAAGTTGGTATCGTTGCGACAAGTGGGGAAAACCATGAGTCCGCTAAATTGGACAAGGCTCTATACTCTGACTTGGTGGCAACTTCGGTAGGTGCCATTGCAGGTACTTCAAACGTCACAACCTATGTTGAGTCTGCGGCGGGTATCGGTGCTGGTGGACGTACTGGTTTGACAGCCCTAGTGGTTGCGATCTGTTTTGCTCTATCTAGCTTCTTTAGCCCACTTCTAGCGATTGTTCCGACAGCTGCAACAGCACCAATTTTGATCATCGTCGGAATCATGATGCTTTCTAACTTGAAAAATATCCCTTGGGATGATATGGCTGAAGCGGTTCCTGCCTTCTTCACATCTATCTTTATGGGATTCAGCTACTCTATCACACAAGGGATTGCTGTTGGTTTCTTGACATACACCTTGACAAAAGTTGTCAAAGGTCAAGCCAAGGATGTGCACGTGATGATTTGGATTTTGGATGCCTTGTTTATCCTTAACTATATCAGTATGGCGCTATAAATGGTATAATAGAAAAAGGGGAGTCTCCCCTTTTTCTTATAAGGAGGTACATCATGAAAGATAAGACGATTTGGCAAGAGATTTTAAACAGAGGGAAATGGGTGATCATCCTTTTGGTAGCTTTTGTTCTATCTCAATTTCCCATAGGACTTGCTTTGTTTTTAGCAAACAAACAGTTTCCGATTTTACAGTCAGGGCTCTTAGTAGGTGCTCTATCCATAGTCGTTTTGATTGTATTCATTATTGGTGCACGAAAAACACAACTTGCTACTTTTAATCTATCCTTTTTTAAGGCAAAAGACTTGGCTCGCTTGGTACTGAGTTATCTGGTGATTTTTGCGACAAATCTCTTGGGTTCACTACTGCTTCGACTAACAAATGAGGCAACAACCAGTAACCAATCAATACTGAATGGTTTGGTTCAGAATAGTTCCTTGATTTCAACTTTCTTCCTACTAGTCTTGATTGCGCCGATTTGTGAAGAAATTTTGTGTCGTGGGATTATTCCAAAAAAGATCTTCCGCGGAAAAGAAAAACTAGGTTTTATTGTTGGTGCAATCGTCTTTGCCTTGCTCCATACGCCAACCAATCTGCCTTCTGTGATTATTTATGGAGGAATGTCAACGGTTTTGACTTGGACAGCCTATAAGACTGAGCGTTTGGAGATGTCCATTTTGCTTCATATGATTCTCAATGGTATTGCATTTTGTTTGTTGGCCTTATTGGTATTGATTAGTAGAAATCTAGGTCTATCATTCTAAACCATTAGCCGCTTGGAAAAGATGAATACTAGCGTATCCATCTTTTTCTTTTTATGGTATAATAGAGAAATAATGTGGTGAAAAACCTTGAGGAGTGACCTTATGTTCAGTAAAGCTAGTCAGGCAAAAACAGCTATTTGTGGAATTATCAATGTAACACCAGATTCCTTTTCGGATGGTGGTCAGTTTTTTGCTGTTGACCAGGCGCTTCAGCAAGCCCGTAAATTGATAGCTGAAGGAGCGAGCATGCTTGATATCGGTGGAGAATCGACTCGGCCGGGCAGTGGCAGTAGCTATGTTGAGATAGAAGAGGAAATCCAGCGTGTTGTTCCAGTGATTAAAGCTATCTGTGAGGAAAGTGATGTTCTCATTTCCATCGATACTTGGAAAAGTCAGGTGGCAGAGGCTGCTTTGGCTGCTGGTGCCAATCTGGTAAATGACATTACGGGTCTCATGGGAGATGAGAAAATGGCGGATGTGGTTGCTAAGGCTGGTGCGAAAGTAGTCATCATGTTTAATCCAGTCATGGCTCGACCTCAGCACCCTAGTTCGCTCATATTTCCTCATTTTGGCTTTGGACAAGCTTTTACAGAGGAAGAGTTAGCTGACTTTGAAAAAATGCCAATCGAAGACTTGATGGAGGCTTTCTTTGAACGAGCTCTAGCGAGAGCGGATCAAGCTGGGATTGCAAGAGAAAATATTCTGCTGGATCCAGGGATTGGCTTTGGTCTGACCAAGAAGGAAAATCTACTCCTTCTACGGGATCTAGATAAACTACACCAGCAAGGCTATCCGATCTTTCTTGGAGTTTCGCGTAAGCGATTTGTTATCAATATCCTGGAAGAAAATGGTTTTGAAGTTAATCCTGAAACGGAAGTCGGTTTTCGTAATCGAGACATAGCTTCGGCTCATGTAACTAGTATCGCTGCGAGACAGGGTGTCGAAGTAGTGCGTGTGCACGATGTAGCCAGTCACAGGATGGCGGTTGAAATTGCGTCAGCCATTCGTTTGGCAGATGATGCAGAAAATCTAGATTTAAAACAATATAAATAAGATGAACGAAATTCAAAACAATCAGTGGATTGCCCACTACCGGACGGACCAACCACATTTTGGCTTGGAACGCATGGTAGAACTCCTAGCTCTGCGAGGCAATCCCCATCTCAAACTCAAGGTCATCCATATCGGAGGGACCAACGGCAAGGGGTCTACCATTGCTTTTTTGAAAAAGATGCTGGAAAAGCTAGGACTGAGAGTTGGGGTGTTCAGCTCGCCCTATCTCATTCATTATACGGATCAGATTAGCATCAATGGGGAATCTATCCCCGAGGCTAGGCTAGAAGCCCTCATGGCAGACTATCAGTCTTTGCTTGAGGGAGAATCGGCTGACAATTTGCAGGGAACAACCGAGTTTGAGATTATCACAGCTCTAGCTTATGATTACTTTGCCTTAGAGCAAGTAGATGTGGCTATCATGGAAGTCGGCATGGGTGGTCTTTTGGATAGTACTAATGTTTGTCAGCCAATTTTGACAGGGATTACGACCATTGGACTGGATCATGTGGCCCTACTTGGTGACACCTTGGAAGCCATAGCAGAGCAGAAGGCTGGTATTATCAAACAAGGTATTCCCTTGGTGACAGGTCATATTGTTCCTGAAGCCTTGACTGTGATAGACTCTATTGCAGAAGCTAAAAATGCGCCTAGACTTGCCTATGGGAAAGATTATCAAGTTAGTCACCAAGAAAGTGTGGTAACGGGTGAAATATTTGATTATACCAGTTCTCTCAGACAAGGTCTCTTTCAGACTGGTTTGCTTGGTTTGCACCAGATAGAAAATGCGGGGATGACGCTTGCCCTCCTAGACACTTATTGCCAGGAGACTGGGCGGGAGTTGGCAAGTAATGTCTTGGTTGCTCAAGCTTTGAAAGAAACCAGATGGCCAGGGCGTCTGGAGGTCGTGTCTAGCGACCCATTGCTGCTTTTGGATGGGGCCCACAATCCCCATGCTATCAAGGCTTTACTAGCAACCTTACAAGAACGCTTTGCGGATTATCATAAGGAAATCCTCTTTACCTGCATCAAAACCAAGGCTTTGGAGGATATGCTGGACTTGCTAGGGGAAATGCCAGATACCGAGCTTACCCTTACACATTTTGACGATAGTCGGGCGACGGATGAAAGCGTGCTGAAAGAGACAGCCAAGTCTAGAAATCTCAATTACCAAAGTTGGCAGGATTTTCTAGAGCAGAAATTGACAGATAAAAATGAAGAGAAACAAACAGTTAGGATTGTCACAGGTTCCTTGTATTTCTTGAGCCAAGTGAGAGCCTATCTGATGGAGAGGAAGAACGAGAATGGATACACAAAAGATTGAAACGGCTGTAAAAATGATTATCGAAGCTGTTGGTGAGGACGCTAACCGCGAGGGCTTGCAGGAAACACCTGCTCGTGTAGCCCGTATGTACCAAGAGATTTTTTCAGGTCTTGGCCAAACTGCTGAGGAACACCTGTCAAAATCCTTTGAGATTATTGATGATAATATGGTAGTGGAAAAGGATATTTTTTTCCATACTATGTGTGAGCACCACTTCCTGCCCTTTTATGGGAGAGCGCACATTGCCTACATTCCAGATGGACGTGTAGCAGGCTTGTCCAAACTTGCCCGTACGGTTGAAGTTTATTCTAAAAAACCACAAATTCAAGAGCGTTTGAATATTGAGGTGGCCGATGCCTTGATGGACTATCTGGGTGCTAAAGGAGCCTTTGTTGTCATTGAGGCGGAACATATGTGTATGAGCATGCGTGGTGTCAGAAAGCCAGGCACGGCAACCTTGACGACAGTAGTGCGAGGTGTATTTGAAACAGATAAAGACCTCCGAGACCAGGCTTATCGTTTAATGGGACTATAATACCCTTCGAAAATCAAATTCAAACCTCGTCAGCTTCACCTTGCCGTAGGTGCGGTTACTGACTTCGTCAGTTCTATCCACAACCTCAAAACAGTGTTTTTAGCTGACTTCGTCAGTTTTATCTACAACCTCAAAGCAGTGCTTTGAGCAACCTGCGGCTAGCTTCCTAGTTTGCTCTTTGATTTTCATTGAGTATAAAAAGAATCCGCTTTGGGCGGATTTTTCTAGAAAGGACTAGTTATGGATCAACTGCAGATTAAAGATTTGGAAATTTTTGCCTATCATGGTCTTTTCCCTAGTGAGAAGGAATTGGGGCAGAAGTTTGTTATTTCCGCAAGCTTATCTTATGATATGACCAAGGCGGCTACAGACTTGGATTTAACAGCTTCTATCCATTACGGAGAATTGTGTCAGCAGTGGACGACTTGGTTTCAGGAAAGCACTGAGGACTTGATTGAAACGGTAACCTACAAACTAGTTGAACGTACCTTTGAGACTTATCCTCTTGTCCAAGAGATTGAGTTGGAACTAAAAAAACCTTGGGCTCCAGTGCATTTGCCACTAGATACTTGCTCGGTGACCATTCACCGTCGTAAGCAGCGGGCCTTTATCGCTCTAGGAAGCAATATGGGGGACAAGCAAGCAAACTTGGAACAAGCTATTGACAAACTGCGAGCTCGAGGTATCCATATTCTCAAAGAGTCCAGTGTCTTGGCGACGGAACCTTGGGGTGGTGTGGAACAGGATAGCTTTGTCAATCAGGTGATTGAAGTAGAAACCTGGCTACCAGCACCAGTCTTGTTAGAAACATTATTAGCCATTGAGTCAGAAATGGGACGGGTTCGAGAGGTGCATTGGGGGCCTCGTTTGATTGATTTGGACCTACTCTTTGTGGAGGACCAGATTATTTACACAGACGAACTCATCTTGCCTCATCCTTATATAGCAGAACGCCTCTTTGTTCTTGAGCCGTTAGTGGAAATAGCTCCCCATTTTATCCATCCAATCTTAAAACAACCAATTCGTTACTTGGTTGACCAGTTGGAGCAAGGAAATGCCTAAGCTTTCCGAGACCTATAGTAAGTGGAAGAGTATTGGGGAGGGACTACTTGCTATTGTTTTAGGGCTTCTCTTGATTCGTTTTGGACAAGTCATTCCGCGAATGGGGTACCAGTTGCTGATGGGCTACTTTTCCTTGTCAGCAGTTTGGCACTTGTTGACTCGCTGGTTTCAGGATAAAAAACGTCGGGAAAATATCTTTGTAACCTTGGGCAAGCTGGTGGTTGCGGCTCTGGTGTTTGACTCTATCATCTTGCAAGACCTTGCCCTCTATCTTTTGGTCTTTATCATTGCGAGCTACCAGCTGTTTACGGGCATCATTAGTCTTGTGACCTGGTCTCTCTATCGAAAAAATGCCATTCATCCTCGGCTCCATCATCTCTTCGATGCTGTATGGATGATAGGATTCGGTCTTTATAGCATCTCTCCTTTTCACGATGCAGCGAATTTTGAATTGCTCTTGCTTGGGTTTTACTTGCTCATGCTAGGAGCTAGTAGCCTCCGGGACGGTTTCTTTTTTGAAAGGATAGAAAACAATCCCAAGCTGAAACGACGTATGCGAATGACTCTGCCGATCTTTGTGACGGCTCTGATTCCTATCAGCACCTTGCGCAAACTAAATGAGTGGCTGTCAAATCATGAAAGCCAAGAAGGGGAAGTTCATTCAGAAAGAAAAAATGATCAGACGGTTGATCTGGAAATTTTTGTCCATACCTCAGAAACCTCCTTCTTCCTTGCTATGGGACATGTGGATATTTGTTATCAAGGGACAGTTATTTCCTATGGTTCCTATGATCCCCGCTCGGAGCGTTTATTCGGTATGGTTGGAGATGGTGTTTTGTTTAAGGCTAATCGGGAAAAATACATCGAACTCTGCAAGAGGGAAAGTCAGAAGACCTTGTTTGCTTATGGTCTGAGTTTGACGGACCAACAGAAAACAGCTATCCAAGCTCGCCTAGCAGAGATAGAAGACCTGTTAATTCCTTGGGAACCAAGCTCACAGTTGATGAAAAGAAGAGAGGGAGAGGTCAAGCATACCTACTCCTACCAACTGAAAGAGGAAGCGGATGCGACCCTCTATAAATTCAGCTCATCCGAGTTTAAGACCTACTTTGTTCTCAGTACCAATTGTGTTTTGCTGGCAGACTCTATCGTGGGAAAAGCTGGGACTGATATATTGAGTCCTCAAGGTTTCATTGTGCCAGGGACTTATCAGGATTATCTTGACTTAGAATATACAAAACCAAACGGTCTAGTTGTCAGTCGATCCATTTATTAGAAAAAGAAAACTCTAGTTCCTCAGCAGTTTACGCCGAGAAGCTAGAGTTTTTAAAATAGGTCATTTTCTTCTGGAAGGAGGATGGTTTCTCTACCGTCCAAGTCTAAAACAAGGACCCTAGGAGGGTAAAGCGGATCGAAAGGATGATTGAAATCAAAATCGATACTAGTCGGAAGGTGCTGGCTAGAAAAATGGAAGGTGATGGTCCCCTTATTGTTGAGCAGTTGAAACTCAAGTTCTTCTTCTAATTCAAAGACATTTTTCAGGAAATGATCGATAATATACCATAAAGAGTCAATGACATCATCAGGCAAGCTGGTCACGACACCAAAGCTAGCGGAACGTCTCTGTGTATTTGTAAAAGCCATGTTTTCCTCCCCCTTTTATTTTCCTTATCATACAGCAAAATATCTCAAAAATCAAGAAATCCTACTCGCTTTTTCAAAATGGGAATAAACTGTGAAATTTTTTCAAAGTTTCTCTAAAAAATACTTGAAAGTGTTTACAATAAGTGATAAAATGGAGTAAGTAGATGCGTGAAAGCGAAATTTTCATTATAGAAAGGAAACGGAATGAACACAGATGATACAGTAACGATTTATGACGTCGCCCGTGAAGCAGGAGTTTCGATGGCAACAGTTAGCCGTGTCGTTAATGGCAACAAGAATGTTAAAGAGAACACTCGAAAAAAAGTCCTAGAAGTGATTGATCGCTTGGACTATCGTCCAAATGCGGTAGCACGTGGTTTGGCTAGCAAGAAAACAACGACAGTCGGAGTTGTGATTCCGAACATTACCAATGGTTATTTCTCAACGCTTGCTAAGGGGATTGACGACATTGCTGAAATGTACAAGTATAACATTGTCCTAGCAAATAGTGATGAGGATGATGAAAAGGAAGTTTCAGTGGTTAACACTCTCTTTTCAAAACAAGTCGATGGGATTATCTTTATGGGCTATCACTTGACTGAAAAGATTCGTTCAGAGTTTTCTCGTTCACGGACACCGGTTGTTCTTGCTGGTACTGTGGATGTAGAACACCAACTTCCAAGTGTAAATATCGACTACAAACAAGCAACGATTGATGCTGTGAGCTATCTTCTCAAAGAAAACGAAAAGATTGCTTTTGTGAGTGGACCACTCGTCGATGATATCAATGGCAAGGTTCGTTTGATTGGTTACAAGGAAGCCTTGAAAAAAGCTGGACATTCTTATAGTGAGGGATTGGTCTTTGAATCAAAATACAGCTATGACGATGGTTATGCCTTGGCAGAACGCTTGATTTCATCACAAGCTACAGCTGCAGTTGTAACAGGTGATGAATTGGCGGCAGGTGTGTTGAATGGTTTGGCTGACCATGGCGTATCTGTGCCAGAAGAGTTTGAAATCATCACGACAGATGACTCTCAGATTGCACGATTCACTCGTCCAAACTTGACGACTATTGCCCAACCTCTTTATGACCTAGGCGCTATCAGCATGCGTATGTTGACTAAGATTATGCATAAGGAAGAGTTGGAAGAACGTGAAGTTCTCTTACCCCATGGTTTGACAGAACGTCGTTCAACACGAAAACGTAAATAGAAAAAATCAGGGAATCGCGAAGATTTCCTGATTTTGTGTTCTAGAGAAGAGGATTAGCCTTCCATATAGTCTTTTAAGGCTTGTCCTTTTAGTCCAGCATTAAGGGCAATTAATAATTTGAGGCGCGCTTTTTGAGCGTTGAGTTCTTTGACAAAGAAAACACCAGCTCGTTGCAACTGCACCCCTCCGCCTTGGTAGGCGTAGACAGGTTCAGCAATACCATTAAAACAACGTGAGACCAAGGCGACTGGAATCCCTTTTTGGAGGAGATTTTCCAGCTTTTGAGCTGTTTCTTTTGGAACATTGCCTGCTCCAAAAGCCTGAATGACTAAGCCATCCAGCTGTTCCAAGTCTAACATATCAATCAGCTCGTCTGTCATACCTGCATAGGCTGAGATGATGGGAACTAGACCTTGAATATGTTCGAGATCAAACCGGACGCGAGGTTCAGCCGTTTTGAAGTAGAGGATTTCTTGCTTCATGATGAGACCAAGCGGTCCATGTGTTGGAGTTTGAAAGGTGCTGACGTTGGTCGTATGAGTTTTAGTAACATACTTGGCTGCGTGGATTTCATCGTTCATGACGACCAGTACACCCTTGTCGGCTGCTTTGTCATCGCTGGCAACTCGCAAAGCGCTCAGATAGTTATATACACCGTCGCTACCAAGTTCGTTTGAACTACGCATGGCCCCTGTTAGAACGATGGGGATGGGCGGAATTTTCATGGTATCAAGGAAGTAGGCTGTTTCTTCTAAGGTATCTGTACCATGTGTGATGACAACTCCATCGTAGTTATCAGCGTCCTCTTTAATCTTATGATAGAGTGCAAGCATATGCTTGGGTTTGATATGAGGGCTTGGCAGATTAAAAAAGTCTAGGGCATGAACCTCAATCCCTTCAAGCGGATTGGAAACATGGTTCATGGGATTTTCCTGGCTAGTTACAACGGCACCAGTGGCGTCTGCTTGCATGGAAATAGTTCCACCTGTATGTAAAACAAGGATTTTCTTAGGCATGATTTAGTCACTCTTTCTGAAATGTGGTATAATCATTGTAACACAAAAGGGGAGAATGGGACAGGATGGAAGTCAAGGCTGTTTTTTTTGATATCGATGGAACGCTAGTCAACGATCGCAAGAGTGTTTTGAAATCCACTAAGGACGCGATTAAGATTGTCAAAGAGCAAGGAGTGCTTGTTGGAGTAGCGACAGGACGAGGGCCGTTTTTTGTCAAGGAATTGATGGAAGACTTGGACTTGGATTTTGCGGTGACCTACAATGGCCAATACATTTTTAATAAAGAAAAGGTGCTCTTTGCAAGTCCGATTGCTAAGTCAAGCCTGCGTCAACTGATTGCTTACGCTAAAAAGGAGCGTAAAGAAATCGCTCTTGGAACCGAGCATGCCGTTGTTGGTTCGAAAATTATGTCATTTGGTCTCGGCTCCTTTTCCCAACTGGTTAGTCGTTTTATTCCGACTGTTCTGACAAGAACCGTTAGCCGTTCCTTTAATCGAATGGTCAGCAAGGCAGTTCCTCAAAAGGAAGACGACCTGCTTAACTTGATTAATCAACCCATTTACCAAGTTTTGATGCTGATGACGCCAGAAGAATCTGAGAAGGCGGCAAGTGATTTTGAAGATTTGAAATTAACTCGAAGCAATCCTTTTGCAGCAGATATCATTAACCAAGGAAATTCCAAATTAGAAGGCATTTGCCGAGTCGGGAAAGAATATGGCTTTGATCTCAACCAAGTCATGGCCTTTGGTGATTCAGACAACGATCTGGAAATGTTGGCAGGTGTTGGTATGTCGGTCGCTATGGGAAATGGCAGTAGCAGTGTCAAAGAAGTTGCCAAGCATATTACGGCAAGTAATCAACAAGATGGCATCCACAAGGCGCTCGAGCACTTTGGTGTTTTGGCTTCAGAAAAAGTGTTTGTCAGTCGAGACTACCACTTTAATAAGGTTAAAACCTTCCACCACATGATGGATGAACGAACTCAAGAAGAGCCACAGGCATGGAATGCTGAAGGTGCAACCCACCGCGCAGACTTTAAAATTGAAGAATTAGTGGAGTTTGTTCGTGCAGCAAGTTCTTCGGAGGAAGAATTCCAAAACTCCCTTGCAAGCATGCATGAGGCACTTGATAAGGCGGCAGAGAAAGTGGCGAAAAAGACACCTGCTAAGCAAAATTTGGTCGGTCAAGTGGATGCTTTGATTGACACATTGTATTTCACATACGGCAGCTTTGTATTGATGGGAGTAGATCCAGAACGCATTTTTGATATTGTCCATGAAGCAAATATGGGAAAGGTTTTCCCTGATGGGAAAGCTCATTTTGACCCAGTTACACACAAGATTTTAAAGCCAGATGACTGGGAAGAAAAATATGCTCCAGAACCTGCCATCCGACAGGAACTACAACGTCAGTTTAAAGCTTATGAGCGACATAAAGAAAGAAAAAAATAGAAACAAAAAGGAGCCCAAGGCTCCTTTTTTTAATGATTACAATGTTTTTTCACTTTCTCTCACGACCAGCAAATCGACTTTTGCATGGCGGAGAATGTACTCAGATGAAGAGCCAACCAAGAGGCGTTCAAAGGCATTGAGCCCTGTTGCACCAACGAGAATCAGGTCGACATTTTCTGCGTCTGGAATAGTACGGGCAAGGAGGGTTTTTGGATTTCCCATTTCGATGACGATGTGAATATCGGTCACACCAGCATCTCTTGCGCGCTTTTCGTACTCCTTCATCAGACTTTCAGCATCGACTTGGAGTTCTTCGTAAACTTCAGCATCAAAGGTAGACACGCTTTGAAGAGCGCGTGTGTCGATAACATGGGCAATGGTGAGCTTGGATTCGTTGCGTAGAGCAGTGTAAACACCTTTGACGAAAGCCAAGTCCGCTTCTTTAGAACCATCAATTGCGACCATAACATTTTGGTAACGTTGTGCCATAATGAAACCTCCTGAAATTTTCTTACTGTTATTGTAACCCTTTTCACCAAAGAAGTAAAGTAAAAATCATATTTAAATAAATATTATCGGAGATTCGATTTGGTGGAGATATGTTAAAATAAAAGAAAACGGGATAGTAGGAAACACAGCGAGGGGATGAGAAAGTATGAAAGATTTTGTTCAAGCTTCTAAAAAAATAAGTTTTCTTTATCATGGAATTATCCTTGCGTCACTTGTAGGTGAAGTAGTGATGCTTTGGCAGCTGGAAAGAGTCATGCCCGTTCTCTATCCAGGTTTTGTTGGATTTCTTCTCTTTCACTTAGTCTACCATATCATTTTATTGGTGATTGCAAAGAGAAGTGGTCGTTTGGACTATTTGGTCACGTGGGGGCTCTTTCTCATGTTTAATCTTTTGTATGACTCCTTTTTAGCATTAGTCTTTCTAGGTTTGTCTTTTGGTATGTGAGAAAATGCTTCTGTATTCTAGTTGTTTAGACGGTGAGAACCTAGTCGTTGTGAGTTTTTTCTTTGCTTGCTCATTTCAGGAAACTTGTCGCAATCCCTTTCTAGTGGTATAATGTTACTATCTCGATGAATTGAGGAAACAAGATGAAAGAATATAACAAGTCTAGTAAGTTAGAGCATGTTGCTTATGATATCCGTGGCCCTGTTTTGGAAGAAGCTATGCGGATGCGAGCAAACGGAGAAAAGATTTTACGTCTGAATACAGGAAATCCAGCAGAATTTGGCTTTACAGCGCCAGATGAGGTCATTCATGACTTGATTATGAATGCGCGTGATAGTGAGGGATATTCTGACTCCAAAGGGATTTTCTCAGCCCGCAAGGCCATCATGCAGTATTGCCAACTGAAGAAATTTCCCAATGTGGATATTGATGATATCTACCTTGGAAATGGTGTCAGTGAGCTGATTGTTATGTCCATGCAAGGGCTTTTGGATAATGGCGATGAGGTCTTGGTGCCTATGCCAGACTATCCTCTCTGGACAGCTGCGGTCAGCCTAGCTGGGGGAAATGCCGTTCACTATATCTGTGATGAAGCTACAGAATGGTACCCAGATATTGACGATATTAAGTCAAAAATTACTTCCAATACCAAGGCAATCGTCCTTATCAATCCAAATAACCCAACTGGAGCCCTTTATCCTAAGGAACTCTTGTTGGAGATTATTGAGATTGCTCGTCAGAACGATTTGATTATCTTTGCGGATGAGATTTATGACCGCATGGTGATGGATGGGCATGTGCATACGCCTGTGGCAAGCTTGGCACCAGATGTTTTCTGTGTCAGCATGAATGGTCTGTCAAAATCTCACCGTATCGCTGGTTTCCGTGTAGGATGGATGGTCTTGTCTGGTCCTAAGCACCATGTCAAGGGCTATATCGAAGGTCTCAATATGCTGTCCAATATGCGTCTTTGCTCTAACGTTTTGGCCCAGCAAGTCGTACAAACTTCACTAGGTGGGCACCAGTCAGTGGATGAATTGCTCCTTCCTGGTGGACGGATTTACGAGCAAAGAAACTTCATTTACAATGCCATTCAAGATATCCCAGGTTTGTCTGCGGTCAAGCCGAAGGCGGGTCTTTATATCTTCCCTAAAATCGACCGCAATATGTACCGTATTGATGATGATGAACAGTTCGTTCTTGATTTCTTGAAGCAGGAAAAGGTTCTCTTGGTTCATGGTCGTGGTTTTAACTGGAAGGAACCAGACCATTTCCGTATCGTTTACCTTCCTCGTGTGGACGAATTAGCGCAAATCCAAGAAAAGATGACACGTTTCTTGAGTCAGTATCGTAGATAAGGCTTTCATTGGAAAAGCAGGAAACATTTCCTTAGAGCTATTGACAAATAGGTAAGAATCAGATAGAATAGTAAAGTATGTTTAGTAACTGATCACTTTATAGCCGGCTAAACGAATACAAAATCTATGAGGAGGTATTCATCGTGAAACGTACTTATCAACCAAGTAAACTTCGTCGTGCGCGCAAACACGGATTCCGTAACCGTATGTCAACTAAAAACGGTCGTCGCGTATTGGCAGCTCGTCGTCGTAAAGGACGCAAAGTTTTGGCTGCATAATCCAAACGAATTCAACAAAGAAGTCAGTAGGAACTCGAGTCTACTGGCTTTTCTTTTTTATCCTACATAGTGAACTGTCCACGAAATCTTCAATTTCAAATGGAACTCATGGAGGGCTCTTTTAAAAGGTCACATACAAAAAACTCAAAACCAGAGATAAGTTACTGATTTTGAGTTTTTGTTTATTCTTTTAAGTGATAAGAGTAGCTAGCGACAACGACGTCTTCGTGCCATCTGAGAGCGTATTTTAGTTTAAGGCTCATTTGATTGTGCAGGATATTTTGCCAAGGCTTGTTAGGAATAAATTGTGGTACAAGAACTGTAACGGTGTAGTTTTTTTGCTTAGCTTCTTGGGCGATTCGTTTGACATACTTAACGCTAGGGGTGATGATGTCGCGGTAGCTGGTATTGATATTCTTCAGAGTGATATTTGGGAAGTAGTCGGCAAATTCCTGAAGAATTTCTTGGTCTTTTTCTGCCGTTTCTTTAGTAGAAATGTGCATGGCTAACACTTCGTCACCGATACTTTGAGCGTAGTTAATGGCTCCGACACTTACTCGAGTAACATTTCCTACTAGGACAAGAACCAGATTGCCATCGTAGGTACGTTTTTCAATTCCTTCGTAGAGTCGCAGTTGTTTTGCCACTTTTTGGTAATGGCTGTGAATGGACAAAAAGAGGAAGGTTAAGACTAGGATAATTGGGAAGAATGGCCAGATATCACCCAGTCTGAAGAGGAGTAAAATGAGAACGATAGCATAACAAATGATGGCCCCAAGGATATTAGCAAAGGCAGGTTTTAAGAAGTTTGCTCCTTTTTCTTTTTTCCAATGACGAATCATCCCAGTCTGAGAAAGGGCAAAGGGAACGAAGACCCCGATAGTATAAAGAGGAATCAAGCGTTCAGTATTCCCGTTAAAAATGAGAAGAAGGATCATAGCTCCAAAAGCCAGAGTTAAGATACCGTTGGAGTAGCCAAGGCGATCCCCCTTTTCCATAAAGAGATGGGGCATGTACTTGTTTTTAGCCATATTGTAAGCCAGCATAGGGAAGGCTGAAAAGCCAGTATTTGCAGCTACAGCTAGAATCAAGGCTGTTGAGAACTGGAAGAGATAGTAGCTAGCATGACCAAAGAATGAATCCCCAAGAATGCCCTTGGCCATTTGCGAGAGGATGGTTTCTCCATTTTGAGGAGTGATGCCCATCCAGTAGTTTAGGAAGGTGATGCCTGCAAAAAGGAATCCTAAAATCAGCGACATGATGGTCAAGGTCTGAGCAGCATTCTTTTCTTTCGGAGTTTTGAAAAATGGTACTGCATTTGAAATAGCCTCAACCCCTGTCAGAGAGGCAGAACCACTGGTAAAGGCTCTCAATAGGAGAACGATGGAAAGGCTCGGAACAGTTTGTCCAATGGTTGAAGTTGCCTGATAGTTTAGGGAACCTGTAAACAGTTGAAAGACCCCATAAAGCAAGAGAAAGACGGTACTGAAGATAAAGAGGTAGACGGGAATCATCAGAGAGCTGGCAGATTCTTTCAATCCTCTTAAATTCAAGAGCATGAGCAGACAGACTAGGAAAATAGAGATATGAAGATTATAGGGATGGAGGGCAGGGATGGCTGCAGTAATAGCATCAGCTCCAGAAGCGACGGATACGGCTACTGTCAGCATATAGTCAACAAGGAGGCTCCCTCCTGCAATCAAGCCTAGTTCAGGGGAGAGATTTTCCCGAGTGACCATATAAGCCCCACCACCTTGAGGATAGGCGTGAATGATTTGACGATAGGAAATGGTCAAACTAGCGAGAAGTAAGAGGACAAAAATACCGATAGGGAGGCTCCACCAAATGGCGAGAGGAGAGAGACTAACTAAAACGAGAATGACTTGTTCAGGCCCGTAGGCAATAGAAGACAGGGCATCACTGGATAACATTGCAAGTGCCTGCATTTTTCCAAGTAATCCCCCTTCACCATCTGTGAGAGACTTGAGTGGTTGACCGATAAAGGTATATTTTAATTTTCTAAACATTTTCTTTTCCTTTGATGAAAATTTCAATAAGTGTTATTATACTGCTTTGAAAAAATGCAGTCAAGGGAGAATGATTGGTATTAGAATATTTTTACAAGCCGAGGGATGCTATTTTTGGTATAATAGATGGAAGAAAATGAGGTTAGAAGAGATGATTTTTGATACGCACACACATTTAAATGTAGAAGAATTTGCAGGACGTGAGGCAGAAGAAATCGCCTTGGCTGCTGAGATGGGTGTGACACAGATGAATATTGTTGGTTTTGATACACCGACCATTGAGCGAGCCCTAGAATTGACAGATGAGTATGAGCAACTCTACGCAACTATTGGCTGGCACCCGACGGAAGCAGGGACTTACACAGACGAGGTCGAAGCTTACTTGCTTGAAAAACTAAAACATCCCAAGGTTGTTGCCTTGGGGGAGATTGGTCTGGACTATCACTGGATGACAGCATCTAAGGAAGTGCAGGAGCAGGTTTTTCGTCGTCAGATTCAGTTGTCTAAGGACTTGAATTTGCCCTTTGTGGTCCATACTCGTGATGCGCTAGAAGATACTTATGAGATTATCAAGAGCGAGGGTGTTGGTCCTCGAGGTGGGATTATGCATTCATTTTCAGGCTCTTTGGAGTGGGCTGAGAAGTTTGTCGAGCTTGGCATGACAATTTCTTTCTCAGGTGTAGTGACCTTTAAGAAAGCGACGGATATTCAAGAGGCTGCTAGGGAACTTCCTTTGGATAAAATCCTCGTTGAGACAGATGCCCCTTACCTGGCTCCTGTTCCTAAACGTGGCCGTGAAAACAAAACAGCCTACACACGCTATGTGGTGGACTTTATTGCCGATTTACGTGGGATGACGACCGAGGAATTAGCAGCAGCAACGACTGCAAATGCAGAGCGAATTTTTGGATTGGAAAAACAATCATGAAAGAAAAAATTTCCCAAGTCATCGTGGTTGAAGGGCGTGATGATACGGCCAATCTCAAACGTTACTTTGATGTAGAGACCTATGAAACACGAGGTTCTGCCGTTAATGACCAGGATATAGAGCGGATTCGTCGCCTGCATGAATTGCATGGAGTCATTGTCTTTACAGATCCAGATTTTAATGGGGAGCGGATTCGGCGCATGATTATGACGGCCATTCCAACGGTGCAGCATGCCTTTCTCAAGCGAGATGAAGCTGTTCCCAAATCTAAGTCCAAGGGACGTTCTCTGGGAATCGAACACGCCAGCTATGAAGATCTAAAAACAGCGCTGGTTCAGGTGACAGAGCAATTTGAAAACGAGAACGAGTTTGACATCAGTCGTGGTGACTTGATTCGCCTAGGTTTCCTAGCGGGAGCAGACAGTCGTAGACGCCGAGAGTATCTAGGCGAACAGCTCCGCATCGGCTATTCCAATGGAAAACAGCTGCTCAAGCGGTTGGAGTTGTTTGGAGTAACCTTGGCAGAAGTGGAAGAAGTTATGACAAAATATTCAGTTTAAAGGAGTAAAAAATGAAAAAAGTAATTATTACCGGTGGTAACAGTGGTATCGGTTATCAAGCTGCAAGGCAGTTAGCTGAGAAAGGGTGGTCAGTGACCCTATTTTGTAGGCGGCAAGAGGCTGCCGAGCAAGCTTGTGAGGAAATTCGTCAGCAGACAGGAAATCCACATGTAGATTATATCTTGGCTGATTTATCTGATATGAAGAGTGTCAGGAAAGCAGCGGAACAGTATATTCAAAAAGAAGACGTTCTAGACGTTCTAATTAACAATGCAGCTGACTTTGATTTATCAGTCAAAAAGCCCATCCTGACTAAGGATGGATTAGAAAAACAATTTGCGACCAATGTTGTTGCGCCCTTCCTGCTTTCTTTCCTGTTGAAAAGTTTGTTGGAAAAGTCAGAGAGTGGACGGATTATTAATATTTCTTCCCAGGGGCTAGTGCTTTATCCCTTCATGAAACTTGATTTTGAAAATTTAGCTGGTCAAAAACATTACAGTCCTGCTAAGACTTATTATCAGAATAAATTAGCCTTGTTGATGCTGTCGCTTTATATGCGGAAACATTGGAAAGATATTAAAATTCAGGCAATTCGTGTGACCAATGTCAAAGTAGATATGCGCCGCTATAATCACCTCAGCGCTTTTATGAAAAATCTTTATAAAATCAAGTCAAGATTTTCGATTAGTCCTGAAGAAATGGCGAAAGTCTACACAGCCTTATCTACAGAAGACGGATATGACGGTTTTTTGTATGACGAGAAATGCAGGGAAGTAAAAGCAAATAGATCTGCTTACGAAGAAGAAGAGCAGAAAAAACTCTATGCCTTACTTGAGCAATTGACTTTTTCAAACGATGAATGATAAAGATTAAAAAATAGAACAGATTTTACAAGTTGTTTCAATAGTGAGTGAAAATTCCGTATATGGAGTTGTTTGATGTGTTCCTAATGAAAATGGAAGAAGCCAGGATAAGTTAAGGGATGTTAAATAGTTCCTCGTATATATGACGATATATTATAGTTGATTTATTTCTAGGATTATCTATTTTGATAGCATTAAAATAGAAACTTATAAGGACAGATCGAAATGACAATACAAGTTGACAGAGAGTCTATCTGCATGGGGATGATGTTTTTTCTCATCAGATGGACCTTGATATCCCGGAGGATATGACAGTTGAGGAGCTTCGTAGTTTTCTTCAAAAGGATAGATATCTGCCTGGATTGGATACGGAATGGTTTCTTCGACATGGTGGAAAGACAATAACAAGTTATAATACGGAAACAAAAGAACTGACGAATCCAAATGTTTATTTAAAAGACCTGATTCATCAGGGCTCTAGAGGAAATGATTTTGTTTGGATATATCGTCGTTCATATTAGAAAAGAGAATAAATGAGAATTGCAGATTATAGCGTGACCAAGGCAGTGCTGGAGCGTCACGGTTTTACCTTTAAAAAGTCCTTCGGGCAAAATTTCCTGACGGATACTAATATCCTTCAAAAAATCGTGGATACAGCTGAAATTGATGATCAGGTTAATGTCATCGAAATCGGGCCAGGGATTGGTGCCTTGACAGAATTTTTGGCTGAGCGTGCAGCTCAAGTCATGGCATTTGAGATCGACCACCGTTTGGTACCGATTTTGGCAGATACCCTGCGTGATTTTGACAATGTAACAGTAGTCAACGAGGACATTCTAAAGGTTGACTTGGCCCAGCATATCCAGAATTTCAAAAATCCTGACCTGCCAATCAAGGTAGTGGCAAATTTGCCTTACTATATCACGACACCTATTCTCATGCACTTGATTGAAAGTGGCATTCCTTTTAGTGAGTTTGTCGTCATGATGCAGAAAGAAGTGGCAGATCGTATCTCCGCTCAACCTAATACCAAGGCTTACGGTAGTTTGTCGATTGCTGTCCAGTATTACATGACAGCCAAGGTTGCCTTTATCGTACCTCGTACGGTCTTTGTGCCAGCGCCAAACGTGGACTCGGCTATCCTGAAAATGGTACGCCGCCCAGAACCTGCTGTAGTAGTAGAAGATGAGCAGCTCTTCTTTAAGGTTTCCAAGGCTAGTTTCACTCATCGCCGCAAGACCTTGTGGAACAACTTAACAGGCTACTTTGGCAAGACCGAAGAAGTCAAGGATAAGCTGACCAAGGCTTTGGATCAAGCAGGTTTGTCACCAAGTGTACGTGGAGAAGCTCTCAGCTTGGCAGAATTTGCTAGCCTAGCAGATGCGCTCAAAGGACAAGGACTCTAAGATGAAGGGACAAATCATTAAAGCCTTGGCGGGCTTCTACTATGTGGAGAGTGACGGTCAGGTTTATCAAACACGCGCTCGTGGGAATTTCCGTAAAAAAGGTCATACACCCTATGTTGGGGATTGGGTAGATTTTTCTGCGGAGGAAAATTCTGAAGGTTATATTCTCAAGATTCACGAACGAAAAAATAGTCTGGTTCGCCCACCTATTGTCAATATTGACCAAGCTGTGGTGATCATGTCGGCTAAGGAGCCGGATTTTAATAGCAATTTGCTGGATCGCTTCTTGGTTCTCTTGGAACACAAGGGCATCCATCCTGTTGTCTATATTTCTAAAATGGATTTGCTGGAAGATAGCGAAGAATTAAGTTTTTTTCAACAAACCTATCGTGCCATCGGTTACGACTTTGTGACTAGTAAGGAAGAACTCTTGCCACTTTTGACAAACAAGGTGACGGTCTTTATGGGACAGACAGGTGTTGGGAAGTCAACCCTTCTCAATAAAATCGCACCAGACCTCAATCTCGAGACAGGAGAAATTTCAGACAGTCTAGGTCGTGGTCGCCATACCACTCGGGCTGTTAGTTTTTACAACCTCAATGGGGGTAAAATCGCGGACACGCCAGGATTTTCATCTCTGGATTATGAAGTGTCAACAGCAGAAGATCTCAATCAGGCTTTTCCAGAGATTGCTGCTGTCAGTCGAGACTGTAAATTCCGTACCTGTACCCATACCCATGAGCCGTCTTGTGCAGTCAAGCCAGCAGTAGGGGAAGGTATCATTGCGACCTTCCGTTTTGACAATTACCTCCAATTCCTCAGTGAAATTGAAAATCGCAGAGAAACCTATAAAAAAGTCAGCAAAAAAATTCCAAAATAAGGAGAAACCTATGTCTCAATACAAGATTGCTCCGTCAATTCTGGCAGCAGATTATGCCAACTTTGAACGTGAAATCAAACGTCTAGAAGCAACTGGTGCAGAATATGCCCATATCGATATTATGGATGGTCACTTTGTACCACAAATCAGTTTTGGCGCAGGTGTGGTCGAAAGTCTTCGTCCTCATAGCAAGATGGTCTTTGACTGCCACTTGATGGTAGCTAATCCAGAGAATCATTTAGAGGACTTTGCGCGTGCAGGTGCAGATATCATCAGCATTCATGTCGAAGCAACACCTCATATCCATGGCGCTCTCCAAAAGATTCGTTCACTAGGCGTCAAACCATCGGTCGTTATCAATCCTGGTACACCTGTTGAGGCTATCAAATATGTACTTCACCTAGTTGACCAAGTTTTGGTGATGACGGTGAACCCTGGCTTCGGCGGGCAAGCTTTTCTCCCTGAAACCATGGATAAGATTCGTGAGTTGGTTGCCCTTCGTGAGGAAAAAGGCTTGAACTTTGAGATTGAAGTGGATGGTGGGATTGATGACCAAACCATTGCTCAAGCCAAAGAAGCTGGTGCTACAGTTTTTGTAGCGGGATCTTATGTCTTTAAGGGAGATGTCAATGAACGAGTGCAAACGCTCAGAAAACAACTGGACTAGGGTTGCCGTTTTTGCAGGCGGAGACCGTGGTCATTATCGAACGGATTTTGATTGCTTTGTCGGTGTAGATCGAGGCTCGCTCTGGGTCTTGGAAGAAGACCTTCCTCTGGCTCTAGCAGTTGGAGATTTTGATTCTGTCACTGCAGAAGAGCGACAGGTGATTCAAAAAAGTGCCCAGCATTTTGTTCAAGCCCAGCCAGAAAAGGATGATACGGATCTGGAATTGGCTCTCTTAACCGTCTTTGAGCAAAATCCTCAGGCTCAGGTTACTATTTTCGGTGCTTTGGGTGGCCGTATTGACCATATGTTGGCCAATGTTTTTCTACCTAGCAATCCCAAGTTAGCACCCTATATGCGCCAGATAGAAATTGAGGATGGGCAAAATGTGATTAGCTATTGTCCAGAAGGAACCAGTCAGCTTGAACTGCGTTCAGACTATGACTATCTAGCCTTTATGCCAGTTCGGGATAGTCAGTTGACCATTATCGGTGCTAAGTACGAATTGACTGAGGAAAATTTTTTCTTTAAAAAAGTGTACGCTTCTAACGAATATATAGATAGGGAAGTTTCGGTGACTTGCCCAGATGGTTATGTAGTCGTACTGCACAGCAAGGACAGGAGGTAGGATGGAGACTGTATTATTACTATTATTAATTGCCAACCTAGCTGGACTCTTTCTCATTTGGCAAAGGCAGGATAAGCAAGACAAGTACCTAGCCAAGAGCTTGGAGGATCAAGCAGACAATCTTTCAGATCAACTGGATTATCGCTTTGAACAAGCCAGACAAGCCAGCCAGTTAGACCAAAAAGACTTGGAAGTGGCTGTCAGCGATCGTTTGCAAGAAGTGCGAATGGAGTTGCACCAAGGTCTGACGCAAGTCCGTCAAGAAATGACAGATAATCTTTTGCAAACTAAGGATAAGACCGACCAACGTCTCCAAGCACTGCAAGAATCAAATGAGCAACGCTTGGAACAAATGCGCCAAACGGTCGAAGAAAAGCTAGAAAAGACCTTGCAGACGCGCTTGCAGACTTCCTTCGAGACAGTTTCCAAGCAACTGGAGTCTGTCAATCGTGGTCTTGGAGAGATGCAGACAGTTGCCCGTGATGTCGGTGCACTCAACAAGGTTCTCTCTGGAACCAAGACGCGAGGGATTCTGGGCGAATTGCAACTGGGGCAAATCATCGAAGACATCATGACTCCTGCCCAGTACGAACGAGAATTTGCAACGGTTGAAAACTCTAGCGAGCGAGTAGAGTACGCCATCAAGTTACCTGGCCAAGGCGACCAGGAATATGTCTATTTGCCGATTGACTCCAAGTTTCCACTGGCGGATTACTACCGCCTAGAAGAAGCCTATGAAGCAGGCGATAAGGACGAAATCGAACGCTGTCGTAAGTCACTTTTAGCAAGCGTCAAGCGCTTTGCCAAGGATATCAAGAGCAAGTACATAGCGCCACCTCGGACGACCAATTTTGGAGTCTTGTTTGTTCCGACAGAAGGACTTTACTCAGAGATCGTCCGCAATCCGGTCTTCTTTGATGATTTGAGACGGGAGGAGCAGATTATTGTTGCTGGTCCAAGTACCCTATCAGCCCTGCTTAACTCTCTATCAGTTGGCTTCAAGACTCTCAATATCCAAAAGAGTGCCGACCATATCAGCAAGACTCTTGCCAGCGTCAAGACCGAGTTTGGCAAGTTTGGTGGCATTCTGGTCAAAGCACAAAAGCATCTCCAACATGCCTCTGGCAATATTGATGAATTATTAAACCGTCGTACCACAGCTATCGAGCGGACGCTCCGTCACATTGAATTATCAGAAGGTGAGCCTGCGCTTGATCTACTCCATTTCCAAGAAGATGAGGAAGAATATGAAGATTAGTCACATGAAAAAAGATGAGCTGTTTGAAGGTTTTTACCTGATTAAGTCAGCTGACCTAAGACAGACGCGTGCTGGGAAAAATTACCTAGCCTTTACCTTCCAAGACGATAGTGGCGAGATTGAAGGGAAACTCTGGGATGCCCAACCTCATAACGTTGAGACCTTTACCGCTGGGAAAGTCGTCCACATGCAGGGGCGTCGAGAAGTTTACAATAACACTCCTCAAGTCAATCAAATCACGCTTCGTTTACCTCAACCTGGGGAACCCAACGATCCAGCTGACTTCAAGGTTAAATCTCCAGTTGATGTCAAGGAAATCCGTGACTACATGTCGCAAATGATTTTCAAGATTGAAAATCCTGTCTGGCAGCGTATCGTTCGTAGTCTCTACACCAAGTATGATAAGGAATTCTACTCCTATCCAGCTGCCAAGACCAACCACCATGCCTTTGAAACGGGTTTGGCCTATCATACAGCAACCATGGTGCGCTTGGCAGATGCCATTAGTGAGATCTATCCTCAGCTCAACAAGAGCCTCCTCTATGCTGGGATTATGTTGCACGACTTGGCCAAGGTTATTGAGTTGACGGGACCAGACCAGACGGAGTATACAGTACGAGGCAATCTCCTTGGACATATCGCCCTCATCGATAGCGAAATTACCAAGACTGTCATGGAACTAGGCATCGATGATACTAGAGAAGAAGTGGTGCTACTGCGCCATGTCATCCTCAGTCACCATGGCTTACTGGAGTATGGAAGTCCAGTCCGTCCACGCATTATGGAGGCAGAGATTATCCACATGATCGATAATCTCGATGCCAGCATGATGATGATGACAACAGCTCTTGCTTTGGTGGATAAAGGAGAAATGACCAATAAAATCTTCGCTATGGACAATCGTTCCTTCTATAAACCAGATTTAGATTAATAATTTAAGAAAAACGAGCATTTTTTACGCAATAATGTTCGTTTTTTTATGTGAATGTGGTATAATGGATAAAATATCAAAATTAAATGGAATGGTAAATAAAAATGAAATTAAGAAGAAGTGATCGAATGGTTGTCATTTCCAACTATTTGATTAATAATCCATACAAACTAACCAGTCTCAATACCTTTGCGGAAAAGTACGAATCAGCTAAATCATCTATCTCAGAGGACATCGTGATTATCAAGCGTGCTTTTGAAGAAATCGAAATCGGCCATATCCAGACAGTGACTGGAGCAGGTGGTGGCGTTATCTTTACACCATCAATTTCGAGCCATGAAGCCAAAGAAATGATCGCAGACTTGCGTGATAAGCTTTCAGAAAGTGACCGTATCTTGCCAGGTGGCTATATCTACCTGTCTGATTTGCTCAGTACACCTGCCATTTTGAAAAATATTGGTCGTATCATTGCCAAGAGTTTTATGGACCAAAAAATCGATGCGGTTATGACAGTAGCGACTAAGGGTGTTCCGCTTGCAAATGCAGTTGCCAATGTCCTCAATGTTCCATTTGTCATTGTGCGTCGTGATTTGAAAATTACTGAAGGTTCAACTGTCAGCGTAAACTATGTATCAGGATCAAGTGGTGACCGCATTGAAAAAATGTTCCTTTCAAAACGCAGTCTCAAGGCAGGCAGTCGTGTCTTGATTGTGGATGACTTCTTGAAAGGCGGAGGAACTGTCAACGGGATGATTAGTCTCTTGCGTGAGTTTGATTCAGAGTTGGCTGGTGTTGCAGTCTTTGCAGACAATGCCCAAGAAGAACGTGAAAAGCAGTTTGATTACAAGTCACTCTTGAAAGTAACCAATATTGATGTCAAGAACCAATCCATCGATGTCGAGATTGGAAATATCTTTGACGAAGACAAATAAGAGATAGCACTAAAGGTTGGAACGATTGTCCCAGCCTTTCTTTGCAAACAGAATAGAAGGAAGCTTATGAAAACACCATTTATCAGCCGAGAAGATTTGGAAACGATTGTTGCAGAGTTCCCGACTCCCTTTCACTTATATGACGAGAAGGGAATTCGCGAAAAAGCAAGAGCGGTCAACCAAGCTTTTTCCTGGAACGAGGGCTTTAAGGAATATTTTGCAGTCAAGGCTACCCCAACACCAGCCATCTTGAAAATCCTCAAAGAGGAAGGTTGCGGTGTGGACTGTTCTAGTTACGTGGAGCTCTTGATGAGCCATAAGCTGGATTTCCCCGGTTCTGAGATCATGTTCTCATCAAACAATACACCAGACCAAGAGTACGCTTATGCGCGTGAATTAGGTGCAACCATTAACTTGGATGCCTTTGAAGATATTGAACATCTAGAGCGAGCGGCAGGCATTCCAGAAATTATCTCTTGTCGTTACAATCCTGGAGGCGTTTTTGAGCTAGGAACAGACATCATGGACAATCCAGGAGAAGCCAAGTTTGGGATGACCAGGGATCAACTCTTTGAAGCCTTTGCGATTTTGAAGGAAAAAGGAGCCAAGACTTTTGGGATTCACTCTTTCCTAGCATCCAATACCGTGACCCATCTCTACTACCCAGAGTTAGCCCGCCAGCTCTTTGAATTGGCCGTTGAAATCAAGGAAAAGTTGGGCATTTCACTAGACTTTATTAATCTATCTGGCGGAATCGGTGTCAACTATCGCCCAGACCAGGAACCAAATGATATTGCGATGATTGGTGAAGGGGTGCGTAAGGTGTATGAAGAAGTCCTTACGCCAGTAGGTCTTGGTCAGGTCAAGATTTTTACCGAATTGGGACGTTTTATGCTGGCACCCCACGGAGTTCTCGTCACAAAAGTCACTCATAAGAAAAAAACCTACCGTACCTATCTAGGTGTGGATGCATCAGCAGTCAACCTCATTCGCCCAGCCATGTATGGAGCTTACCACCATGTCACCAATCTGACCCATCCAGACGGACCAGTTGAGGTGGTAGATGTGGTCGGTTCACTCTGCGAAAACAATGATAAATTTGCAGTGAATCGCGAATTACCTCATACAGAAATCGGTGATTTGCTGGTGATTCATGATACAGGTGCACATGGATTCTCCATGGGTTATCAGTACAATGCCAAACTACGCTCGGCAGAAATCCTCTATACTGAAGAAGGCAAAGCCCGCCAAATCCGCCGTGCAGAGCGCCCTGAGGACTATTTCGCAACCTTATATGGTTTTGATTTTGAACCAGATTACTAAAAGGGAATGAAAATGAAAGTGAAAAACAGATTGCTTTCTAAAAAATAGACAAAAAACCTTGTTTTTCATCTCACTCGTGATATAATAAAACTATAAAACGGTTTCAAGGAAGGTGACGATATGTCTGAAGAAACAATTGACTATGGGCAAGTGACAGGAATGGTGCATTCGACAGAGAGTTTTGGGGCGGTAGATGGCCCTGGGATTCGGTTTATTGTCTTTTTGCAGGGCTGTCACATGCGTTGCCAGTACTGTCATAACCCCGATACATGGGCTATGGAGACCAATAAATCACGCGAGCGGACAGTAGACGATGTCTTGACAGAAGCTCTTCGCTACCGTGGTTTCTGGGGAGACAAGGGAGGAATCACTGTTAGTGGTGGAGAAGCCCTCTTACAGATTGATTTCCTAATTGCCCTCTTTACCAAGGCCAAGGAAAAAGGAATCCACTGTACCTTGGATACCTGTGCCCTTCCATTCCGTAACAAACCACGTTATCTCGAAAAGTTTAATAAACTCATGGCAGTGACAGACTTGGTTCTCCTGGATATCAAGGAAATCAACGAAGAACAGCATAAGATTGTCACAAGCCAAACCAATAAAAATATCTTGGCTTGTGCTCAGTACCTATCAGATATCGGGAAGCCTGTTTGGATTCGCCACGTGCTGGTTCCAGGATTGACAGATAGAGATGAGGATTTGATCGAACTTGGTAAGTTTGTCAAGACCCTCAAAAACGTTGACAAGTTTGAAATCCTACCTTATCATACGATGGGAGAATTCAAGTGGCGTGAACTTGGGATTCCTTATTCGCTTGAAGGGGTCAAACCTCCAACAGCAGACCGTGTCAAGAATGCCAAGGAATTGATGGATACAGAAAGTTACCAAGACTACATGAAACGTGTTCATGGATAAAAAAGAAGCCTGATGGAGACATCGGGCTTTTGTGATGCATAAAAAGCCTAGCCTTTCAGCTAAGCTTTTTTCTTACTTTCTAGAATGTTGTTTTCCAGCATTGCGTTTTTTATGTTTCTTATTGGTCATGATCGCAGTTGCTTGGTTTGGAGTGACATCTTTGCGTCCGCCTCCAGTTGAAAATGAACTTGCTTTTAGTGGATTTTTGGCAAATTCTTCACGAACTTTTTTGCGAAGTTTTGGACGAACAACATAGTTAACGATGAACTGTTGGAGAATCATCATGAAACCACCGACAACCCAGTAAAGCGTCACACTGGCTGGTGAGAAGAAGGAGAAGACGACAATCATGAGAGGGCTCATGTAGATCATTTTCTTAAGTTGCTCTCTTTGCATCTCGTCTTCTACTCCATGAAGCGAGAGGATTGATTGGAGATAGTAGAGGATACCAGCAAAGGCTACGAGGATCATACTTGGTGAACCAAGATCGATACCCAAGAAGGTAGAGCTAGCTACCCCTTCAGTGAGCTGGGCTGCAAAGTAGATAGCAGAGAAGAATGGCATTTGAATGAGGATAGGGAAGCAACCTACACCACCTAACATGCTAATACCGTGTTCTTTCTGAGCAGCAAAGAGAGCTTGTTGAGCCTCAAGTTTTTCTTCCTGAGTTGTTGCCTCTTTGAGACGTGTTTGGTGTGGTTCGAGTACGTGTTTGAGGGCGTTCATCTTTTCAGAGTGAAGTGTCGCCTTCCATGATTGGTAGATACCAAGTGGCAAGATAATCAAGCGCACGATAATGGTTACGATAATGATAGCGACCCCGAAGCCTAGTCCTTTATCA
This sequence comes from Streptococcus oralis subsp. oralis, assembly GCF_002096445.1. Classification (GTDB taxonomy): domain Bacteria; phylum Bacillota; class Bacilli; order Lactobacillales; family Streptococcaceae; genus Streptococcus; species Streptococcus oralis_N. Next base: position 44,318 of record NZ_NCUK01000013.1, read on the forward strand.
GTAGCGAAGTACTTGATAGCTTCTCCCATCGGAGCACCCAAGAAATCCCAAACGGGACCAACTGGCTTACCTGTTGCTTTGTCTACTTGGACACAGCCTGTCAAGACGAGTAGCATAGCCACTCCCATAGCAGAGAGGGCAAAACGTTTAATAGATTTCAATGTTTTCATTCCTTCTTTAAAAATTGTACCTTTCTATTCTACTGTTTTTTTGTAAAATATACAATAGTTCTGGAGACCTAATTTGCAACTTTGAAGTCTGAATAGGGTGAAAAGTTGCTCATCTGCACATCCAGATAGGTGACTTTTGAAAAGGGCGTTGGGCCTTTACGGATTTCTTGGATAAATTTTGCCATAGTGGCAGAGGAGTCTGCTTGAGCAAGAATTTCCACTGTGCCATCGTCGTTATTCCAGACACGACCGGTGATGCCACCGATTTCAAGAGCTAAAGTATAAACACCCCAACGAAAACCAACACCCTGCACCCTGCCTTGGGCAATCATTCTAACCTTTTGCATACTAAACCCCTTTGATTGTGTTATAATGTTTCTATGACTATTATAACCTCAAAAGCCAATTCAGTGGTAAAAAATGCCAAGAAATTGCATCAAAAAAAATATCGAAAGTCTACCTATTTGATTGAAGGTTGGCACTTATTTGAAGAAGCTGTTCAAGCAGGAGTGAGGATTGAGAAGATTTTTGCTCTGGAAAGTTACCGAAATCAGTTAGCTAATTTTCCTCAAACTATCTGGGTTTCAGAGGAGATTTTGCTGGATTTGGCAGATACGCAAACTCCTCAAGGGATTGTTGCAGTTATTCAGAAAGAAGAAGTGGGACTGCCTGATTTTAGTCAGGGGAAGTTTCTATTTTTAGAAGACGTCCAAGATCCTGGTAATGTGGGCACCATGATTCGGACTGCGGATGCTGCAGGTTTTACAGGGGTTATTGTTTCAGATAAGTCAGCAGATATCTACAGTCTCAAGACCCTGCGTTCCATGCAAGGAAGTCATTTTCACTTGCCCATCTATCGTATGCCAGTTGCCGCTTTTGTAGAAGGGGCAAAGAAGAGTAACTTGCCCATTCTGGCAACGACTTTATCGAGAGATTCCAAGGATTATCGTGAGCTTTCTTCCCTAGAAAACTTTGCTTTAGTCATGGGAAATGAAGGACAGGGGATTAGTTCTGTCATGGCTGAGAGTGCTGATCAGCTGGTTCATATAGGCATGAAAGGCCGAGCAGAAAGTCTCAATGTGGCAGTTGCAGCAGGCATTTTGATGTTTTATTTTAGCTAATTTATAAAATCTTTGTTATAATCAAGACATATTTATAGAAAAAGGAGAATCAGAATGAATCAAACGATTATTCAAGAACGTTCAGGTCTCAATCAATTTTACGCTAAGGTTTATGCTTTTGTAGGACTTGGGATTGGTCTATCGGCTCTCGTGTCAGCTTTGATGTTGACGGTCTTTCAGTCCCAATTGGTCTACTTTTTAATGCATGGCCGTCTCTGGTTGATGATTGCAACTTTTGCAGAACTTGCTCTAGTCTTTGTTGCAAGTAGTATGGCTGCAAAAAATAGCCCAGCAGCTCTCCCAGTATTTTTAGTTTATTCTGTTTTAAATGGATTTACGCTCAGTTTTGTCGTAGCCTTCTATACACCTGGGACCGTCTTATCAGCCTTTGTATCCAGCGCCCTTCTCTTCTTTGTCATGGCGGCAATCGGAATTTTCACTAAGAAAGATTTGAGTGGAATGGGACGAGCTTTGATGGCAGCGCTTGTTGGTCTCATCATTGCCATGGTTGTGAATCTATTTTTAGCCAATAGTTTCTTTGACTACATGATTAGTATTGCCATGGTCTTGGTCTTCTCAGGTTTGATTGCTTGGGACAACCAAAAGATTCGCTATGTTTACGAGCAGTCGCGAGGACAAGTAGCGACAGGTTGGGTCATCTCGATGGCTCTCAGTATCTATCTAGACTTTATCAACCTCTTCCTTAGCATCTTACGTATCTTTGGTCGAAACGATTAATGAATGTCAGAGTCAGTGTTCAAAAGAGCACTGACTTTTTCTTATTTACTCTTTTCTTTTCTTGGAAATAGGTGTATAATGCTTTTAACTAATTTTTGAGGAGCTGTTTATGAAGAAAAGTTTTATTCATCAACAAGAAGAAATTTCCTTTGTCAAAAACACTTTTACCCAGTATTTGAAAGATAAGTTAGAAGTTGTTGAAGTTCAAGGTCCTATCTTGAGCAAGGTCGGAGATGGGATGCAGGACAACCTGTCAGGTGTCGAAAATCCAGTATCCGTCAAGGTTTTGCAGATTCCAGATGAAACCTATGAAGTCGTTCACTCACTTGCCAAATGGAAACGCCACACCTTGGCTCGCTTTGGTTTTGGTGAAGGTGAAGGTCTGTTTGTTCATATGAAGGCCCTTCGTCCAGACGAAGATTCGCTCGACGCGACCCACTCAGTTTATGTGGACCAGTGGGATTGGGAGAAGGTTATCCCAAATGGTCAACGCAATATCGCCTATCTCAAGGAAACTGTTGAGAAGATTTACAAGGCTATTCGTCTGACAGAGCTGGCCGTAGAAGCACGCTACGATATCGAATCCATCTTGCCAAAACAAATCACCTTTATCCATACAGAAGAGTTGGTGGAACGCTATCCAGATCTAACACCAAAAGAGCGTGAAAATGCGATCTGTAAAGAGTTTGGTGCAGTTTTCTTGATTGGTATCGGTGGCGAGTTGCCTGATGGAAAACCTCATGACGGCCGCGCACCTGACTATGATGACTGGACAACAGAGTCTGAAAATGGCTACAAAGGGTTAAATGGGGATATTCTAGTTTGGAACGAATCTCTTGGTTGTGCCTTTGAACTTTCCTCAATGGGGATTCGGGTAGATGAGGACACCCTTCGCCGCCAAGTGGCTCTTACAGGAGACGAAGATCGTCTGGAGTTGGAATGGCATAAAGCCCTGCTTAACGGCCTTTTCCCACTGACAATTGGTGGAGGTATCGGACAGTCTCGTATGGCCATGTTCCTTCTTCGTAAGAAACACATCGGAGAGGTTCAGACCAGTGTTTGGCCTCAAGAAGTTCGCGATACGTACGAAAATATTTTGTAGAGAATCGAACCGGAAGGTTCGGTTTTCTTTCTCTTTTTGCCTATAATTTGGTATAATAAACGGTATGAAAATTGTATCAGGAATCTACGGAGGGCGTCCCCTCAAGACGCTAGAAGGCAAGACGACGAGGCCGACATCAGATAAGGTGCGTGGAGCTATCTTTAACATGATAGGTCCCTATTTTGAGGGCGGTCGTGTCTTGGATCTCTATGCTGGCAGTGGTGGTTTATCCATTGAGGCAGTCTCGCGTGGGATGTCCCATGCTGTCTTAGTGGAACGGGATCGAAAGGCGCAAGCTATCATCGCTGAAAACATCCAAATGACCAAGGAAGTTTCCAAATTTCAGCTCTTAAAGATGGAGGCTGAACGGGCCTTGGAGCAAGTGAATGGTCCCTTTGACCTGGTTTTTTTAGACCCTCCCTATGCCAAGGAACAAATCGTTGCAGATATCGAAAAAATGGCAGAAAGAAACCTTTTCTCCGAAGAGGTCATGGTTGTCTGTGAAACCGATAAGTCTGTAGAACTTCCAGAAGAAATCGCCTGCTTAGGCATCTGGAAGGAAAAAATATATGGGATTAGTAAGGTGACAGTCTATGTCAGATAAAATTGGATTATTTACAGGTTCATTTGATCCGATGACAAATGGACATCTGGATATCATTGAACGTGCCAGCAAACTCTTTGATAAGCTCTATGTCGGGGTGTTCTACAATCCCCACAAACAAGGCTTTCTCCCTGTTGAAAATCGCAAACGGGCAGTCGAAAAAGCGGTGGCGCATTTAGATAATGTAGAGGTGCAGGCTTCTCATGACCAACTAGTCGTCGATGTTGCAAGAAGACTGGGTGCTAAGACCCTTGTCCGTGGCTTGCGAAATACCACCGACTTGCAATACGAGTCTAGTTTTGATTACTACAATCATCAACTGGCTCCAGAAATCGAAACCATTTACCTATATAGCCGCCCAGAGCATCTTTATATTAGCTCTTCGGCCGTGAGAGAACTTCTGAAGTTTGGTCAGGAGATTCAGCAATATGTCCCAAACAGTGTTGTGGAGGAATTAGAACATGAAGAAAAAAACTAGATGGCCCTTATATGTCATCCTAGCACTAGTATTGACTTTTTTAGCCTTTGTAGTACCTTTACCTTACTACATAGAAGTTCCGGGTGGAGCGGAGGATATCCGTCGCGTTTTGAAAGTCAATGAAACAGAAGATACAGAAGCAGGAGCTTACCAGTTTGTGACAGTTGGGATTCGACACGCAACCCTATCGCATCTTGTCTATGCTTGGTTAACACCTTTCACAGATATTAGAAGCGCCAAGGAGACTACGGGTGGTTCTACGGATGCGGAGTTTATGCGGATCAATCAGTTCTATATGCAAACTTCTCAAAACATGGCCAAGTATCAAGGATTGAAGACCGCTGGTAAGGATATTGAACTCAAGTATCTGGGAGTTTATGTCTTGACCGTGACGGACAATTCAACTTTTAAGGGCATTCTGAACATTGCAGACACCGTGACGGCTGTTAATGACAAAACATTTGACAGTTCAAAAGACTTGGTCGACTATGTCAATTCTCAACAATTAGGGGATAGGGTCAAGGTAACCTATGAAGAAGACGGAAAAGTCAAGTCTGCTGAAGGTAAAATTATCACTCTCGAAAACGGGAAAAACGGTATTGGGATTGGTCTGATTGACCGTACGGAAGTGACCAGTGATGTTCCGATTCGTTTTTCAACAGCTGGTATCGGCGGGCCAAGCGCCGGTCTCATGTTTAGCCTAGCTATTTACACCCAGATAGCAGATCCAGGTCTTCGTAATGGCCGCATCGTTGCGGGAACGGGAACTATTGATCGCGATGGAAATGTTGGCGACATCGGTGGAATTGACAAAAAAGTAGTTGCAGCCTCTCGTCAGGGAGCCAACATCTTTTTTGCTCCTGACAATCCAGTCACCGAGGAAGCAAAAAAAGCAGATCCCAATGCGAAAAGCAACTATGAAACAGCCTTAGAAGCTGCTAAAACGATCAAAACAGAGATGAAAATCGTTCCCGTTAAGACATTGCAGGATGCAATTGATTACCTTAAAAACAATCCCTAATTCGTAGAAAAATTGAAAACTAGCGCGCAAGCGGATAAGATGGTATAATAGTCAAATGGTTCAATTATTATTCACTCTAAGTAGTCATATACTCTTTATTTATTTGAGTTTTTACCTTTTGAAGGATCTTGTGAGATGGGAAAAGGTTTTAAAAGTGACCGCTACTAACACAAAAAAAGTTCGTTTGTTGGTAGGCTTCTTTAGTATTGTGATGGGCTACATCTTGAGTTCATTCTTTATCAGTTTGTACCAACTGTGGCAAGAAGCACTTAGAGGACTATTATAAAATCAAAAGTAAAGGAAACAACTATGGAAAAAATTGTGGTTCAAGGCGGAGATAATCGTCTGGTCGGGAGTGTGACGATCGAGGGAGCAAAGAATGCAGTCTTGCCCTTGTTGGCAGCGACTATTCTAGCAAGCAAGGGTAAGACAGTCTTGCAGAACGTCCCAATCTTGTCAGATGTTTTCACCATGAATCAAGTGGTTCGAGGTCTGAATGCCAAGGTGGACTTTGATGAGGAAGCTCATGTTGTCGAGGTTGATGCGACTGTTGATATCACGGAGGAAGCTCCATACAAGTATGTCAGCAAGATGCGGGCATCCATCGTTGTCTTGGGACCAATCCTTGCTCGTGTAGGCCATGCCAAAGTTTCTATGCCAGGGGGATGTACCATCGGGAGTCGTCCGATCGACCTCCACCTCAAAGGTTTGGAAGCTATGGGGGCAAAGATTACCCAGACAGCTGGTTACATCGAAGCCAAGGCAGAACGCCTGCATGGCGCTCATATCTACATGGACTTCCCAAGTGTTGGCGCAACACAAAACCTCATGATGGCGGCAACTCTAGCTGACGGTGTGACAGTGATAGAAAATGCTGCGCGTGAGCCGGAAATTGTTGACCTCGCTATTCTCCTTAATGAAATGGGAGCCAAGGTCAAGGGAGCTGGTACCGAAACAATCACAGTGACTGGTGTTGAGGAACTCCATGGTGCGACCCACAATGTCGTGCAGGATCGTATCGAAGCTGGAACCTTTATGGTAGCGGCAGCTATGACCGGTGGCGATGTTCTCGTTCGTGATGCCGTCTGGGAACACAATCGCCCCTTGATTTCAAAACTACTTGAAATGGGTGTTGAAGTGACAGAGGAGTCAGAAGGTATCCGTGTTCGTTCTCAACTGGAAAATCTAAAGGCTGTTCATGTAAAAACCTTACCACATCCAGGATTCCCAACAGATATGCAGGCACAATTTACAGCTCTAATGACAGTTGCAAAAGGGGAATCCACCATGGTGGAAACGGTGTTTGAGAATCGCTTCCAACACTTAGAGGAAATGAGACGTATGGGCTTGCATTCAGAGATTATCCGTGACACAGCTCGTATTGTTGGGGGACAGGCTTTACAGGGGGCAGAAGTTCTATCAACGGACCTTCGCGCTAGTGCTGCTTTGATTTTGACAGGTCTGGTGGCACAGGGAGAAACAGTTGTTGGTAAGTTAGTCCACCTTGATAGAGGTTACTACCGTTTCCATGAGAAATTGGCTCAGCTAGGAGCGAAGATTCAGCGAATCGAGGCAAATGATGAAGAAGAATAAAAACTTACGCTATGTACTCCGTCGCTTACTGTTGATTTTTATCGTACTATTGCTAGGCTTTCTGGCTTTAGGAATCGGCTTGATGGTTGGTTATGGCATCCTGGGAAAGGGACAGGATCCATGGGCAATCTTGTCTCCAGCAAAGTGGCAGGAATTGATTAGCAAATTTACAGGAAATTAGACTGGGAGACCAGTCTTTTTCTAAAGAAATAAGGAGAAAAATGGACAAAAAAACAAGACAAGCTCTGATAGGGTTACTTCTATTCTTACTCTTGGCTGCTGGAAGCTACTACATCAAGCAGATGCAGTCAGCGCCAAACACCCCTAGAACCAAGGTTAGTCAGAAAAAACAAGCTTCAGAAGCACCCAGTCAGGAGTTGGCAGAAAGTGTCTTAACTGAGTCAATCAAAAACCAAATCAAAGGGGAGCTCGAGTGGAATGGAGCAGGGGCCTTCATTGTCAATGGCAATAAAACCAATCTAGATGCCAAGGTTTCTAGCAAACCCTATGCGGATAATAAAACAAAGACAGTTGGAAAAGAAACAGTCCCGACTGTTGCCAATGCCATCTTATCCAAAACGACTCGGCAGTATAAAAATCGTGAAGAAACAGGCAACGGCTCAACCTCCTGGACGCCACCAGGATGGCATCAGGTCAAGAATCTAAAGGGAGCCTATACACATGCAGTCGATAGAGGACACCTGCTGGGTTATGCCTTGATAGGTGGTTTGGATGGTTTTGATGCCTCTACCAGCAATCCCAAGAACATTGCAGTCCAGACAGCTTGGGCCAATCAAGCTCAGGCTGAGGATTCTACAGGTCAGAACTACTATGAGAGTTTGGTCAGAAAAGCCTTGGACCAAAATAAGAGGGTCCGTTATCGCGTGACGCTCCACTATGCGACAAATGAGGACCTAGTTCCATCCGCTTCACAAATCGAAGCCAAGTCTTCGGATGGCGAATTGGAGTTCAACGTCCTGATTCCAAATGTTCAAAAGGGTATCCAACTTGATTACCGAACAGGTCAGGTCACGGTGACAAACTAGAGCCAATCTATTAAAGGAATAAAAATTGCTCCCTTGTCCGTCGTTGATAAGGGAGCAATTGTATAAATTAGAAAATAATGTGATTCCTAGGCCGATTTATGATATAATGGAACACAAGATACTATTTTAGGAGAAGGACTATGGAAGACCCGAGCAGTCAGAATTTGTTGCTACAGTTTGTATTGTTATTTATCTTGACCCTGTTAAATGCTTTTTTCTCAGCCACTGAAATGGCGATGGTGTCACTAAACCGTTCCCGAGTGGAGCAAAAGGCAGAAGAGGGAGACAAACGTTACATTCGTTTGTTAAAGGTACTTGAAAATCCTAACCACTTTTTATCAACCATTCAAGTCGGTATCACCTTGATCACGATCTTATCAGGGGCAAAATTGGCAGATACACTTGGACAAGTAATTGCCTCTTGGATGGGGAATGGAGAAACAACTTATGCCATTGCAAGTTTCCTCTCTTTGGCATTCTTGACCTACATCTCTATTGTTTTTGGTGAACTCTATCCTAAACGGATTGCCCTTAATCTAAAAGATGCCTTAGCCATTCGCTCTGTTCCGATTATCATTGGACTTGGGAAGATTGTCAGTCCCTTTGTCTGGTTGTTATCTGCTTCAACTAATCTCTTGAGTCGTTTAACGCCAATGACCTTTGATGATGCGGATGAAAAAATGACTCGAGATGAAATTGAGTACATGTTGACCAAAAGTGAGGAAACTTTGGATGCGGACGAAATCGAGATGTTACAAGGGATCTTCTCTCTAGATGAGCTGATGGCGAGAGAAGTCATGGTTCCTCGGACAGATGCCTTTATGGTGGATATTCAGGATGATAGTCAAACCATTATCCAAAGTATTCTAAAGCAAAATTTCTCACGTATCCCTGTTTATGATGGGGATAAGGACAATGTGATTGGTTTGATTCATACCAAGCGTTTACTAAACGCTGCCTATGCAGATGGCTTTGAAAATATTGTCTGGAAGAAGATCTTACAAGATCCACTCTTTGTTCCTGAAACTATTTTTGTGGATGACTTGCTAAAAGAATTGCGAAATACCCAAAGACAAATGGCCATTTTGCTCGATGAATATGGTGGTATGGCTGGACTGGTCACACTGGAAGACCTGCTGGAGGAGATTGTCGGAGAAATCGACGACGAGACAGACCGAGCAGAAATCGAAGTCCATCAAATCGGTGAGGACACCTATATTGCACAGGGAACCATGAATCTTAACGACTTCAATAACTACTTTGGTGTCGAACTAGAAAGCGATGATGTGGATACCATCGCCGGTTATTATTTGACGGGTGTTGGTACGATTCCAACAACTGAGAAAATCAGTTACCAACTGGTCAGTCAAAACAAGCAAATCGTCCTGACCAACGATAAGGTGAAAAATGGACGTGTTACCAAGGTAAAAGTTCAAATCACAGAACTAGAACCTGAAGAAGAAACAGAATAAAGCAGTGACTTGAGTCACTGCTTTTTGTAAATCAATATGGTAGATACAGTTATTCCTAATAGATAGGGATAACAAAAAAGCCCGATTTTTCAGGCTTTCTGTCTCGTTGAATTCTGATAAAACAGATGATATAAGGCGGTAGACGGATTTGAACCGACGATCAAGCTTTTGCAGAGCCGTGCCTTACCACTTGGCTATACCGCCTCAACGTTTATTATTATACCTTGAAAATCATTTCCCGTCAATAGTTTCTTATTCTAAAATCCAATTTAGGAAAACAGATGATGATCGAAGAAGTGAGAAAAAGCTTTTAAAAATCCCGTTCTAAAGAGGGTCGGACTAGAAAGTATTTCTTGCAGAAACAAACAAAGAATGCAAGAATTTTGACAAATAGAAGTTTTTTGAAGAAATGCGCCTAAATATTCTGAAAATTCGTTTACTTTTTAAAAGATATATGTTATAATTTCCAATAAGCCTAAATTTTTCAAAGAGGAGTTAACAATATGAAAAAAAGTAGAGTATTTGTCGCAGCAGGAATTGCCCTATTAGCAACTGGCGTTTTAGCTGCTTGTGGTTCTTCAAAATCATCTGATTCTACAGCGCCAAAAAATTATGGCTATATTTATTCAGCTGACCCAGAAACTTTGGATTACCTCATTTCAGGGAAACAAAGTACTAAGGTTGCCACTTCAAATGGTATCGATGGTCTTTTCACAAACGACAAGTATGGGAACCTAGTCCCTGCAGTTGCAGAAGACTGGTCAGTTTCAAAAGATGGTTTGACTTATACCTACAAGATTCGTAAGGGTGTCAAATGGATGACATCAGATGGCGAAGAGTATGCTGAAGTGACAGCTAAAGACTTTGTAAATGGCTTGAAACACGCAACTGATAACAAGTCTGAAGCACTTTATCTAGCAGAAGATTCAGTTAAAGGTCTAGCTGACTATAAAGCTGGAAACAATAAAGATTTTGCTTCAGTCGGTGTAAAAGCAGTTGATGATTATACCCTTGAATACACTTTGAACAAACCAGAACCATACTGGAACTCTAAGCTAGCCTACTCAATCTTCTGGCCATTGAACGAAGATTTTGAAAAATCAAAAGGGGCTGACTTTGCCAAAGCAACTGACCCTACATCATTGCTTTACAATGGTCCGTTCTTACTGAAAGGTTTGACTGCTAAATCTTCTATTGAATTCGCTAAGAATGAAAATTACTGGGACAAAGATAATGTTCACATTGATAAAGTAACCCTTGCTTTCTATGATGGATCAGACCAAGAGTCTCTTGAACGTAACTTTACAAGTGGAGCTTATAGCTATGCTCGTCTCTTCCCAACAAGTTCAAACTACTCTAAGGTAGAAGAAACATACAAAGACAATATCTACTACACTCCATCAGGACCTGGTATTGCTGGTTTGGGTGTGAGTATTGACCGTCAAGGTTACAAATACACTTCTAAAACAACTGATGAAGAGAAGACTTCTACCAAGAAAGCCCTTCTTAACAAGGACTTCCGTCAGGCTTTGAACTTCGCCTTTGAGCGTACTTCTTACTCAGCACAAATTAATGGTAAAGAAGGTGCTCCTCTTGCAGTTCGTAACCTCTTTGTGAAACCAGGTTTTGTCTCTGCAGGTGAAAAAACTTTCGGTGACTTGGTAACTGAAAAGATGGCTGCTTACGGTGATGAGTGGAAGAATGTTAACTTTGCGGATGGTCAAGATGGACTCTTCAACGCCGATAAAGCCAAAGCTGAATTTGCCAAAGCTAAGACTGCTTTGGAAGCAGAAGGTGTGAAATTCCCTATCCACTTGGATATTCCAGTTGACCAAACAAATAAGGGTCTTATTGCTCGTATTCAATCCTTCAAACAATCCGTTGAAACAGTACTTGGTGAAGGAAACGTAGTCATTGATATTCAACAAATTTCTAAAGATGAGTTGCACAATATCACATACTATGCCGCAAACGCTGCAGCAGAAGATTGGGATCTCTCAGGAGCAGTTGGATGGAGCCCAGACTATGAAGATCCATCAACTTACCTTGATATCTTGAAAACAACTAACAGCGAACAAACAAAAACTTACATGGGTTATGATGATCCAGCAAATGCAGCAGCTGCCCAAGTTGGTTTGAAGGAATACGATAAGTTAGTTGATGAAGCTGCAAAAGAAACCAATGACTTGAATGTGCGTTATGAAAAATATGCGGCTGCTCAAGCTTGGTTGACAGACAGCTCCCTCTTCTTGCCAGCTATGTCATCAAGTGGTGCTGCACCATTCATTTCTCGTGTTGTACCATTCACAGCATCATACAGCCAATCTGGAGATAAGGGCTCAGACGTATACTTCAAGTATATTCAGTTACAAGATAAGGTTGTAACAAAAGCTGACTATGAACAAGCTCGTGAAAAATGGCTCAAAGAGAAAAAAGAATCAAACGAAAAAGTTCAAAAAGAATTGGCTAATCACGTTAAATAAATAACTCTCAAGAGAACTTTCTCTCCATGAGGAGAAGGTTCTTTTGGGATTTTAAAAGGAAACGATATGAAGAAATATATTTTTATGCGTGTATTGCGTTCATTGTTGTCTATTTTCTTGGTGACAACCTTGACCTACACAATAATTTATACGATGGTTCCTCGAAAATTGATTTTCAAGCAGGATACCAACTATAACAAGATTGCAACGACGCCGGACAAGCGGGATAATTATGAAAATACCGTTTATGAACGGATGGGCTATATCGAGTACTACGATACCAAAGAGTTGCAAGAAAGAGCGAGCACAATGGACTCATCCGTAACAGTGGATGCCAATGATACTAATAAGGCAATCTACGAAAAATACATCAACCAACTAGGAAATGGTTGGACACTTGGTGTGTTCTCAGAAAGTGGTCAATTCTATGCTACGCGTGAAATTCCGATTTTTGAACGTGTTTTCAAATTCTATGCGAACTTGATTGATATTGATCATCCAAATAAGATTCAAGACCCTGAAAATCCAAACTTGCAACGTTATCTTCGTTTTGAAAATGACCCTGCTATCGGTTGGTCATTGGTTGGTTCAGGTACAAAACATAAATACCTTTTGTATTTCAACAATCAATTCCCATTTGTACACCAAAACTTTGTGAACATTAACTTGGGAGATTCTTACCCAACTTATGCAAACACACCAGTGCTTCAAGTTATCACACAAGGTCAGGGACAAACTAAGACATCAGAAGTTCAATTCCCTACAGGTAAAAAGACTTCATCTGTAGATATTTACTCTCGTACCTACAAATCTCCAAGTCAAGCAGATGCGCGTGAGGTAGCCAACTATGGTAAAGATGATCCATATACAGCTACAGAAAGCAATTATCAATATCCATCAATGATTGCAAGCTCAGCGGTTGCTGGTTTGATCGGTTTGATTATTTCGTATGCGATTGCGATTCCACTTGGATCTGCCATGGCTCGCCACAAGAATACTTGGATTGATAGCTTCTCGACAGGTGCTCTTACCTTCTTGCTTGCCCTTCCAACGATTGCCTTGGTTTATATCGTGCGTTTGATTGGCTCATCTATTGGTCTGCCTGATTCATTCCCTATCTTGGGGGCTGGAGATTGGCGTTCATATGTCTTGCCAGCAGTCATTCTAGGTTTGTTGGGTGCGCCAAGTACAGCTATCTGGATTCGTCGTTACATGATCGACTTGCAATCTCAGGACTTCGTTCGTTTTGCTCGTGCAAAAGGTTTGTCTGAAAAAGAAATTTCAAATAAACACATCTTTAAAAATGCCATGGTTCCTTTGGTTTCAGGTATTCCTGGTGCCGTAATCGGGGTTATCGGTGGTGCAACATTGACAGAAACAGTCTTCGCTTTCCCAGGTATGGGTAAAATGTTGATTGACTCTGTTAAGGCATCAAATAACTCAATGGTAGTTGGTCTTGTCTTCATCTTCACATGTATTTCTATCTTCTCACTCTTTGTAGGAGACATCTGGATGACCATGCTTGACCCACGTATTAAATTGACAGAGAAAGGAGGCAAATAATGTCAACAATCGATAAAGAAAAATTTCAGTTCGTAAAACGTGACGATTTTGCCTCTGAAACAATTGATGCTCCTGCCTATTCATACTGGGGTTCTGTATTTAGACAATTTCTAAAGAAAAAATCAACCGTCTTTATGCTAGGAATTTTGGTTGCCATTATTTTGATGAGCTTTATTTACCCAATGTTCTCAGATTTTGACTTCAACGATGTAAGTAAGGTCAATGACTTCTCTGCTCGTTTTATCAAGCCCAATGCTGAACATTGGTTTGGTACAGATAGCAATGGTAAATCCTTGTTTGATGGGGTTTGGTTTGGTGCGCGTAATTCAATTCTTATCTCTGTAATTGCCACTTTTATCAACCTTGTGATCGGGGTTATTGTTGGTGGAATTTGGGGGATTTCAAAATCCGTTGACCGCGTCATGATGGAAGTTTATAACATTATTTCAAACATTCCATCTCTCTTGATTGTCATTGTCTTGACTTACTCAATTGGTGCTGGTTTCTGGAATTTGATTTTTGCCATGAGTGTGACAACTTGGATTGGGATTGCTTATATGATTCGTATCCAAATCATGCGTTACCGTGACTTGGAATACAACCTTGCTTCTCAAACACTTGGAACACCAACCTTTAAAATCATTGTTAAAAACATCATGCCGCAATTGGTATCTGTTATTGTTTCTACAATGACCTTGATGTTGCCAAGCTTTATCTCTTATGAAGCCTTCCTTTCCTTCTTTGGATTGGGACTGCCTGTAACAGTGCCAAGTTTGGGACGTTTGATCTCAGATTACTCACAAAACGTTACGACCAACGCTTACTTGTTCTGGATTCCATTGACTACCTTGATTTTGGTATCTCTATCTCTTTTTGTTGTTGGTCAAAACCTAGCGGATGCTAGTGATCCACGTACACATAGATAGGAGTAGACATGACAAAAGAAAGTAATGTAATTTTGACTGCTCGCGATATTGTCGTGGAATTTGACGTTCGTGACAAAGTTCTGACGGCTATCCGAGGAGTTTCTCTGGACCTGATTGAAGGAGAAGTTCTTGCCTTGGTAGGTGAGTCCGGTTCTGGTAAATCTGTTTTAACAAAAACCTTTACAGGGATGTTAGAAGACAATGGACGTATTGCCCAAGGAAGCATCGACTATCGTGGACAAGACTTGACCGCTCTTACTTCTAACAAGGAATGGGAGAAGATTCGTGGAGCTAAAATTGCGACCATCTTCCAAGATCCTATGACAAGTTTGGACCCAATCAATACAATCGGTAGCCAAATCACTGAAGTGATCGTTAAACACCAAGGGAAAACAGCTAAGGAAGCCAAAGAGATGGCAATCGACTATATGAACAAGGTCGGAATCCCAGATGCTGAAAAACGTTTTGAAGAGTATCCTTTCCAATATTCTGGAGGGATGCGCCAACGTATCGTTATTGCGATTGCCCTTGCCTGTCGTCCAGATATCTTGATCTGTGACGAGCCAACAACGGCCCTTGATGTAACAATTCAAGCGCAAATCATTGATTTGCTTAAAACCTTGCAAAATGAGTACCACTTTACCATTATCTTCATCACCCATGACCTTGGTGTGGTAGCAAGTATTGCCGATAAGGTAGCGGTTATGTATGCTGGTGAAATTGTAGAATACGGTACTGTTGAGGAAGTCTTCTACGATCCACGTCATCCATATACTTGGAGTCTCTTGTCTAGCTTGCCACAGCTTGCTGATGATAAAGGGGAATTGTACTCTATCCCAGGAACACCACCGTCTCTTTATACTGAGTTGAAAGGTGATGCCTTTGCCCTTCGTTCAGATTATGCGATGCAAATTGATTTTGAAGAGAAGGCACCTAAGTTTTCAGTCACTGATACCCACTGGGCTAAGACTTGGTTGCTTCATGAGAATGCTCCTAAAGTTGAAAAACCTGGGGTCATTGCAGATTTACATGACAAGATTCGTGATAAAATGGGCTTTGCACATCTAGAAGACTAGGAGGAAGGAAATGTCTGAAAAATTAGTAGAAATTAAAGATTTAGAAATTTCCTTCGGTGAAGGAAGTAAGAAGTTTGTCGCGGTTAAAAACGCCAACTTCTTTATCAACAAGGGAGAAACCTTCTCTCTTGTAGGTGAGTCTGGTAGTGGGAAAACAACCATTGGTCGTGCCATTATTGGTCTAAATAATACTAGTAAGGGTGAAATCATCTTTGATGGTCATAAGATTAATGGGAAAAAATCTCATAAGGAATCATCAGATTTGATCCGTCGCATCCAGATGATTTTCCAGGACCCTGCAGCTAGCTTGAATGAGCGTGCAACAGTTGACTATATCATCTCTGAAGGTCTTTACAACTATCACTTGTTTAAAGATGAAGAAGATCGAAAAGAAAAAGTTCAAAAGATGATTCATGAAGTTGGGCTTTTGAAAGAACATTTGACCCGTTACCCACACGAGTTTTCTGGTGGTCAACGTCAGCGTATCGGGATTGCCCGTGCTCTTGTGATGGAACCTGATTTCGTTATTGCGGATGAGCCAATTTCAGCCTTAGACGTATCTGTTCGCGCGCAAGTCTTGAACTTGCTCAAGAAGTTCCAAAAAGAGTTGGGCTTGACCTATCTCTTTATCGCGCATGACTTGTCAGTTGTTCGCTTTATCTCAGATCGTATCGCGGTTATCTATAAGGGAGTTATCGTCGAGGTGGCTGAGACAGAGGAGTTGTTTAACAATCCTGTCCACCCATACACTCAAGCGCTTCTATCTGCTGTACCGATTCCAGATCCAATCTTGGAACGCAAGAAGGTCTTGAAAGTTTACGATCCTGACCAACATGACTATGAGACAGACAAGCCATCTATGGTGGAAATCCGTCCAGGTCACTATGTTTGGGCTAACCAAGCGGAAGTTGCTCGATACAAGAAAGCTCTTAAAAAATAAACAAATTAGGAGAGGACCGAAAGGTCTTCTCATTTTTAATAGAAAAATTCCCCTTCTACTAGCTTGTAAAAGGGGAATTGTATTATCATTAGCGTTTGGACCAGGTACGTTTCATAAAGAGTAGCAAAATTGGGTATATCTCTAAGCGACCCGCAATCATTGCAAAGGAGAGGAGGATTTTAGAGATGGGGCTAAAGATGGAAAAACTCGAGGTTGTACCTAGAATAGGTCCGATATTGTTAAAACAGCTGAAGACCGCACTGGTCACGACTAGAAAATCATTGCTATCAAGACTGACGATAAAGATGAGAGAAAGAATGATCATCATATAGATAGCAAAATATTTAAGAATTTTGTGCTGGGTATCCTTATCAATCACAGTTTTATTGACGTGTAGGGTCAAAACACGGTGAGGGGATAAAGTGGACAAAATCTGATTTTTTGCGATTTTAGAGAGGATAAGTCCTCTGATCACCTTAAGACCACCTGCAGTTGAGCCAGCCGATCCACCGATTCCCATGAGGAAGAGGAGGATAAATTGGGAGAAGAGGGGCCAGTTGGTAATATCTCCGTAACCAAAACCTGTTGTCGTGATGATATTGGAAACCTGGAAGAAGGCCATTTCAACACTCTTAGAGACACCTTGGTAGAGGTGGAGCGTATTAAGCGTAATCAAGCCTGTAGAAACTAGGACAATGATGATATATGCTCGTAGTTCTTCATCTCCAAAGAAAGCCTTAACCCGACGGAGCATGAGGTAGTAGTAGAGATTGAAGTTAACCCCAAAAACCAACACTCCGATACTAACTAGATAGGTGATGAGTGAGCTACCATAGTGGGCAATTCCGTCGTTATAGACGGTAAAGCCCCCAGTTCCTGCCGTTCCCATAGCGATGACAAAACTATCATAGAGAGGCATGCCTGCTAGGTAGTAGATAACCACAAAAAGGGAGAAGAGAGCCAGATAAAGCAGATAGAGAATCTGGGCAGTGTTTTTTAGCTTGGATACGACCTTGCCAAAGACAGGTCCAGGGACCTCAGCCTTCATCACCTCCAAGTGGCTATTCTTAGCATTGTCCATAATGGCAAGTGCAAAGACGAGTACCCCCATCCCTCCGATCAAGTGGGTGAAACTTCGCCAGAAGAGGAGGGAACGAGTGAGGACGGAAACATCGTTCAGAATAGTTGCTCCTGTAGTCGTAAATCCAGAACTGATTTCAAAGAAGGCATCGATGACGCTTGGGATTTGTCCTGAAAAGACAAAGGGGAGGCCACCAAAGAAAGACCATAGAATCCAACAGAGGGCAACAATTAAAACCCCTTCCTTGGCATAAATCCGTTGATTTTTCGGTTTCCGTAAAACGCCTAGACCACCGAGAAGGACTAAAATTCCAATCGTAGAAAAGAGAGCGATAAATACTTGACTGGATTCTTGGTAATAGATCGCTACACTAACAGGAACTAGGAGAAGAACAGCCTCAATCAAGAGAAGTTTTGAGAGGAGGTAACGAATCATACTTTTATTCATTTTTTACCTCTCAATCAAATCATAAATTTTGGTGATATTTGGCAATAAGGTCGTCACGAGTAACTTGTCTCCCACCTCAAGCATATCCTCTCCAGTAGGGAAGATTGTTTTTCCTTTTCGGATAATGGCTGCGATGAGAACTCCTTTTTTCAATTTCAACTGTGATAGAGGTTTGGCAGTCATTTTATTAGCTTCCTTGATTTGGAATTGGAGAGTTTCAATTTGACCGTTTGCTAGATGGTGCATGGCTTGAAGGTCTGAATACTGAGCGTTTACTCGACCACGGATAAAGTGCATAATGGTATCCACTGCGATGCTTTTTGGTGTGATGATACTCGAAAAATCAGGCGCGTGGATAATTTCTAGAAGGCTTGTTCGGTTGACCTTGGTGATATTCTTATGGACGCCAACACGGTCAAGAAACATTGAGGTGATGATGTTTTCCTCATCAACCCCAGTCAAGGTTGCGACTGCATCATAGTGGGGAGCACTTTCTTCCAGCAAAATGTCTTTTGCAGTTCCATCTCCTTGGACAATATAGAGATTGGGGAACTTTTCGCTGAAGAAACGAGCTCTTTCAGGATTGATCTCGATGACCTTGGTATCAATGCGACTGTCTTTTAAAATGCCGAGTAGATAATAAGCAATCTTCCCAGCTCCAACGATAAGTAAGCTTTTCACTGCACGAGATTTAAAATAGTTATGGAAAAGCATCATATCTACACGATTTCCCGTAACAAAAATCCTATCCTTGTCTTGAATAATAACATCACCACTTGGGATCATCAGTTGATGATCTCTCTCCATAGCACAGACAATAATATTCCCAAATTTTTTACGGAAGTCTGAGATTGGCATTTGACAAAGACCGCTAGAATCCTTGACAACAAACTCCATGAGACTGACCCGACCTCCAGCAAATCGTTCGACAGAGAGGGCATTAGGGAAATCAATGATATTTGAGATCGCACGCGCTGCTAGGAGTTCTGGATTAACAATAAGTGAAAATCCAAGAATATTTTTCTCTTTAAAATAGGCATTAGAGTATTCAGGATTTCGCACCCGAACGATGGTTTCTTTAGCGCCCATTTTTTTAGCAAGTACCGCTGAAATCATATTCACTTCATCGTGTTCGGTTAGGGCGATAAAGATATCGCACTCTTGAACACTGGCTTGCTCCAAGATGGCAAAGTCAGCACCATTTCCAAGGAGACCTATGATATCATAGCGACTGACAATGTGATTGAGGACAGCCTCATCTTGTTCGATGAGGACAATGTCATGGTTTTCTGCAACCAGTGAACGACAGAGGGCGAAACCAACTTTCCCTCCACCAACAAGGACAATTTTCATATAAAAAACCTACTTTTTCATGATGTAACTATCATACCCTTTTTTAGCAAAAAATGCACTTACTAAGGCGATTTTTAAGGGAAGAAAGACCTTTTCACGTTTTGAAGATACATTTGTTTAACTTCTATGACGATGTCTCCGATTTGAAGTGATTTGGCTCTTTTACTATACCTTTTCAGAAAGGGGATGACCAAACATGAAAATATCATTAAAAAAAGTAAAAAAATCAAGTCATTTCTATTGACAATGATTCTGAAAGTGTTATACTAAGGAAGTAGTTTCGCTGATTTACTTCAAACCTGTTGTGAGGTAAGTTAACGATGCCTTAACCACGCTGTTTGCTGAGCTTGACTCCGGGCAGTGTGGCTATTTTTTTGTAATGATAAAAGGAAGCCAGTCATGACAAATCACATTGTATTATTTGAACCTCAGATTCCACAAAACACAGGTAACATTGCGCGTACTTGCGTTGCGACCAATTCTCCCCTTCACATCATCAAACCGATGGGATTTCCGATTGATGACCGCAAGATGAAGCGAGCTGGATTAGATTATTGGGATAAGTTAGATATTTATTTTTATGACAGCTTGGAAGATTTCATGTCTCAGATGAAGGGAAAACTCTATCTGATTTCGAAATTTGCTGAGAAGGTGTACTCTGAGGCAGATTTATCGACTGGCGAAGATCATTATTTTCTCTTTGGACGTGAAGACAAGGGCTTGCCTGAGGACTTCATGCGCGAACATCCTGAGAAGGCTCTCCGTATTCCTATGAATGATGAACACGTCCGCAGTCTCAATGTGTCTAATACCGTCTGCATGATCGTCTACGAAGCTCTCCGTCAGCAAAATTTTGCAGGTCTTGAGCTTGTTCACACCTATGAAGCAGATAAATTGAAATAATCAAAATGCTTGCACTTGCAAGCGTTTTTTGTTATGATAAAGGGGTCTTCAGGGCTGGGTGTAATTCCCGACCGGCGGTGACTTTAACTAGCTATTTTGGCTTACTCTTCGTTGTCTTGTCTCGATATACTTAAGTATTATCTTCGACTGCGACGCCTAGATTAATCCAAAATATCTTAGTTAAAGAAGTCCGCGAGCGCAAGCTGATGTGGTGTGATTCCACAACCGACAGTATAGTCTGGATGGGAGAAGACGAAAGAATAGCTTTGTCTGTTCGGATGAGTTTATAGATAAATTGCAACCGCTTGCTCAAAAGAGTGAGGGGGAACTTTTGGGATATAAAAATTGAGAATAGATAGAGGGATCCTTTCCAACTTCTTCTGATTTTATAGAAAATTGGAGGAACCTGTTATGACAAACACACGTCGACTTTCGACCATTGCGATTTTATCAGCCATTTCATTTGTGCTGATGTACTTTGACTTTCCGCTCTTGCCAGCGGCGACCTTCCTCAAGATCGAGTTTAGTATCTTGCCAGTCCTTGTGGGCTTGGTGGTCATGGACTTGCCTGCTGCTCTCGGGATTCTCTTGTTGCGATCACTCTTGAAGTTGCTTCTCAATAGCCAGGGAGTGAATACTTACATTGGCTTGCCAATGAATATCGTAGCCTTGGGAGTTTTTGTTATCGCTTTTGGTTTGATTTGGAAAAAGGAACGTAGCACTCTTCGTTTTCTACTAGCATCTCTAGCAGGGACTATCGGATTGACTTCTGCCATGTTGCTTCTCAACTATGTCTATGCTGTTCCTTTGTACGCGAAGTTTGCCAACTTTGATATTGGAAAAATTTTGGGACTTTCCAACTACCTAATGACTATGGTATTACCTTTTAACTTGATTGAGGGTATCATCTTTGCCGTTTCATTCTGGTTGTTATATGTCCTCTTGAAACCAACCTTAAAACATTATGAGAGATAAACAAACATTTTTAATGAAGGGCAGTTTTGCCCTTTTACTTTTCGTCCTTCTTGGCTATATGGTCAAGTTTTACCCCGAAACGCTGGTCGGTTTTGATCAACCGATTCAGACTGCTCTTCGTGGGAACTTGCCAGATTATTTGACAGTTCTGTTCCGTGCCCTTACGCATTTGATTGATATCCCAGTGATTATCACCTGGGTTGCCATCGCAGCCGTTATCTTTTATCGTAAGCAGTGGAAGATAGAAAGCTACTTCATGGCGGGTAATCTAGCCTTAGCCGGTCTTTTGATCGTGACCTTTAAAAATATTTACCAGCGTCCACGACCAGCTATCTTACATCTGGTAGAGGAGAAAGGATTTTCTTTTCCAAGTGGGCATTCTCTGGCAGTGACTCTGATGGTAGGGACTTTGATTGTCATTCTCAGTCAACGGATTAAAGATCCGGTTTGGAGAAAAATTGCGCAAATCGTCCTTGGCTTCTACCTAGTCAGTGTGCTACTATCTCGGGTCTATCTGGGAGTTCACTACCCATCAGATGTTCTTGCCAGTTTCTGTGTGGGCTTGGGAGTCTTGTTTATCGAATTTCCTTTCTATGACAAGCTTCGCTTCCAATGGCGATTTAAAGGCATACAGAAGTGAGATAGGTCTTGCAAGAATGGTGAAAATCTGATAAACTAAGTAGTAATTGAATAGAAATCCGCAAGACTAGTACCTCAAGGGAAGTATATCAGGGAGGAGAGCCGTGACTGCAAGCTCTCTATATGAAAGCTGGGTGAATTCACTTGCGCATGGATTTAGAAATGAAGGTCTGACTTGTCAGATGAAAACGGATGGTACCGCGTGTCAACGCTCCGAGTGGAGTTTTTGACATGTGGTTTTCTTTTTATCTACGAGAGACTTATGGAGGAATTATGTCAACTATTGAAGAACAATTAAAAGCGCTTCGCGAAGAAACGCTGGCTAGCTTGAAGCAGATTACTGCTGAAAATGAAAAAGAGATGCAAGACTTGCGTGTCTCTGTCCTAGGTAAAAAAGGATCCCTTACCGAAATTCTTAAAGGGATGAAGGATGTCTCTGCTGAGATGCGTCCAATCATCGGGAAACACGTCAACGAGGCTCGTGATGTCTTGACAGCGGCCTTTGAAGAAACGGCAAAGCTCTTGGAAGAAAAGAAAGTTGAAGCACAACTTGCTAGCGAGAGCATCGATGTGACCCTTCCGGGTCGACCTGTTGCGACTGGTCACCGTCACATTCTCACACAAACCAGTGAGGAAATCGAAGATATTTTCATCGGTATGGGTTACCAAGTCGTGGATGGCTTTGAAGTTGAAAAAGACTACTACAACTTTGAGCGGATGAATCTTCCAAAAGACCATCCAGCTCGCGATATGCAGGACACTTTCTATATCACTGAAGAAATCTTGCTCCGTACTCATACGTCTCCAGTTCAGGCGCGTGCCATGGATGCCCATGATTTTTCAAAAGGTCCTTTGAAGATGATCTCACCAGGACGTGTATTCCGTCGTGATACGGATGATGCAACCCACAGTCATCAATTCCACCAAATCGAAGGATTGGTTGTAGGGAAAAACATTTCTATGGCGGACCTGCAAGGAACGCTTCAGTTGATTGTGCAAAAAATGTTTGGTGAAGAGCGTCAGATCCGTCTGCGTCCATCTTACTTCCCATTCACAGAGCCATCTGTTGAAGTGGATGTTTCCTGCTTCAAGTGTGGTGGAGAAGGCTGTAACGTATGTAAGAAAACAGGTTGGATCGAGATTATGGGTGCCGGTATGGTTCACCCACGTGTCCTTGAAATGAGTGGTATCGATGCGACAGTTTACTCTGGTTTTGCCTTTGGTCTTGGACAAGAACGTGTAGCCATGCTCCGTTACGGAATCAACGATATCCGTGGCTTCTACCAAGGGGATGTCCGCTTCTCAGAACAGTTTAAATAATGAATCAAACATGAGGATATTTTATGATTTCGGAACAAAACTATAATAAACTTTTAGAGGAGTTTGGTGATATTTCTTCATTCGCTATTTATAAAGAATCTAAAAATAATGATATAGCAACTTCTGATGATATTTCCTTTGAGGAAGCTATAAGAAATAATCAAAAGGCTTTTATAAATCCTTCAAATATTATTCTTATGGTAAATCCCTCAGCTAAAAGAGAACATTCACCTGATAGTAATTTTTCTTCGTTTCATCATTCTAATATAAATGATCGTCATTTAAGATTTCTAACTATGAAATCAGAAACATTTTGGAGAAATCTGTATGGTTCATATGTAACTGATCTTTTTCCTAATGTTGTTGAATCTGATATGGATAATGTAATTCTCTCCATAAAAGATGACAATGAAAAGAATCTCCGAAAACAATCATATAAAAAATTAATTAAACAATTAGAAATATTGTCTCAAGATTCAAAAGAAGAAAAGTTAAATATTTATGTTTGTGGTGCTTTGGCAAAGAGTAAGCGAAAAGATTTTATTTTTTTTATAGAAGAGTTATTAGAAGAAGTTTTGGAAAACTCAGATTTTAAAATAGAACTAAATTTTTATGCTGTTTATCATCCTGGTTATCAAAATTTAAAAAAATTAATTGATGGTGGTTGTGAAAAAATAATTATCAATTCTATGAGCATTAAATGAAATATTTCTTGGCATAGGAGTTACATTTTATATATAAAAATGCAACTTTATAGAAAGGGTATGTTCATAGAGTTGTGGCTAAAAACTTTTATTATTTAGAGATGGTAAGGGATAAGAGCTTTTACTAAACCAAACAAAAGTTGGAAAACACAAAATGAAAGGATCTAAACGAGGGTCAAAGGAAATATAGGAATGTCATCTAGATTTCAGCATAGCCCTTGGTATCTTATATATGTTAGTTAGTTATAAATGGTTAAAAGAATTGGTGGACATTGATGTGCCATCACAAGAGTTGGCTGAAAAAATGTCAACCACAGGGATTGAGGTCGAAGGTGTGGAATCACCGGCTGCCGGTCTCTCAAAAATTGTCGTCGGTGAGGTCTTGTCTTGCGAAGATGTACCAGAAACTCACCTCCATGTTTGTCAGGTTAACGTTGGCGAAGAAGAAGCCCGTCAGATCGTTTGTGGTGCCCCAAATGTGCGTGCTGGTATCAAGGTCATGGTGGCACTTCCGGGAGCTCGTATTGCTGATAATTACAAGATTAAAAAAGGGAAAATCCGTGGTTTAGAGTCACTTGGAATGATCTGTTCCCTTGGTGAATTAGGTATTTCTGACTCAGTTGTGCCAAAGGAATTCGCAGATGGTATCCAAATCTTGCCTCAAGATGCTGTTCCTGGGGATGAAGTTTTCTCTTACCTAGACTTGGATGACGAAATCATCGAACTTTCTATCACGCCAAACCGTGCAGACGCTCTATCTATGCGTGGAGTAGCGCACGAAGTGGCAGCCATCTATGACAAGGCAGTTAGCTTTAAAGAATTCAGTTTAACAGAAACAAATGAAGCTGCAGCAGATGCCCTTTCTGTAGGCATTGAAACGGATAAGGCGCCTTACTATGCAGCCCGTATCTTGGACAACGTGACCATCGCACCAAGTCCACAATGGTTGCAAAACCTTCTTATGAACGAAGGGATTCGTCCGATCAATAACGTAGTGGACGTAACCAACTACATCCTGCTTTACTTTGGTCAACCGATGCATGCCTTTGACTTGGATACCTTTGAAGGGACTGACATCCGCGTACGTGAAGCGCGTGCTGGTGAAAAATTAGTGACCTTGGACGGTGAAGAACGTGAACTTGCAGAAACTGACTTAGTCATCACTGTCGCAGACAAGCCAGTAGCCCTTGCAGGTGTTATGGGTGGTCAAGCAACAGAAATCTCTGAAAATTCTAGTCGTGTTGTCCTTGAAGCGGCTGTTTTCAATGGTAAATCCATCCGCAAGACTAGCGGACGCCTCAACCTTCGTTCGGAATCATCTTCTCGCTTTGAAAAAGGGATCAACGTGGCAACTGTTAACGAAGCCCTTGATGCGGCGGCTAGCATGATTGCAGAACTTGCAGGTGCTACGGTGCGTAAGGGAATCGTTTCAGCGGGTGAGCTTGACACCTCTGATGTAGAAGTTTCTTCAACCCTTGCAGACGTTAACCGTGTCCTTGGTACAGAGCTTTCCTACGCAGATGTAGAAGACGTTTTCCGTCGTCTTGGCTTTGGCCTTTCTGGCAATGCAGAAAGCTTTACAGTCAGCGTCCCCCGTCGTCGTTGGGATATCACCATCGAAGCGGACCTCTTTGAAGAAATCGCTCGTATCTATGGTTATGATCGCTTGCCAACTAGTCTTCCAAAAGATGACGGTACAGCTGGCGAATTGACTGCGACACAAAAATTGCGCCGTCAAGTTCGTACCATCGCTGAAGGAGCAGGTTTGACAGAAATCATCACCTACGCTCTGACAACTCCTGAAAAAGCAGTTGAGTTTACGGCTCAACCAAGTAACCTTACAGAACTTATGTGGCCAATGACAGTGGACCGTTCTGTCCTCCGTCAAAATATAGTCTCAGGTATTTTGGATACGGTGGCCTATAACGTGGCTCGTAAGAACAAAAACTTGGCTCTTTACGAGATTGGAAAAGTCTTTGAACAAACAGGCGATCCAAAAGAAGATCTACCAAATGAGATCAATAGCTTTGCCTTTGCCTTAACTGGATTGGTTGCAGAAAAAGATTTCCAAACGGCAGCAGTTCCAGTTGATTTCTTCTATGCTAAGGGAATCCTTGAAGCCCTCTTTACTCGCTTGGGACTAGAAGTGACCTATACAGCAACAGCTGAGATTGCAAGTCTCCACCCAGGGCGTACGGCCGTGATTTCACTCGGCGACCAAGTTCTTGGTTTCCTTGGCCAAGTGCATCCAGTCACTGCCAAGGCCTACGATATTCCAGAAACTTATGTAGCGGAGCTTAACCTTTCGGCCATCGAAGTTGCCCTTCAACCAGCTGCTCCATTTGTGGAAATCACAAAATTCCCAGCAGTCAGCCGTGACGTGGCCCTACTCCTCAAGGCAGAAGTCACTCATCAAGAAGTTGTAGACGCTATCCGAGCTGCCGGCGTGAAACGTTTGACAGATATCAAACTCTTTGACGTCTTCTCAGGTGAGAAACTGGGACTTGGTATGAAGTCAATGGCTTACAGCCTAACCTTCCAAAATCCAGAAGATAGCTTAACGGACGAAGAAGTCGCACGTTACATGGAAAAAATCCAAACTTCTCTCGAAGAAAAAGTCCATGCAGAAGTACGTTAACTCATCAATCCATCCTTCGGGGTGGATTTTTAGTTTCAAAAGGACAGTTCAGAAGAGAAAAGCGATAGTTGAGGAGGAAGCCATCTCAGAAGGTCTTTAATGAGTTATACTAAAGATATCACTGAAGCACCTAAAATTTATTAGAGAAAGGATACTTTTGCTACTTATAATCCGATAAAATGGACATAAATCGTTGTAAAGGCTATCAAAAAGGAGTATAATAAGTGCAACATATTTCGGAGGTGGAAGATGCTAGAAGTAAGAAATCTAGAGAAAAGTTTCGGTTCCAAGCAAGTCTTGTTTGGTGTCGATTTTCAGGCAAGTCCAGGACGAATTCTAGGGCTGGTCGGGAAGAATGGTGCTGGGAAAACAACGATTTTCCACAGTATGTTGAAATTTTTGGAGTACCAAGGAGAGATCAGTCTGGATGGGCAGGATATTCGTCAGGAGACTTACGCTCGGATAGGTTATTTGCCTGAAGAACGCAGCCTTATGCCCAAGTTGACCGTCCTTGAACAAGTTCGCTACCTAGCGACTCTAAAGGGCATGGATGCCAAGGAGGTCAAGGAAAAACTCCCTCAATGGATGGAAAAATTGGAAGTGAAGGGCAAATTGACCGACAAAATCAAGAGTCTCTCAAAAGGGAATCAGCAGAAAATCCAACTGATTATTACTCTAATCCATGAACCAGACTTGATTATCCTGGATGAGCCTTTTAGTGGACTGGATCCAGTCAATACTGAACTGCTCAAGCAGGTCATCTTAAAAGAAAAAGAGCGTGGTGCGACCATTATCTTTTCAGACCATGTCATGACCAATGTCGAGGAGCTTTGCGATGATATTCTCATGATTCGAGATGGGCGTGCAGTCTTGCATGGACCAGTTCAGGATGTTCGCAATCAATACGGGAAAACACGTCTCTTTGTTTCAAGTGAACGAAGCAAGGAAGAACTGGAAAAACTTCCTCATGTCAAACAGGTGAGCTTAACCAAGCAAGGTAGTTGGAAATTGATCCTAGATGATGAGAGCGCTGGAAGAGAACTCTTCCCAATCCTCACTCAAGGTCAATACATCGCGACCTTTGACCAGCAAGCTCCAACAATCGATGAAATCTTTAAACTAGAATCAGGGGTGGAAGTATGAGAAATAT
This sequence comes from Streptococcus oralis subsp. oralis, assembly GCF_002096445.1. Taxonomy (GTDB): domain Bacteria; phylum Bacillota; class Bacilli; order Lactobacillales; family Streptococcaceae; genus Streptococcus; species Streptococcus oralis_N. The sequence continues at coordinate 71,861 of NZ_NCUK01000013.1, forward strand.
GTGGGTTGTAATGAAGGAAACCTATCTTCGACATGTTAAGTCATGGAGTTTCTTCTTTATGGTGATTTCGCCGTTCCTCTTTTTGGCCTTATCTGTAGGAATCGGCTTTCTCCAAGGGTCTTCTATGGCCAAGAATAGTAAGATAGCAGTAGTAACAACTGTACCATCTGTGGAAGAAGGGCTCAAGGGTACCAATGGTATCAACTTGGATTATAAGGATGAAGCCAGTGCCCAAGCTGCTATCAAGGATGAAAAAATCAAGGGTTACCTAACCATTGATCAAGAGGATAGTGTCATCAAAGCCGTTTACCATGGTGAAACTTCTCTTGAAACAGGCATCAAACTAGCAGTAACCAATAAACTCAATGAGCTTCAATACCAACTCAATCGCTCAGCGGCTAATTTGTCCCAAGAGCAGGAAAAGCGCCTGAGTCAAACCGTTGATTTTACTGAGAAGATTGATGAATCTAAGGAAAACAAAAAAATTGTTCAAACCATTGCGGCCGCAGGGCTTGGTTTCTTCCTTTATATGATTTTGATTACCTATGCTAGTGTCACTGCTCAGGAAGTAGCTAGCGAGAAAGGAACCAAAATCATGGAGGTGGTCTTCTCTAGTATCCGAGCAAGTCATTATTTCTACGCTCGCATGCTGGCTCTACTTCTTGTGATTTTGACTCATATTGGCATTTACGTCGTGGGTGGACTGGCTGCCATTCTGCTCTTTAAAGACCTACCAATCTTGGCACAATCTGGTATTTTAAACCATATAGGAGAGGCTTTCTCGCTCAATACCTTATTGTTTGTCTTGGTTAGCCTCTTTATGTACGTTGTTTTAGCAGCCTTCCTAGGATCTATGGTTTCTCGCCCTGAGGATTCAGGAAAGGCTTTGTCACCATTGATGATCTTGATTATCGCAGGATTTGTCGGTGTGACTTCTCTAGGTGCTGCTGGGGACAATTTAGTTCTGAAAATTGGTTCCTATATTCCTTTCATCTCGACCTTCTTTATGCCATTTAGAGCTATAAATGGGTATGCAAGTGGTCTAGAAGCTTGGATTTCGCTTGCCATAACGGTTGTTTTTGCAGTCACTGCGACAGCCTTTATCGGACGCATGTATGCTAGTCTAGTCCTTCAAACGGATGATTTGGGAATCTGGAAAACCTTTAAACGTGCCTTAGCTTATAAATAGGAAAGCCTCGCAAAAGCGAGGTTTTTCTAGATGTTAAACACTGAAATCGGCAAAAATATTTTTCATATCTATTGACTTTTAGTAGTGAAATTTGGTATGATAGTAGACGGTATTGTTTACCCCATTTGTAAGGCCCCGGAACCTTTCAAATACCTCGCGGACCGGAACATCCGCCCAGTAAACAAAAACGATATTCATATAGGAGAAATCATGAACAAAACTACATTCATGGCTAAACCAGGCCAAGTAGAACGCAAATGGTACGTTGTTGACGCAACTGATGTACCTCTTGGACGCCTTTCAGCAGTTGTTGCTAGCGTACTTCGCGGAAAAAACAAACCAACATTTACACCACACACTGATACAGGTGACTTCGTAATCGTTATCAATGCTGAAAAAGTTAAATTGACTGGTAAAAAAGCAACTGATAAGATCTACTACACTCACTCAAACCACCCAGGTGGATTGAAACAAATCTCTGCTGGTGAACTTCGTTCTAAAAATGCAGTACGTTTGATCGAAAAATCAGTTAAAGGTATGCTTCCACACAATACTCTTGGCCGCGCTCAAGGTATGAAATTGAAAGTATTCGTTGGAGCTGAGCACACTCACGCTGCACAACAACCAGAAGTTCTTGATATTTCAGGACTTATCTAAGGAAAGGAACAATTAAAGTATGTCACAAGCACAATATGCAGGTACTGGACGTCGTAAAAACGCTGTTGCACGCGTTCGCCTTGTTCCAGGAACTGGTAAAATCACTGTTAACAAAAAAGATGTTGAAGAGTACATCCCACACGCTGACCTTCGTCTTGTAATCAACCAACCATTCGCAGTTACTTCAACTGTAGGTTCATACGACGTTTTCGTTAACGTTGTAGGTGGTGGATACGCTGGCCAATCAGGAGCTATCCGTCATGGTATCGCTCGTGCCCTTCTTCAAGTAGACCCAGACTTCCGCGATTCATTGAAACGTGCAGGACTTCTTACTCGTGACTCACGTAAAGTTGAGCGTAAGAAACCAGGTCTTAAGAAAGCTCGTAAAGCATCACAATTCTCAAAACGTTAATCAATACGATTATATCAACGTTTCAAAACACTTCATGGTTCACACCATGGGGTGTTTTTTTGATGATTTTAAGCAAAATTCACACCACTTTTCACACCAAATTCACACCATTACTTTTTAAGATTACGATATGCAATCTTTCCGACAGCTATTGGAATCACATTTCTATTTATGAAATCTATCATTACGAAAGACTTCATGGAATCAGATAAATATGTAGCGAAATAAGGGGAAGGAATCGCACATTGTGACTATCTAGATCATGAAATATCTAGGGATTCTTCTCAATTAAAAACGATTTTAGAACTCGATTTTTCTATAGAAAATGTAAGAATTGGAGCTTTACAGGTTCAAGGAGTCTTCTATCACAAGAGAGTTTAGGAAAAAATTAGAGTCAGCTCAAACAGTCATTAAAAGAGGAACCCATTCTCATTTGGAGAGGGCTCCTCTTTTCTGTTAAAAAGTAGCGATCAAACAGGTAATGAAGCGGTATACATGTATATGATTATCAAAATATTTTAATAAAAGTATAATTTAAAGGGATAATGTATTTACAAGGGTTATAGGGGTCTGATATAATGATAGTATGGGAGCGATTACATGAAAATTTTAAGGTTTAGTTTATCATTAATTGCAATGGTTGCAGTTTTATTTTTAGGTCTAAAGATCTTGGATGGGTTCGAACAGAAAGCTGTAGAGAAGCATTCTCAAAATGCAATAGAGACGAGGTTTCATCAGAATCCAGATGTCTTTGCTTGGCTAACAGTCGAAGGGACTCGAATTGACTATCCAGTCGCTCAACATTCAAGGGATGATACCTATTACCTATCTCACGATATAGATGGTGAAGAGACCTATTATGGAGCCATATTCACAGAGCTGGTTAACAAAAAAACATTTGAAGATCCTGTCACTATTATTTATGGTCATGCTATGCTAGATGATTCTATGTTCGGGTCTTTAGATTATTTTGCCAAACCAGCTTTTTTTAACGAGCATGAGAGCATCAAAATTGACACGTTGACTCAACATTTTGAATATGAGGTACTGGCAGCCCATTCTTATACAGATGATCATCTTTTTCATACATTTAAATTAGGAAGTCGAGAAGGTCTCCGATATTATTTAGATACATTACAGATAAGAACCTCAGACTATGGGGGATTCTATCGCCAGATAGTTACTGACCCTCAAAAAGATCGATTTTTAATCTTGTCAACCTGTGATGTTGCTGGAAATGATCAACGATTTGTGGTTACTGCTCGTTTAAAAAGTGTCAAAGAAAGGACAAGTAAATAATGAAAATATTAAGACTCTCAAGGTTTTGGAGACTAGCTACTGGCTTACTGTTTTTAGGAGTGGGGCAACGCCTTCTATTTACAGGTGCGATTTCCCCTGTGGTAGTTGAGGAAGGTTTATCACTCATTCTGACCTTACTCAGCCTACTATTTTTAATGATAGGAACAGTTCTTATTTTTCCAATAGCGATCTGGTTTTATAAGCAGTATCGATCAGATAAACGTTTAAATCACACTATTCTGATTTACTTGTTTAGTGCGATTTTATGTGGCATCCTCATCGGAGGCTTGGGTCAAATTTTATACGATAATACGAGTTTGGAGTATGATCATGTCAAGATTGCTATCTGGGCTTTTACTAGCATTATACAAACTTTTCTTAAAGTAATCTTATCCTATAGTCTGGTTAGTATTTACAAAGCTTTACCAATTAAAAGTAGGGTAGATCAATTGCGACTACCTGTTCTGGTATCCATGCTTCTTGTTGCCTTTTGTTTAGCTATCGCTGTTTGGTTCCCAATACTAGGTTCTTTCGTTTTATCCATCGGTGATGCTCTTGTTTTAATTTTTACACTTTATTATTTTATTTATCTTACAAAGGAGAATGATGATGAAAAGACTTCGTAAGACCATACAGTGGTTATTATTGCTGAGTTTATTTATTTCTAATACCCCGCTTATTTATGCAGAAGAAATAAGCCATGCAATCAAACAAGGTCAGGCGGAGGCCGCTTATAAAAAAGCTGTTACAGAGGCGAGTAGCCAGACTGTAGGTTCTGAGAATGCGAATACGGAACATTCGACGAGTGCTGACGCCTCAAAACCAGCAAAAGATGGTGGAGATGCCCTACAGCAACCAAAGGTGGTCAACGAAGAGAGTAAGGCAGAGGCAGAACTAAAGAAACAATATGGAGAACCAGTAGCGATTAGTGGGCAAGAACAATTGTTTCGTGTGGATGAAACTCACTTTGTGACGCATATTGGAAGTGATATTAAAACCTATATTGATCAAGAAGGGGTGGAAGTTCCTGTTGACTTATCTCTCTATTCTTATCATGCCAATGGAAAACACTATTATCTACCTAAAGAATCTCCAGTAGGAGTAGTTCTTCCGAGCGAAGTCAAAGAAGAGACTCCCATTGATATTACACATAAGGATGACAAAATTTCCCTGTATCCGCTTGATAAAACGTATGATCAGGCAACTGTCGAAAAGAATGCCATCTTATACAATAATGTTGATGGCAAAACAGATGTGCAATATACGGTACAGTCTAATGGTGTCAAAGAAGAGATTATCTTAGCAGAGTGGGGTGGGAAGAACTCCTTTACTTATGGTTTGGATGCATCTAAGTATGATGTTTCTTTGAAAGACAATCAAATCCTTGTTCGTGAAAAGGGGAAAACAAAGATCCTCTTTGTACTAACTGCCCCAATGATGGTGGATAGTGCCGGCGCTACAAGTAATGTTATAACCCTTGGACTCAAAAAGGAGATGGACGTCATGAAGTGACAGTCACAGCTAGTAAAGAATGGTTGTCTGCTTCAGACCGTAAGTATCCTGTTCGGATCGACCCGACTGTAACGGTTCCAAGAGAAAAAATCCTTGATGTTGTGACTTCATCTGTACATGGGCAGTACCAAGGTTATGCCTATGGATATGTTGGGTATATGACAGCTGAGATGATGGGGATGGCTGGTGTTCCAGGTGTTCGTGACATCGGACGTGCAAGGATGTACTTTAAGATTAACTACGATTTTCAAAAGAGTATTCCTAAGGAAGCACGTATCGATAGTGCAAGTCTAAATATTTATGAATACACTGCTCCAGATTCTCAATCAACCCAGTTTGCGGCTTATCGCTTGAAGCAAGATTTTGATATCAATACCCTTACATGGGATACTTCTGTGGGACTTGATATGGAAATCGCAGGAAAGAATGCGACCAGTGGTAAGAAGATCGGGATGCATAACTTTGATATCCGTGAGACTGTAAATGCATGGGTTCAAGGTTTAGAACCAAACTATGGTCTAGTTGTAGCTGCAACTGACGAGGGCTCAGATGGTGGTGCTTTCTATACAACCGAAGCTACTGCAGATAATGCAGGACAGATTGGGTTTACCCCAGATAAGGCCCCGAGTTTGACGATTAATTGGTCTGTTCCAGACCCGGTTGATGTCAATTATCCGATTGGGAACACTACCATCAATCTTCGGACCATGGTGAAGACAGATAAGAAAGGGAAACTGCAATTTCAAGGAGTCTTTGCGGATGGTCTGACAACACCGGGTGCTCAGGTTGATTATAACCTTAGTGACACTGCGAAAGACTACAAGGGTCAAAGTTCTGCAAGTTTTTCTTACAAATACCCTGATAGTAGTTCCTTTGATGCAGCCTTTGAAAAAGGAACAACTAAATATAAAGATAAGCTCTCAAACTGGCAGACTCAGGTGCCTTTCACAGAACCTGAACTAAACAAGGTTTATACGATTGACGCAGAGAGTAAAAAGGATGGTCAGACCAGCGGTAAAAAATCAAGCGATACTTTCTTGATTTACAAAGTTACCCAGTTTGATACCCTTCCAAAGATTGCGGCTTACTATGGAGTACCACTGAATCAACTTGCTTACGATAATCGTATCCAAGATATGATGGTTGTACAAAATAATACCCTTTTTATTCGCAATCCAAGAAAGAATGCTGATAAACCTTATAATCCACCAGCCTTGACATCTAATACCAAGGCAGAAATAGACAGGCTTTTAATGGGACGCGGTCTTCACTGTGAGTTTGGATTTGAACCTATCAATCTGAATACGGGGAATTTTTACCTAGATCGAACAGATGTTTCTATCACTGATGTTGACGGGAAGTTTGAAATTACTCGCGCATATAACTCTAAAGCAGCAGGCATCAATAGTCTCTTTGGTCGTGGTTGGTCATTTGCCTTTAATGAACAGTTATCGAGCGATGAAGACCAAAATCTTTACTATACTCGTACAGATGGTTCAATTCTTAAGTTTACGAAGGATGGTGATAACTATCGTGCTCCAAGCGGTTATGACCTCACTCTTGAAGTAAAAAAAGTTGAAACGAAGAAAGGTGATTTTGGCGGAGACGAAAAAGAAGACTATGATGTTAAGGAATACCGAATTGTTGATCACAATCATCAAGAGAAAATCTTTAACTATCATGGCCTCTTAACGAGTCAGACGGATGAAAAAGGTAACAAAACAAGCTTTGATTATAATGAAAATTACCAGCTAACCAAGATTACATCGCCTACAGGCTTGATTTATAGTATCACCTATAACTCAGAGGGCTATATAGGTGCGATTCAAATCCCAAATGGCTCGACTTTGACCTATGAATACGACACGAATGGTCATTTAATTACCTATACGGATGCGACGGGAGTTCCTACTCGTTATGAATATGACGACAAGGGACGTATGACAGCCTGGTACGATGGAAATGGCACCAAGATTATCCAAAACGAGTACGATGAGGAAAATCGTGTTACCAAGCAAACAGATGGTGCAGGTGCTGTTTCAACTCTCTCTTATAGTCAAGGTCAGACTACCACTACTGATGGAAATGGCAATCAAACCGTATATACTTACGATGAGCAATATCGTACAACGGGCATTCGCTATGCCGATGGAACTAGTGTCTCAAAAACGTATGATGACAACAACCGTCTGTCAAGTGTGACGAATGAAGCAGGTCAAACAACTCGCTACACCTATGATAGCAATGGCAATATCTTGACAGAAACGCGTTTTGATGGTGCAGTAAAAACTTCTAGCTATGATGAGAAGAACCATCTTCTGTCTCTCACTGATTTTAGTGGTGCATCGACAGCCCATAGTTATGATGCCAATGGCAATCTAATTCAGACGATATTACCAGATGGGTCTAAGATTGCCTATACTGTCGATTAGCAAGGGCGCATCTTATCTACGACAGATGCGGCTGGTCACACAACTTCCTTTGCCTATCAAGGTGCGAATCTGGTAAGCATTACCAATCCTTTGGGAGGCGTATCAACCTTTACCTACAATGCACACAATCAAGTCACTAGCATTAAGAATCCTCTCGGTGGGGCAAAGACCTTTACCTATGATGCAGAAGGTCGCAAGCTGAGCGAAAAAGATGCTGATGGTGTTGGGACGAGTCATACTTTTGACAAGGCAGGTCAAGTGACAGCTGTGACAGAAGGGAATGGTAACACGACAACCTTCACCTAGGATGGTTTCGGCCGAAAAGTCGGTGCTTCGAATGGAGAAGGTGGAACCTATAGCTACACTTATGATGGTGTTGGAAACCAGCTTTCTGTGACTGATGCAGAAGGACACACTACTAGCTATACCTATGATAGCAAAGGTCGTTTCCTAACAGAAACCAATGCTTCAGGTCAAACGACTACCGTTACTCGTGATGTACTGGGTCGAATTGTCACTCGAACCAATGAAGCAGGCAATAGCAGTAGCTTGACTTACGATGATAGAAATAATGCCGTTAAAACCATCACAGATGCTCTGGGGCAAGTTACTCAAAACACTTATGACGCTGCAGGCAAGTTAACCTCAGTCTCTTACCCAATCGGCACAAAGGCAGAGACTACTTATGATATCATGGGTCGTGTGCTATCTTACACAGATGAAGCAGGGCAAACAGTGACCTACACCTATGACAGTGTTGGTAATAAACTCAGTGAAACCAAAGGGAAAAAGACTACTAGCTATACCTATGATGCAGCAGGAAATGTGACAGGTATGACCTACCCAGATGGTAGCAGTGTTTCCTATGTGTTGGATGCGATGGGGAATATCCTGTCCATGACAGATGCCCTTGGAAAAGAAACGACTTATGAATACAGCAAGGCAGGGCGCCTGATTGCAACGACCAATGCCTTGGGGCACCGTACTAGTATGACCTATGATGCCAATGGCAATCAAAATAGCCTAACAGATGCGGCAGGCTATACTGCTAGTACGACCTATACAGGTCAAAATCAAGTTTCCAGTATTACAGATGGTTTAGGCAATGTCACTAAGATGGCCTACAACCAGATGGAACAGTTAACAGAGTTGACAGATGCCTTGGGTGGCAAGACTCAGTACACCTATAATGAACTGGGCTATCCGATTCAGGTCACCGATGCCAATGGCAATGTCACTAAGATGACCTATACCTCAACGGCTCAACTGGAGGAAGTGACTCTTCCAGACGGAACTACCGTAAAGCAAGAATACGATGCCCTTGATCGTCTCCTCAAGCAGACGCATTCTAGTGGTTTGGTAACGGAGTATAGCTACGATGCCGCCAACCGTGTAGTGAACAAAAAAGATAATCAGGATCTCAATGAGACCTACACCTACGATAAGGCAGGAAATCGCCTCACTTTAACAAACAGCTTGGGTGAGGTTACCCAATACAGCTATAATAGTGACAACCAGCTGACGAAGGTGGTTTACGCAGATAAGACCAGCGAAACCTTTGCCTATGATGTCATGGGCAATGTCGCAAGTTCAACTGACCAAGAAGGTAAGACCAAGACCTATCACTATGATCAAAATGGCAATCTGCTCAAGACTGTCGATCATCTGAAACGTGAAACCAAGTATAGCTACGATGCTCTCAACCGAGTGGTGACAGAGTCGGATGCCGATGGCAATACCTCTACTTACGAATATGATGTCCTTGGCAACCTATCTAAAATGACCGATGCCAATGGCCATTCAAGTAGCTATGGCTATGATGCCAATAAGAAATTGGTACTCTATACGGATCCAAATGGTCAAGCGACAGCCTTTAAGTACGACCCATTAGGACGAATCATCGAAACAGTAGCTCCTACAGGAAGTAAGCAAAGTTTCAGCTATGATGCTTTGGGCAATCGCTTGAGCGAAACCAGTGGTGAAGGTCATACAACGACCTACAGCTATGACAGTATGAACCGTGTCAGAAGCAAGAAACGTCCAACAGGTGGAGAGACACAGTATGCCTATGATACTACAGGTAGCTTGTCAAAAGAAACAGATGCCAACGGTCATAGCACCAACTATGTCAATGACCTTTATGGCCGTGTGACCAAACGCACCTTACCAAATGAGGCGGCTTACACCTACGCCTATGACGCCTTGGGACGTCTCACCAAGCAAACAGGTCCACAGGGACTATCGAAAACCTATAGCTATGATGTGTCTGGGAACTTGGTGAAAGAGACAGACCAATCCGATCGAAGCAATCACTATAGCTATGACAAGGTTGGCCGTCTCTTAACGGCTAAGAACGCCCTTGAACTTGAAACCAAGTATAGCTACGATGAGGCGGGGAATCTAGCTAAACTGACCAAGCCGTCAGGTGCTACAACCACCTTTGACTATACGACCCTCGATCAACTAAAAACGATCAAAACGCCAACTGGTCGAACAGTGGAGTCAAGCTATGACCCAGTCGGTCAGGTAACCAAACGAACCATCAATGGCAAACGCGAAACGACCTATACCTATGACCCGAATGGCAATCTCCTTGAGGAGACGAATCCTCTCGGTCAAGTGACCAAACGAACCTATGATAGCCTCAATCGCCTCACCTCAGAAAGCGATACGGCAGGCCAGTGGACTAAGTATGGCTATGACCACGATAACCATCTCACGAAGATCACAGATGAGGCTGGTGGCGTCGCAAGCATGACCTATGATGCCAATGGCAACCTCACTAGTGTCACATCCGGAAGCAAGCGTGTCAAGACCTACACCTATGACCTAAAGGATCAGTTGCTTACAGCGACACAAGGAAGTGGAGAAAAGGCTTCTACCTCTAGCTATACCTACGACAGTGTGGGCAATGTCACTTCGGTCACGAATGGAAATGGCAAGGTCACAAGCTACAGCTACGACCAGCTTTCCAATCTAGTGGAGCGCATGACCAGTCTCGGAGACAAGGAGACCTATACCTACAATATCAATAACCAGCTCGAAAAAGTAACCAAGTCCGATGGGAAAACCATCAGCTATGACTACAACAAGCTGGATCAACTGCTCAAGGTGGAGTACTCTGAAAAGCAAGATGGTCAAGTCCTCTATACCTATGATGCGGATGGCCGTCGGGTGTCTATGAGTGACCTGACAGGAACCAGTCAGTACGCGACCAATGAAGAAGGCGAGATTACGGGTGTTCGTCAGGGAGATGGTAGCCTGATCCAGTACGAGTATGATGCTTATGGCAATATCTCGAAGATGATTTACCCAGATGGTAGTACGGTATCTTACACTTACGATGAACTGGATCGTCTCACTTCCGTGACAGATGTTAAGGGACAAAAAACCACCTATAGCTACAACCAAGCAGGGGATCTGACGGAGGTTGTTCGGGGAGATGGAACCAAGAGCTTCTTGACCTATGACAAGGCTCACCGCCTCACTGAACTCCGCCATGTGGACAAGCAGGACAAGCTCATCTCCAGCTACGGCTATGAGTATGACGATGGTGGCTATATCGCCAAGGAAACCATTAAGCAGGATGGGGAAACCCTAGTCCATACCTATACCTACGATACTCTAGGTCAAGTGGAAAACATGACGGTATCGGATGGAGCTGGTAAGGAACTCTCCAAGCTCTCTTACACCTATGACCTAGCGGGCAATAAGCTGACCAGCACCGAGACAGTCGATGGCAAGGAGAGCCAGACAGGTTTTACCTATGATGACCATAACCGCTTGACTAAACTGGAAGGGCCAGATGGTACCATCACCTATACCTACGACAAGAATGGCAATCGCATCGCTTCTGAGAAGAACTCAGAAAAGCTAGACTATATCTACGATACAGAGAACCGCCTGCTTGCGATCAAGGACAAGAAGGGTCTTCTCATGGCTGCGCTTTACGATGGGGATGACAACCGCGTCTTCACTGCTAGTCGCAAGGAAGGCAAGAACACCTATCAGCTCTTCCAACGCAAGCCAAAGGATACCAAGTCAGGCCGTAAGTCACCATACACAGCCCCAAGTGGGGACCAACACCCCCTCTTCTGGTATGGCTTTAGTCAGAATGTCCTCCAAGCTCTATCCACATTACCGCAAACGATAGGAAGCATCTGGCACAGCATCTTTGACGATGTGTCGACAGCCTACCACCAGAAAGTGGCTAAGGACCGAGCGACCAAGGATGGACAAGCCGTCGCATCAAGCAGCTATAAACTCTATGGGGCAAGAAAGACAAGTACAGATACAACAGGTCAGCCCTTTGCCTATAACGGCGAAGCTCGTGACGATACTGGACTTAATTATTCAGGATAGGGCTACCTCCATGAAGGTAGCCCTATTTTTTTGACTGTGAATGAATCGAAGCGATGGGATTATACAGAGTTAGAATTTCTTTTTGCTTTGACTGAGATACATGAGTATAGATTTGTGTGACTGAGATAGAACTATGTCCAAGAATTTGTTGAATGTATCGAATATCTACATCACTATCTAGAAGCATTGTTGCGAAACTATGTCTAAACATATGGGGAGTAATAGGTGTAGTTAAGTTATGTTGTTTAACAAGGGTATTTAGAATTAAACGTACACTTTGCTCTGACAATGGTTTGATAGAATATTTTCCAGGGAATAGGTAGTCACTGGATTGAAAACAGTAGTTATTTATATATGTTTCTAGTAAGCTAAATGTTATTTGATCTCCTAAAAATAGGATACGTTCTTTCTTACCTTTTCCCATAATATGGACAGTCCTATTTGAAAGATTAATATTTTTGAGATGAATATGACAAAGTTCGGAAACCCTAATACCAGTTGAAATCAATAGGGAAATGATTAGCAAATTTCTTTCAGCTTTTTGTTTTTGATATTTAGATTTTGAATAGGTAACTTTCTCTTCTAAATGTGAAAAAATACTTTTCAAAATGTCATAAGGAATTGTTTTAGGTAATATTTTTTCCGTTCTAAATTGAAAACGTAATTGATTAAAAGGATTCTCATCAACTAAATTCTGATATTTTAAGTAGCTGTAAAATACCTTCAAACTAGCGATTTTGCGACGTAATGTATTAGATTTAAGATTGGATTTTATCAAATGTTCAACATAGGTTTCCACACGGGTGTAATTTGAATTGTAAAACTGCAAAATATCATTTTTGTAAGCTCTAATCGTATGTGAACTTAAGCGTCTATGAGTTTCGCAGTGGTCTAAGAAAGTAGAAATAAGTGTATAATCCATGAATAACTCCTTTATCAATAATCATGCTATTATAAACTTATTTGGATGCTTTGTATAGTGATAATAAATAGTTATCGGTAGGAGAAATCTGGTGTGAATAATAAAAAAATAAGAGTTTTTTTGAGTAGGCCCAATCCATTTACTAAAGAACAACAGTACTTTATCGCAAAATTAAAAAGTACCTTAGATAAGTACAATATTGAAAGCATAACATTGCAAGCAAAAGATTATTCACCATATGAATCTTTAACTGTTTTGAATGAAATGATAAAAAGATGTTACGGTATGGTCATCTTAGCTTTTGGACATACATATATTCAATCTGGTATTTTAAAAAAGGGAGCAGTTAAGAATAAAAATTTTTTTGAAGCTGAAGAACAATCATTAGATGGAAAATGGATTACTAGTTCTTTTTGTCAAATTGAAGGTGCTATGGCAATTTCAAATAATATTCCCATTTTAATTATTAAGCAAAAAGATTTACGTATTGATGGTATTTTAAAGGATGATAAAAAAATTGTATCTGTATCAGATTTTACTTTAGAAAACACTTCACAAATTGATTTCTTTTTTGAAAATATTTTAGAAAAAGAGATATACTGTTGGAAAAAATCACTAGAACAAACATTTAATAAAATTGAAGGAAAAATTGTATAAAGCGTTTTCTAAAGTGGTATAATAAAGTCAAAACTTTTATAGGATAAAATAGATGAAAAGAATTTTTATAAGCTTTGCAATTGAAGATGAAAATCTTCGAGATTTACTAAGGGGACAATCACGAAATACGAACTCCCCATTTGAATTTGTAGATATGTCTGTTAAGCAACCGTGGGATTCTCAATGGAAAACTAAATGTAGAACAAGGATTAGAGGGTGTGATGGTATGATTTCTATCATTACTAGGAATACCAAGAATGCCGATGGGCAAATTTGGGAAATGAACTGTGCTACAGATGAGGGGATACCACTACTTGCAATTTATGGTAACAAAGGTCATATTGGTGCAACGATTCCAAATGAATGTGGCTATCTTCCTGTAGTAGATTGGAATTGGGAAAAGATTAGCGCTTGGATAAAACAATTGTGAGGAATAATTTATGTTAAAAAACAAGGCATTAATTGTTGGTATTGATGACTATTCTCAGGCTCCATTAGGGGGATGTGTAAATGATGCAGAGGAGATAGCGAAATTATTAGAGACAAACGAGGATGGTTCCCCTAATTTCAGTGTTAAGCTAAAACTCAATATACAAACAAAAGCAGAGTTATTGAAGAACCTTCATTCTCTATTTAAAGAAGGAGAATCTGACATTGCACTCTTTTATTTCTCAGGACATGGGACAGATGAGATGGCTGGTCAAATCGTAACACCAGATTTTAATGGCTATGATATGGGAATTTCTATGAATGATATACTTCAACTAGCAAACGCTTCAAAAAGTAGAAATAAAATTATCATTTTAGATTGTTGTTATTCTGGGAAGTTAGGAGATTTTAGTGATAACTCACCGAATGCCAATATTGGGAAAGGTGTTACTATTCTAACAGCAAGCAATCGTGATGAGGTTGCTATTGAAGATGGAATAACTGGTCATGGTGTGTTTACTGAATTACTAATTCAGGGGCTAAAAGGTGGAGCAGCAGATGTTGGTGGAAATATCACTCCAGCTAGTTTGTATTCTTTTGTAGATCAATCATTAGGAGCGTGGGAACAAAGACCTCTATTTAAAACAAATATTACAGGTTTTTTACCTATCAGAACTGTTGAAGCTAAAGTATCAAAAAAAGTACTACGGAAACTTCATCAATATTTTGCAGAAGCTACTTCAGAATTTCAATTAGATCCATCATTTGAATTTACTAATACTCCTGAAGTAACTCATGAATATAAAGAACCTTTTGCGAAAGAAGAAAATGTTGGTAAATTTAAAGAGTTACAGCTTTATGAAAGTGTAGGTTTGATCGAACCTGTTGGAGAGGAGCATATGTACTTTGCTGCTATGAATAGTAAGTCTTGCCGTTTGACACCGCTAGGTTTACATTATTGGAAATTATCAAGAGATAAAAGATTTTAAAAAGAGTCTGGGACAAAAAGATTTTGATTTTAGGAATTCTTTATTATAAATTTTAAAAATTGATAGATTATACAAAAAAAGCGAACAAGACAGAATTCTGAGTGTCAGATAACTCGTTTTGTTCGCTTTTTATATTTAAGGTTAGACTTTTGTCCTAGACTCTTTAATTATTTTTAGAGTTTCATGATAATCATGCTTTAGCTCTTTACGACCTAAGCTTACCGTCTCTTCTTGCCTTTTTGTAACAGGCTTAAATTCAATAATTGATTCATCAGTACCAAATGCAATTAGGGTTAAATCTTTAATGTTTTCATTATACCAAGTATTGTCAAGATCAGTTTCTTCTCGTTTGAGAAATTGTAATTCTGTTAAGCAAGTTTTAGCAAAATGAACAGCAGAGTAATAGTATTCTTTTACTGATTCGATGTCCTTAGATATACGATATTGTTTTAATAAAAGAGCACAGTAATTTCTAGCACAATATAGATTCCCACTCTCAAAATTTGAACCATTTTTGTAATATCTTCTAGCTTGTTCTAAAAATTTGCATTCTTTAGTTAGGCCAAATATTTGTTTATTTATCGCTGCAACAATCCCCAGTAAGTTTTCGTTTGTCGATGTAGCTAAATCTATGTTCTCATTAACGTATGATAAGGTTAAAAGCAAATTTTCTAGGGACAAATCTTTTTTATAGCGACATAATAGATATTGAGAAAGTATATCTTCATCAAAGGATAAGTTTAAAACTTGAAGATACTGATTTTCGGCTTCTTTAAACAGCATATTTTCCTTCGAATTTTCAGCTTTTTCAATCATTGTCCTTATAGATGCTCCTGCTACATGTACATTTTTATCTAATTGAACTAATGGTTTAATCTTATACAAATTAAAATCAAATACAGGACTATCAATATAATCGGTATTGGATTCTAGGCAAGAAATTAATATATCTTCTAATTTATCTTGCAGAGATTTTCTATAGTTTTCATCAGATACTATTTTCTTTCTATGATATCTTAATTGAGGATTCATTGAAATATCAAAAAATGGGTATTTGCTAATAGTTAGTTCTTCACAAAGTATAATTGTAGATTTTGGCCTCATTGCATGCCGAAGTCCCAACTCATAAATTGCATTTTGATTTAAAGTGCTTATATCAGCAATCACAATATCAGCTAAAAAAATAGATGTTATGAAGTTTTTATTAATAGCTAATGAAGTTGGAACTTCATCTCCTCGATATGCTTGTGTGGAGTAGACTGATTTTAAATGATTTCGAGATAATACAGGTTTTATAAACTTAAAATAAACATCGTCTAAATTCAGTTTTACTAAAGTTCCAGGAATTTTTTTAACCCCATATCCCATGACTACAAAGCATGTTTTATTACTCATCAATCATTCTCCTACTGATAACTATTTATTATCACTAGTATACCATAGATTCATATCTCCAATATGTTTTCGATTGTAGTTTTCTTACTTTTTTATATTCTCAAAGACTTTTTGAACAGCTTCATAGTACTTTTTCTTCAATAACTAAATATGTGGAATTCTGTCTATCGGTAACAACGCACCAAAAATGGTGCATTTGTCTTTTTTGTGCTATAATAGAAATAAATAAAAGGAGGAGTTACATGATTGGAGAAAATATAAAAACGTTACGCAAAACACATAAATTAACCCAGCCTGAGTTTGCAAAGATCATTGGTATCTCTAGAAATAGTCTGAGTCGTTATGAAAATGGGACAAGTCGAGTTTCGACAGAATTAATAGATCGTATCTGCAAGAAATTTAATGTTTCTTATATCGATATCGTAGGGGAAGAAAAAATGCTCACACCAGTAGAAGATTATCAGTTAACTCTGAAAATTGAAGTGATTAAAGAACGAGGGGCGAATATCTTAGCGCAACTTTATCGTTTTCAAGATGAACAAGGAATTGCATTTGATGATACTTCTAATCCTTGGGTTCTAATGAGCGATGATTTGTCTGATTTGATTAACACGAGGATTTATCTTGTTGCAACTTTTGAGGATATAGAGAGATTTAATGGCTATTTGGATGGCATTGAACGTATGCTAGAACAAGCTACTCATCTGGTGGTGGCTTAATGAAACTAGAAGAATTTAGTCAAGATAATTTTGAACAAGCCTCCAAACGACTCGTTCGTTCTTTAACTCGTGGAAAAACAACCTCATCTCATCCTAAGGCTGTTTTGCTCGGTGGACAGAGTGGTGCTGGGAAAACCACGATTCATCGTATTAAACAAAGGGAATTTCAAGGAAATATCATTATCGTTGATGGAGATAGTTATCGCTCTTTTCATCCGAACTACCTTGGCCTACAGGAAAAGTATGGCAAAGATAGTGTGAATTATACCAAAGTATTTGCGGGCCAAATGGTTGAATATCTCGTAGATGAATTGAGTAAACAAGGTTATCATTTGTTAATCGAGGGCACCTTGAGAACAACAGAAGTTCCTAGAAAAACGGCACAATTATTGATAACTAAAGGATATCAAGTCTCACTTGCACTAATTGCTACCAAGCCAGAATTGTCCTATCTCAGTACCTTGATACGTTATGAAGAGCTCTATACTATAGATCCTAGTCAAGCTAGAGCGACTTCCAAAGAGCATCATGATGGAATTGTAGAACATTTAGTTGATAACTTATGGGAGTTGGAAAAGGATAAACTTTTTAATCAAATTCAAATTTTTCAAAGAGATCAATCGTGTGTTTATGATTCGCAAGTAGATGAAACATAAGCAGCAGAAGTTCTACACGAATGCCTATTTGGAAAATGGAGTAAGGTGGAGGAAGAGATGTTGAAGATGAGTCAGGAACGGTTGAGAGAACTGGGGGAAGTGTGACGGTAGAACATTAATTTTCACATGGATATTTAGTATATAATATGAGAGGTAGATAATGGAAACTGTAAATACAATTTTGGGAATAGTTGGCTCGTTGTTTGGTATATATGCTACGGCAATTTCTCTTAAAAATAAGAAAGACATTGAAGTAATTATAAAAAATTCTAATAATAGTCAAAATATAGGTAATAATAGTAGTAATAATGTGCAAAATATTGGTAATAGGGGAAAATAGATGGCTAATTCTCAGAGTATTGGAAATCATAGCAATAATAATACTCAAAATTTATACATAACAAATATTGAGCAGCGTACATTGATCCCAACTGTTATTTTTCAGCTTTTAAAATATGTTGAAGGATTTCACTCTCAAAACGATGAAAAATTTTTACTTGAACAACCAGCTGAATTAAAAGCAAAATTACAATTTAATAATTCTAGGAGATATATTAGATTATTTAAAGAGGGTCTCGGTAACTATATTTTACTAGAAAATGTACTAAAAGATGAATTCACAGATAGTCAAAGAGTAGTTGAAAATATAAAGAATATTTTTATGGATCATACTCCTATAGATGCAGAAGGAAATCCGATAGTAGGTAATGGTGATGAATGTTTGAAAAAGATGCATGATGATATCAAAGAAAGAATCGCGAGAGATCCTGATTTTTTATCTAGTCAAATTGATGACCTAGAATTGGATAAATTTATTATTGCACTTCTTCAATATGGAGTCATGGAGTGTCAGATATTATTGAATCCAAATATTTATATGGGGGATAATAATGTTATTACTTGATAAAAATGCTGAGCCCAAAAAGACTATTTTTTATCTTTCAGCTATTGTACATGGCTTGATTTTAAAGAAGAAAGTCAATATAGAAAGTCTTTATATAGAACTTCAAAAAGAAATTGAAGATGAACTAAATTATGATTTTTTTATTTTAGCACTAGATTTTCTTTTTCTATTAGATAAAATAAGAGTTAATAATGAAGGAGATATTGAGAGTGTTCATTAAAAGTTTGAGTATTATCAGTAAAAATACTGATGTTGTATTGAGAAAAATAGAATTTAAAAATGGAATTAATTTTATAGTGGATTCGGAGAAGTCTGATAAGCATAATAAAGTTGGAAAAACAACATGCTTAAAACTACTGGATTTAAGTTTAGGGGCAAAAAGTAAAGATGCCATTTTTAAAGATTATGAAACACAGAGTGTTAATGAACAATTAAGATTGTTCATTGAAAATCAAAAAATCTATACTGATATGGTATTAATAGATGATTTCAACCATCCTTCTAAAGAAGTTTCTATAAAGACAGAGTTGTTTAACAGAGGTAAGCGATATATTAATGGTGAGCAAACTTCATATGATGAAGTTAACAAATATTTAAATGAATTATTATTTGAAAACAGCTCTCAAAAACCAAGTTTTAGAAGCACAATAAAGTCATTTGTACGAATTTTAATGACTAAGGATAATACTCAATTTTTAAAAGTATTAGATAATTTTTCAAATATTTCGGAATATCGTGCTATATATAATTATTTGTTCGATATTTCAGATCCTAAAAATGATTTAGAGCTTGGTAAATTAAAACAGGAATTAAAAAAAATAAAAAGTAAGGAAGAGAATTATAAAAAAACAAATACTATAGATGATGTTGTAAAAATAAAACAAATTAATGTTGCAATTGATAAAGAAATTGATCGGTTAGAAAAAGAAATAAATGATTTAGTGGATAAAAAAGCATTTGAGAAAAATAGAGTTCATATCAATAATATTAGAAAAAAATACGAGGAGATAAGTCGACAATTAAGTAAAATTGATTTTGACATTTTACAGTTACAAAAATATATCAAAGAGGCTGAGGAGAAATCCCAAAGAATAGTTAATCAAGAACTGGCAAATGACTTTTTTCAAGAGATTTCAGAATTGCTGCCTAGTATTACTAAAACTTTTTTGGATTTAGTTGAATTTAATTCCCAATTGAGTAGAAATAAATTGTCTTATTTTAATGATAGAATTCAAGAACTGATAAGAGAAAAGGAAAATAAAGAAAATATATTGACGGAATTGACTGAAAAAAATTCAGAATTTATTTCTTTAGTAGAAGAAAATAAAGTAGATTTATATTATGATAAATTAAATCAACTAAATGAGTTAAAAATAAAAAAAGTACAAAATAATTCAACAATTATTAGCATAGAAAACATTGAGGAGCAAAAACAGTCTATAGAAAAAAGACTATCTGAACTGGAGAAGACCGTTAAAAATAATGAAGTAGAATACCAGAAAAAAATGGATATTTTTAATAGTTATTTTAAGAGCGTTGCAGGTCGAATAAATAAAGAACAGCCTATCTTACTTTATAATCCCAAGACAGATGAATTTCCAGTGTCAATTGGCCAACTATCTGAAGGTACAAGTACAGGGACTAGAAAGTCCCTTATTGCTGCATACGATATTGCTTATCAACTTTTTGCTAGAAAAATTAATAAAGCAACTCCTAAATTTATTGTACATGATGTTCTTGAGAGTATTGAAGGTGATGATATTAGGGCGTTAGTTGACGAAGTGGAAAGTAATCAAATACAATATATTTCAGCGATTTTAAAAGAAAAGTTGGTATCCTCTGGGATGTCATTGGAGGAACAAAACAAAATGATTATTTTGGAACTTTCTATGAAAGATAGATTGTTTAAGAAATGAAGTGAGTTATTAAATGTTCATTGTTAAGTATTTATAATCTAAATCAGATACCTAAGATTTATTCTAAATTTTTATCTATTATAAAATGTACAAAATATTAACAATTCAAATGGTGTGAACTTTTTGGTAAAATCTAGCTCAAATCGTGTATTTTTAGGGTGAAATTCACACCATTCAAATGAAATTTATTCAAATTAGATGAAATTCTGTTTTCTGAAAATGTGGGAAAATATTGATTTTAAGCCTATCTTGAAACTTATTTAAATAGAAGTGTTTCCAACCAGGTCTTAAGAAAGCTCGTAAAGCATCACAATTTAGTAAACGTTAATTCGAGAGAATTACTATACTTGCAAAGAACACCTTTCGGGGTGTTCTTTTTTATGCTTCCTGCCATGGAGTGTTTGCTTCTCTCATCTTCTCACGGCATTGACCATGTGGTATAATGGGTTAAGGATTGTTCCTCGTTTCAGACGAGTTTATGGATTTCAGGATAAGTTCGCAGGTGAGAAGAGTATTTCTGTCAGCCTCCTATACACCTGTTAACAGCTATCCACGATAAAAGGAGATTGTAGATTGGTTTTATTAGTATTAGGGATTTTGGTTTTGCTCATTCTAATCTTAAAAAGGAAACAGAAAACTGCTAAAAAATCTGAAGGAAACGCCAAGAAAAGAAATTGGATATTAATAGGTTGCCTATCCATAGTTATCCCCATCGCAATCCTAACTGTGATTAGTCCTATTCTTGCTCTAATGGATATGTGGGGGCTGTTTGCCCATGCAAGTCGAACTGAGATTGAGCAAGCTGTGCATCGTTCTTATCAAAATTACAGTCTTACAGGACAGTTTGAGTTAGAAAAATACGAGAAAAACTATACAAGTGTGGGAGGATTTATAATCCATGGTACCTATAGTGAAAATATAGCCGGAAAAACCTATCAGGTTAAAACTCGATTTAAATACTATACTCGCTTTTCGAAAAATGAAACATATGGAAAGACAGATGCAGAGGTTGATTATAAGAATTATAAAAAAATTTATGATGTTTTCCCAGAATTAGCCTATTTAGGGATTGAGGTTAGTCCAGGCACCAGTGAATTTTTAAAAACACTGGACAGTTCAATCAAAGATCCTAAACTTCCTGATTTGAAGTATCAAGGTATTGGTTTTGAATTTAATAACCAATCTGATAATATCTATCTTTATAATGAAATATTAGAGGAAAATCAAAGCAAGGGCCAAGCTCTGCAAGGGATGTATCCAATGGATGCTCAATATCTTTTCCAAAAAGAGATTTTTATACCGACATTTGAATTTCAATATTTCGTTCCAAAAGAAAAAAGAGATCTCTTGTATGATGACTATCTTAAAGAGCTTGAAGCACTCATGAAGGAATTTTTTGCCAACCAATCCCTACCAAGAGGTCTTTATGCTGTAAAAATTGCTAAGTATGAAGAGGATAAACTTGTCAATGATAGTGGTGTTTACTATGTGAGGATTGATAATCAGCAAGTTGTAAAGCTGTTGCAAAAATTAGAGTAGGAGTTGCTAGGGCGATACCGGTCAGATATTCGTGAAATAGGTATTTTATGGAGTGCCAATTTATCATTTTTTGTATAAGGAAGGAACGAATTTATTTGAAAATGTGAAAATTCCTGCGGAAAACTTAGTAGATGGACAGGAACATATTGTCAATAGTCAGCAAGAGTTTATTACATACTATCGTAATGAGGAAAAAGGGGATCCTAAGGCGAGAATGTAAACTCTATCTAGCAATATTTTACCTAAGAAGAGAAGGGATGTTTTGTAATGATTAGTTTAGAGCTGTTGTCTGAAGAAAATAGTCTAGACGTTTATTCTTTTGAAAAAGAAAATCGAGAGTATTTTGAACGAAATCTACCTCCTAGACCAGCTAACTATTTTGATTTAGAAGGTTTTAAAGAAATTACAAGGGAATTGTTAACGGAACAAAGGAATCGGGATGTCTACATGCATCTTATCAGAGATTCGCAAGGCGTTATGGTCGGAAGAATCAATTTAAGTGTTTTAGAGAATGATCGAAAAACGGCAGAACTTGGGTATAGGATTGGGGAAAATGTTAGCAATTTAGGTTATGCTAGTGAAGCGATTAAACTCGTTTTAGACAAGGCCTTCACGACTTATGGTTTCAATAGAATCATTGTAGGAACGGCAAGAGATAATCTAGCCTCTCAGAGGGTGCTTTTAAAAAATGGCTTCACCTTTAGTAGGGTTATAGAAAATGACTTACAAATTCATAATGAGTGGGTTCATACAGCAGTATTTGAGATAAGGAGACCATAATATCATCATTTCCAGTCTATTGATAAGGTTAATGGAGTTATCAATCTTTACGGACATTTAAGAATGTTTTCTTGGATGTTTTTTTGTTTAGAATATCAAGGTGCATTTGTTAAAATTTGATTTTCCCAGTGGACAATCGTCCGCTTTTTTGCTTTTTGGTAAAAATTATATAGAAAAATCTTTAAAAAATATTTGTTAGAATTTTCTAAAAAATCTAGCGAAAGTCCTTGCTTTTATGAAAAAATAGGGTATAATGGTGAAAACACTATCTTTAAGGAGATTACTTATGAAATCGAAAAAGTGGCTCTTAGGAGCAGGTGCTGTTTTGAGTGCAGCCCTACTGTTAACTGCTTGTGGGCAAAGTGAAAAGAAAGCGGATGCTCCCAAAACATTCTCTTATGTCTACGCTATGGATCCATCTTCTTTGGATTATAGTGTGACGAGCAAGAGCTCAACCTCTGACGTTATAGCAAACGTTGTTGATGGTCTTTTGGAAAATGATAAGTATGGGAACTTAATTCCATCACTTGCAGAAGACTGGTCTGTTTCAAAGGATGGTTTGACTTACACCTACAAACTTCGTAAGGGAGTAAAATGGTATACCTCTGATGGAGAAGAATACGCTGAAGTTAAGGCCAAAGACTTTGTTACTGGGCTTAAACATGCTGCTGACGGAAAATCAGATGGTCTTTCTTTGATTCAGGATTCTATCAAAGGTTTGGCAGAGTATGTTAGTGGTGAGAGCAATGATTTCTCTACCGTAGGAGTTAAGGCTGTTGATGATTATACGGTAGAATACACGCTCAATAAACCAGAAAGTTTCTGGAACTCTAAGGTCACAACTGCAACCATGCTCCCAGTTAATGAAGAATTTTTGAATTCTAAAGGGAGCGACTACGGTGCACCAACCCCATCAGGTATCCTATATAATGGTCCTTATTTCTTGAAATCATTGACTTCAAAATCAGTCATTGAATATGAAAAGAATCCAAACTACTGGGATAAGGACAATGTCAAGATTGACAATATTAAACTAACTTTCTACGATGGATCAGACCAAGAATCTTTGATTCGTAGCTTTACACAAGGTGCTTATACAACAGCCCGTCTCTTCCCAACAAGCTCAAACTTTGAGTCAACTAAACAAGAGTACGGCGATAAGATTGTCTACAGTCCACAAGAAGCGACTAGCTACTACCTCACTGTTAACGTAAACCGCCAATCTTACAATAAAACAGCCAAAACAGACGAAGCTCAAAAAACTTCAACGAAAGAAGCTCTGCTTAACAAGAACTTCCGTCAGGCGCTAAACTTTGCCCTTGACCGTCATTCTTATACTGCTCAGTTGAATGGTGAAGAAGGTGCGAACAAGATTATCCGTAACAGCCTAGTGCCACATGACTACGTTCAAGTGGGTGAAAAAACCTTTGGAGAGTTGGCTCAGGCAGAGCTCGTTTCATATGGAGACCAGTGGAAAGATGTAGCCCTTACTGATGGTAAGGATACGCTTTACAGTCCTGAAAAAGCCAAGGCAGCCTTTGCAAAGGCTAAGGCAGAATTGCAGGTTAAGGGTGTGACCTTCCCAATCCATTTGGATATCCCCGTTGAACAAACAGATGTAATCGCGGTTCAACAAACCAACTCACTCAAGCAGTCTATCGAATCATCACTTGGCACTGAAAATGTCATTGTCGATGTCCTTCAAATGACCGATAATGAGAAATTGAGCATTACATCTCAAGCCAAGGTTCCATCCCAAAAAGACTATGACTTGAACGGAACTGGTTGGGGACCAGACTATCAAGACCCAGCTACCTACCTCAACATTCTTGATGCTAAGAAGGGTTCTGCCCTTAAACACTTGGGGATTAAGCGCGGAAATGATCCAGAAGTGATGGCTCAAGTTGGATTGGACGAATACAAGAAACTCTTGGATGACGCTGCAGCTGAAACCAGCGACCTTAACAAGCGTTATGAAAAATATGCCAAAGCTCAAGCTTGGGTATCGGATAGTTCACTTTTAATCCCAGTTGCTTCTTCAGGTGGTTCTCCAACGGTTAGCCGTACTGTACCATTTACAAAAGCTTACTCTCAAGTCGGGATCAAGGGAGACCCATTTGTGTTCAAAGGTTTGGAGTTGCAAAATGACGTTGTGACTGCAAAAGAATACGAAGAAGCCTTCAAGAAATGGCAACAAGAAAAAATCGAAACAAATGCCAAATACCAAAAAGAACTTGAAAAACACGTCAAGTAATCTATAAACAGAAAAGGAAGTTGCAGGAAACTGTGCTTCCTTTTTATTTTTAGACACCAGTTGTCATAAAGGCAGTAACTTTACATTTTTGAATAAATTTGATAAAATATGGTTATGTTATAAAAAGTGACATAAAGGAGTGAATGATGATCAAACTGAAAAAAAGACTAATCGGGACAGGTCTTGTCTTAGCGACAGGGATTTTGCTCTCTGCATGTGGACAGTCCAACACAGATACTAGCACTTATTCATCAACATTTAGTGCGAATCCAACAACTTTTAACTATCTTCTAGATTATTATGCAGATAACACTGCCGTTATTACCAATCTCGTAGATGGATTGCTAGAAAATGACAGCTATGGGAACCTCGTACCTGCTCTTGCGGAGGATTGGTCTGTTTCATCAGATGGTTTGACCTATACCTACAAGCTTAGAAAAGATGCCAAGTGGTATACGGCTGATGGTGAGGAATACGCTTCAGTCAAAGCTCAGGATTTTGTCACTGGGATCAAATATGCCGCGGACAATAAGGGGCAAGCCATGGATCTGATTCAAAATTCAATAAAGGGATTGAATGACTATGTGACGGGTGTGACCAATGACTTTTCAACTGTCGGTGTCAAAGCCTTGGATGATTACACAGTCGAGTACACTTTGACTCGACCAGAACCGTATTGGAATTCAAAGACAACCAATAGTATCCTTTTCCCAGTCAACGAAGAGTTCTTGAAATCAAAGGATAAAGATTTCGGTACCTTGACACCAGACAGTATCCTTTATAACGGTCCCTATCTGTTAAAAGATTTCACATCAAAATCTTCGATCGAATATGTGAAGAATCCACACTATTATGATTATGATAAAGTAACCATTGAAAAAGTTAAGTTAGCTTACTTTGATGGGTCAGATCAGGAGATGACCATTCGAAACTTTGAAAGTGGTGCTTACTCGATTGCAGGAGTCTATCCAAATAGTTCGAACTATGCTAAGACAAAAGAAAAATACCAAGACAATATCGTCTATAGCTTACAAGATAAGACATCTTGGTACTTTAACTTTAACGTCAACCGCAAAACCTATAATCATACCGCTAAAACAACGGACGAACAAAAGAAATCTGCTCAAACAGCGATTTTAAATAAAAATTTCCGTCAAGCTATCAACTTTGGTATTGATCGAACAGCCTACTCTGCTCAATCTAACGGTGAAGAAGCAGCGAGCAAAACCCTTCGTAATACTCTAGTTCCTCCAACATTTGTCCAGGTGGGAGATAAGACCTTTGGAGAAGTAACAGCTTCTAAGCTTGTGAACTACGGAACTGAGTGGTCAGGTATCAATTTGGCAGATGCTCAAGATGCCTACTTTAACAAGGAAAAGGCCCAAGCAAGATTTGCGGAAGCTAAAAAGGAATTGGAAGCCCAAGGCGTGACTTTCCCAATCCATTTGGATGTCCCTGTTGATCAGACGAATAAAAATGCGGTTTCTGGTATGAACTCGGTTAAACAAACCCTTGAAACAGTACTAGGTTCTGACAATATCGTCATTGATGTTCAACAGCTTTCTACAGATGACTTTGGGAATGTTGCCTTCCTAGCACCAAATCCAGCAGCTCGTGACTACGACCTAAACTTTGATGGTTGGGTTGGTGATTACCAGGATCCATCAACTTATCTAGACCCCTTCAATGCTGAAACAGGCTTCTATCTCAAGATTTTTGGTCTTGATGCCAAGGAAGACCAAGAGCTCATTAAGAGTTTGGGGCTCGATACCTATACACAACTCCTGAAAGAAGCAGATGCTGAGAATAAAGATGTCACTAAGCGTTATGAAAAATACGCTGAAGCTCAAGCTTGGATGATTGACAATTCTCTAGTTATGTCTGCTATGTCAAATGGTGGTACAGCCTCTGTAACCAAAGTAACTCCGTTTACACGTGCCTACTCCCTAGTGGGAATCAAGGGTGACGGAAATAATTATAAGTACATGAGATTACAAAAAGACCCTGTTACCAAGAAACAATTTGATGAAGCCAAGGCTAAGTGGGAAGAAGAAAGTAAAAAAGCTATCGAAAAGAGCCAAAAAGAGTTTGAAAACCACGTAAAATAAGATTACAGACAAGGTTGCCCCTGAGCGCCTTGTCTTTTTGTGCAGAATGGCATTCGGAACTTTGCTTATATTTCAGAGCAACTTAAGAGAACAAAAGCGAATGAAAACGCTGAAAATAGCAAGGATGGATGGAATTTCCATCATGATTGTGATATAATATTTATAACTATTAACGTGTATAGGGGATTATCATGAGTAGACGTTCAAAGAGAGCTCGTTCTGGCAACATGAAACGAAATATTAACATAGTCTTATTAACCATTTATCTACTGTTGGGTGGTTTTTTGCTGTTCTTGATTTTTAGACACAACATTTTAGCCTTTAGATACCTGAATATTATTTCTGCAGTTCTCGTTTTATTAGCTGCTTTAGTAGGACTACTGCTGATTGTTTATAAAAAATCTGAGAAGTTTACGGTCTTCTTTTTGACGCTTGCCATCGTAGTTAGCTCCGTTTCTCTCTATGCTTTGCAACAGTTTGTCGGTTTTACCAATCATATCAATGCGACTTCAAACTACTCAGAGTATTCGATGAGTGTGGTCGTTTTGAAAGATAGTGAAATCAATAATGTGGCTCAGTTAGAGAGTGTAAAAGGTCCGACTGAAACAGATAATGATAATATCCAAAAGTTGGTGGCAGATATTAAGACGACACAGAGTAAAGACTTGATAGTTGAACAGAGTACTTCTTATCTAGCAGCTTATAAGAGTCTGCTTTTTGGCGAAACGAAAGCAATTGTCTTAAATAGTGTCTTTGAAAATATCATTGAAGCAGAGTATCCAGATTATGCTTCAAAAATCAAAAAAATCTATACAAAACAATTAACTAAGGATGTTGCGGCACCAAAGGTATCGAAGAATAAAGCTTTCAATATTTATGTGAGTGGTATTGATACCTATGGTCCGATTAGTTCCGTTTCGCGTTCAGATGTAAATATTTTGATGACAGTGAACCGTGATACCAAAAAAATCCTTCTGACTACAACGCCTCGAGATTCCTATGTTCCGATAGCGGATGGGGGAAATAATCAAAAGGATAAATTGACCCACGCTGGGATTTATGGAGTGGACTCGTCGATTCATACCTTGGAAAATCTCTATGGGGTGGATATTAACTACTATGTGCGCTTGAACTTTACCTCTTTCTTGAAGTTGATTGACCTTTTAGGTGGCGTTGATGTCTATAATGATCAGGATTTCACTTCTTTGCATGGCAAGTACCATTTCCCTGTTGGGAATGTCCATCTAGACTCTGAGCAGGCTCTTGGTTTTGTCCGTGAGCGCTACTCTCTAGCAGATGGAGATCGCGATCGTGGTCGGAACCAACAAAAGGTTATTGTAGCTATTATTCAGAAGTTGACGTCAACTGAGGCTTTGAAGAACTATGACAATATTATCCAAGGATTGCAAGATTCTCTTCAGACCAACATGCCTTTGGAAACCATGATGGATCTAGTCAATACTCAATTGGAGAGTGGCGGGAACTACAAAGTCAACTCTCAAGACTTGAAGGGAACTGGACGCACGGATCTTCCTTCATACGCTATGCCAGATAGCAACCTCTATATGATGGAAATTGACGATAGCAGTTTAGCTGCTGCTAAAGCTGCTATCAAGGATGTGATGGAGGGCAAGTAGCATGATAGATATCCATTCGCACATCGTTTTCGATGTGGATGATGGTCCAAAGTCGATAGAGGAAAGTAAAAAGCTTCTTAGAGAGGCCTACAGTCAAGGAGTACGAACAATTGTTTCCACTTCGCATAGACGAAAAGGGATGTTTGAAACTCCTGAAGAAAAAATCGCAACCAATTTTTTGAAGGTGCGAGAAATGGCTAAGGAAGTTGCGGATGACTTAATCATTGCCTATGGGGCAGAAATTTACTATACGCCGGATGTTGTTGAGAAGTTGGAAAAGAAATTAATCCCAACCCTCAACGATAGTCGCTATGCTTTGATTGAGTTTAGTATGAATACGCCCTATCGAGAGATGCATAAGGGGCTGAGTAATATTCTAATGTTAGGCATTACACCCGTCATTGCCCACATTGAACGTTACGATGCTTTAGAAAATAATGAAAAGCGCGTGCGAGAGCTGATTGATATGGGATGTTATACTCAGGTTAATAGTTCTCATGTCTTGAAACCTAAACTCTTCGGAGAAACTTATAAATTCATGAAAAAGAGAGCCCAGTATTTCTTGGAACGAGATCTGGTTCACGTGATAGCAAGTGACATGCATAACTTGGATCACAGACCTCCTCATATGGAGGAAGCCTATGATATCATTGCTAAAAAATACAGTGAAGATAAGGCTAAGGAACTTTTTAAGGATAATCCCCGAAAAATAATAATGGATCAATTGATTTAGGAGAAAAAATGAAAGAACAAAATATGATGGAAATCGATGTATTTCACTTGCTTAAAATCCTTTGGAAACGAAAATTGTTAATTGCTTTGGTAGCATTCGTGACAGGGATAGTAGCATTTGCCTATAGTAGTTTTATTGTGAAGCCGGAGTTTACGAGTACGACCCGAATTTATGTGGTCAATCGTAATCAGGGAGATAAGCCTGGCTTGACTAACCAAGATTTGCAAGCAGGATCTTACTTGGTAAAAGACTATCGCGAAATCATTCTTTCGCAAGACGTTTTAGAGAAGGTTGCGACTGATTTGAAACTAGAACTCCCTCCAAAAGGTCTAGCTAGTAAAATCAAGGTAACAGTTCCAGTGGATACGCGTATTGTATCTATTTCTGTTACAGACCGTGCACCTGAGGAAGCTAGCCGTATCGCCAACTCTTTGAGAGAGGTTGCGGCTCAAAAGATCATCAGCGTCACTCGCGTTTCGGATGTGACAACACTTGAAGAAGCACGCCCTGCAACATCGCCATCTTCACCAAATATTCGTCGCAATACCATGGTTGGATTTCTTGCGGGGGCGGTTGTGATGGTTGTCGCAGTGCTCCTAGTTGAGCTCTTAGATACACGAGTGAAACGTCCAGAAGATATTGAGGACGTGATGCAAATTGCACTATTGGGAGTAGTTCCAAATTTGGATAAATTGAAATAGGAGAGAAAAATGCCAACGTTAGAGATTGTACAAAAAAAATTAGATTTGGCAAGAAAAGCTGAAGAGTATTACAATGCACTTCGTACCAATATACAGTTGAGTGGGAATAACTTGAAAGTGATTGCGATCACGTCTGTGAAACCGGGTGAAGGGAAGTCAACTACTTCTACAAATATTGCTTGGGCTTTCGCGCGTGCGGGCTATAAGACGCTGTTAATAGATGCCGATATTCGTAATTCTGTCATGTCAGGTGTTTTTAAATCACGCGAGAAGATTACTGGACTAACAGAGTTCTTATCTGGGACGACAGACCTATCACAAGGCCTATGTGATACCAATGTTGAAAACTTGTTTGTTATTCAAGCGGGTTCTATATCACCCAACCCAACAGCCTTGCTACAAAGTGAAAATTTTGCAACCATGCTTGATACCTTGCGTAAGTACTTTGATTACATCATTGTGGATACAGCGCCAATCGGAGTTGTCATCGATGCAGCTATCGTCACTCAAAAATGTGATGCTTCTGTTTTGGTAACGGCAGTAGGTGAAACAAATCGTCGTGATGTCCAAAAAGCTAAAGAACAACTCGAACAAACAGGAAAACCATTCTTAGGAATTGTGCTTAATAAACTCAATACTTCAGTTGAAAAATATGGCTCCTATGGAGCATATGGAAACTATGGGAATTATGGCAAAAAATAATAAATAGTTTAGGGAAGATATTATGGAAGAAAAGGGATTGAAGATTACTTTGGCGGCAATCCAGAGTTTTCTTGTCATTTTATTAGCATATTTACTTAGTTTTGTAAAGGAAACAGAGATTGTCAATACTTCTGTTATTATCTTGTTCATTCTTCATTTTTTTGTGTTTTATATCAGTGATTATGGGCATGATTTTTTTAAAAGAGGCTATTTAGCAGAGTTTATCAACACTACAAAGTATATCGTGTTCTTTGCTTTAGCTATCAGTATTTCGAATTTTTTCTTAGAAGATCGTTTTAGTATCTCTAGACGAGGGATGATTTATTTTTTGACAATACACTCTATTCTGTTGTATTTGTTGAATCTGTGCATTAAACGCTATAGAAAACGCATCTTTCCAAATCTCAAGGGGAGTAAGAAGATATTCTTGATAACAGCGACCTCTAGGGTTGAAAAAGTCATCGATAGGCTGATAGAGTCGGGAGAAATTTTTTGGAATTTGGTGGCGGTCAGTGTTTTAGACCGGCCTGATTTTCAGCATCAAACCTTAACCGTTGTACCTGCTGAGAACATCTTAGACTTTGCTACCCATGAAGTTGTTGATGAAGTTTTTATCAATTTACCAAGTGAAGAGTATGACATCGGGGAGTTCATCTCTCTTTTTGAAACAATGGGAATTGATGTGACAGTCAACCTGAATGCTTTCAATAACTATCTAGGTGGCGATAAAAAGATTCGCGGAATGGCAGGCTTGAATGTCATTACGTTTTCTACAAAATTTTATAAGACAAGCCACGTCATTGCTAAACGCTTCATTGATATCATAGGTTCGATTATCGGACTACTTATTTGTGGATTGGTGAGTATTGTTTTGGTTCCGGTGATTCGAAAAGATGGCGGACCCGCTATTTTTTCTCAAACTCGTATCGGAAAAAATGGTCGACATTTTACTTTTTATAAATTTAGATCTATGTGCGTGGATGCTGAGAAAAGGAAGCAAGAACTCCTTGCACAAAATACCATGCAAGGTGGTATGTTTAAAGTCAATGATGATCCTCGTATAACAAAGATAGGGAGATTTATCCGTAAAACCAGTCTAGATGAACTCCCTCAGTTTTGGAATGTTTTAATGGGAGATATGAGTTTGGTTGGGACACGTCCCCCAACAGTTGATGAGTATGAAAAATATACTCCTGAACAAAAACGTCGTCTTAGTTTTAAGCCAGGAATTACTGGTCTATGGCAGGTGAGTGGTCGTAGTAAAATCACGGACTTTGATGATGTTGTCAAGCTGGACGTGGCTTATATTGATGATTGGACCATCTGGAAAGATATTGAAATATTGTTAAAGACCGTCAAAGTGGTATTTATGAGAGAAGGGGCGAAGTGATTTGTGCCCTCAGCCTGTTAGGAGAGAAATGAAACAATCAGTTTATATTATTGGTTCAAAGGGGATTCCTGCTAAGTATGGAGGATTTGAAACCTTTGTTGAAAAATTAACCGAATATCAAAAAGACAGCAACATACAATACTATGTTGCTTGTATGCGTGAAAATTCAGCTAAATCTGGCATCACGGATGACCAGTTTGAGCATAATGGAGCCATTTGTTTCAACATTGATGTACCTAATATTGGACCGGCTCGTGCCATCGCTTACGATATTGCAGCGGTCAACAAGGCTATTGAATTGGCTAAGGAAAACAAGGACGAGGCTCCCATTTTTTACATTCTAGCTTGTCGCATCGGTCCTTTTATTTCTGGGCTTAAGAAAAAAATTCGTGCCATCGGAGGCCAATTGCTAGTAAATCCTGATGGTCATGAATGGTTGCGAGCAAAGTGGAGTTTACCAGTTCGTAAGTATTGGAAATTTTCAGAGCAGCTCATGGTCAAACATGCAGATTTATTGGTCTGTGACAGTAAAAATATTGAACAATATATCCAGGAGGATTATAAGCAATATCAACCAAAGACCACCTATATTGCCTATGGGACAGATACAGCTCCTTCAATCCTGAAAGCAGAAGATACCAAAGTTCGGAATTGGTATCAGGAAAAAGGAGTTAGCGAAAATGGCTATTATCTAGTAGTGGGACGATTTGTTCCTGAAAATAACTACGAATCCATGATTCGTGAATTTATCAAGTCAAAGTCCAAAAAGGACTTTGTTCTCATCACAAATGTGGAGCAGAATAAATTTTACGACCAGTTGTTACAAGATACTGGTTTTGACAAAGATCCTAGGGTTAAATTTGTCGGGACTGTCTACGACCAAGAGCTGCTCAAGTACATTCGCGAAAATGCCTTTGCCTATTTCCATGGGCATGAGGTCGGAGGAACCAACCCTTCTCTACTAGAAGCCCTAGCATCCACAAAACTAAATTTGTTGCTAGATGTTGGCTTTAACCGTGAGGTTGGTGAAGATGGGGCAATTTATTGGAAAAAAGATGAGTTGGCACGCGTCATTGAGGAAGTAGAAGGATTTGATCAGGC
This sequence comes from Streptococcus oralis subsp. oralis, assembly GCF_002096445.1. GTDB lineage: Bacteria > Bacillota > Bacilli > Lactobacillales > Streptococcaceae > Streptococcus > Streptococcus oralis_N. The sequence continues at coordinate 105,256 of NZ_NCUK01000013.1, forward strand.
AGCAATAACTGACTTGGATTTCAAGTCAAGCCAAAGAATCCTCTCAGCTTTCACATGGGAAAAGATTGTGTCAGATTATGAAGAAGTGTTTAAAGGATAGGGAATGAAACGGATTTTATACTTGCATGCTGGTGCAGAAATGTATGGAGCAGATAAGGTTTTATTGGAATTGATCAAAGGATTGGATTCCAAAGAATTTGAAGCTCACGTCATCTTGCCAAATGACGGTGTTTTAGTCGAGGCTTTGCGCCAAGTTGGAGCTAAGGTCAGCGTGTTGGATTATCCGATTTTACGTAGAAAATACTTTAATCCTAAAGGCATTGCCGATTATATTCGCTCTTATAATTTCTATGCTAAGCAAATCGCCCTCTATGCTCGACAACACAGTATAGATATGGTTCACAATAATACAGCGGCTGTTTTGGAGGGCATCTATTTGAAACGCAAGCTCAAGCTGCCTTTGATTTGGCATGTTCATGAGATTATCGTCAAACCCAAAGCTATTTCTGACTTTATCAATATGCTCATGGGACGATATGCAGACAAGATTGTGACGGTGTCCCAAGCGGTCGCTAATCATATCAAGCAGTCTCCTTTTATCAAAGATAGCCAAGTGGAAGTGATTTATAACGGTGTCGATAATACTGTCTATTATCCAATGGATGCGTCTTCTATTCGTGAAAAATTTGACATTGCGCAAGATGCACTTGTGATTGGCATGATTGGTCGGGTCAATGCTATCAAAGGACAAAATGATTTCATAGAAGCAGTCGAGCCACTTTTGGAAAAGAATGAGCAAGCGGTGGCTTTCCTAGCTGGAGGTGTTTTTCCTGGTGAAGAATGGCGCTTAGAAGAACTAGATAAGAGAATAGCTTCTTCATCTGTTGTGTCACAAATTCATCGTATTGATTACTACGATAAGACTTCTGAACTTTATAATATGTTTGATATCTTTGTCTTACCAAGTATAAAACCTGATTCCCTACCTACAGTGGTCCTAGAAGCCATGGCTTGTTCAAAACCAGTTGTTGGTTATAACAATGGGGGAATAGCTGAAATGGTAGTAGATGACAAAAGTGGTTGCTTAGTCAAACCAAATCGTCCTCAAGAACTTTCTAATGCCATTTCTCTCTTACTAGATAGTTCTGAAAAAAGAGAAAAATTTGGGCGAGTAGGATATCAGAGACAAAAAGAGCTGTTTTCTTTGGAGAGTTACATCAAGAACTTTTCGGAGTTGTATAAAACAGATAGAAAAGATTAGTTATGAATAAAATAGATTTTGTTGTTACTTGGGTTGATGGGAATGATCCTGTGTGGCAAGAAAAAAAATCAAGCTATGATGGATCGGTTAATACTTCTAAACAGAGTATGAATTCAGTCAAGGCTTACCGAGAATGGGGGACCTTTAAATATTGGTTTAGAGGAGTTGAAAAATTTGCTCCTTGGGTTAATAAGGTCTACCTCGTGACCGACCAGCAAAAGCCAAGCTGGTTAGAGTTAAACAGTGATAAATTGGTATTGGTAGATCATACAGAGATTATCTGCAATGACTACCTGCCAGTTTTTTCTGCCAATCCTATCGAAAGTAATATCCATCGGATCCCCGGACTCTCTGAGCATTTTGTTTTTTTTAATGACGATATGTATTTGACAGCTCCAGTCGAGCCGACAGATTTTTTCTCAGAGGATGGTTTACCCAAATATAATACGGCTCTTTCACCGATTATTCCTGAGCGATATGGAACGGGGAATTTTCAGATAAATGACATGGAGATTGTCACTAGCTATTTCAGTCGAAATGAAATTTTGAAGAATGGCCAATTCTTTGATCCAAAGCAGGGATTAAAAAGTATCGTTAAGTCGCTACTATACAGAAATAGTCAGTTTATCTGTGGTTTCTGGGAGAGTCATCTGCCCTATCCTCTACTAAGATCAACGATGAACTTGGTATGGGAAAAGGAAAAAGCTGTCTTGGAAAGAACCTCGGCTAGTCGCTTTAGAAATCCTTCTGATACCAATGTTTGGCTCTTTAAGTATTGGCAGATTGCCAGTGGTCAATACGCTGTCGGAAATCCTAAGTTGGGGGGACTCTTTTCTTTGGATAATGCCGGACCAGATTTTTGGAAGATACTAAATTCTGGCAAATACCAAATTATGTGTATCAATGATGGATTTAACATTCAAGACGAGGAGCAGGTGATGACAGACTTTATCAAGGCTATGGATCAACTGCTTCCAGATAGAAGTTCATTTGAGATTTAAACTGTAAAACTAAGTAAGAGAAAGAAAAGAAAATATGATTTCGGTAATTGTGCCTGTTTATAATGTGGAGGACTACCTTCATTATGCCATGGAGAGTTTGGAACATCAGACTTACAAGGATATGGAAGTCCTCTTGATTGATGACGGCTCGAGTGATGGCTCAGGACACTTGTGTGACCAGTATGCCCAGCAATATGATTGGGTGACTAGCTACCATAAGGTCAACGGTGGCTTGTCTGATGCTCGGAACTATGGGGTCTTGAAAGCCAAGGGTGACTGGATTACTTTCCTAGATCCAGACGACTATCTGGAACCCTGCGCCTTGGAACTGCTAGCAGAGCTACAAAGTCGTACCCAAGCAGATATGGTGAGTGGCAAAGTAGAGCCAACAGCTCACTATCATCGTTTTCAAAATTTTCACTTGGATCAGCTTGATTTAGACCAAGTTAAGGTCTATGACAAGGCAAAGGCTCTGACTGAGATGCTTTATGGAGACCTTGTGACGGTCTCTGCTTGTGGGAAACTCTATCGGAAAGAACTTCTTGAGAAAGCTCCCTTCCCCAAGGGGCGCATCTACGAAGACCTCTATGTTATCAGTGAGCATCTCAACCAAGTCCAATCCGTGGCCTTGTACCATCTTCCGATTTACCATTATTACCATAGACCTGGTAGCATTACTGCCTCGGCTTTCACTCCAAAACAATACGAGTTTTACGAAGCAATTGATCATTTAAAAGAGGTTGTGAATGCAACCTATCCTGAGAGTTCAGAACTCCAAGAAGCTATCATTTCACGCTTCTTTACAGGAAGTCTTCTTATCTTTACGATGATTAAGGATGGGGATTCAGTAGAATTCAAGAGACTTCAGGAGGAAACCAGGCCTTATTTGCCTCTTGTCTTGAAGAATGCTAGAGTTAGCAAGAAACGTAGGATCCTCTATGTTTTAATTACTAAGTATCCGCGGCTCTATTATCAATTTAAAAAGTTAAAAAAATCCTAAGTAAGAGTTAGGGACGAAAGAAGAAAAGGAAAAAGAAAATGTTAAAGTTAGAACGTGATAAATTGCTAATTGCAGCAGTTTTAATAGTGGTTGTCTCCATAGATATGATCAATACGTCTATGTTAGCTCCTGTTTTACCTAATATTCCTAATCTAGTTCCTTTTTTTGCGGTCCTTTTACTTGCTATGCGATTTGCTTATATTCATCACTACTCTATAAGCTATCTCATCTTTGCACCAATTCTTCTTTTTGCTGGGGGCATGGTTTACTATAAGACTGGGAACCTTAATGCATTGATGTATATGTTTCTGCTTGTCTTTCTTTACAAGGCTGAGATGGAAAGTGTACTTAAAATATACTCTGTTGTAGCCTTGTTTTTTATTGTATTGATAGTGCTCTTGGCCGTGATTGGTGCTATTCCAAACTTGCAATTTGTCCAATCACGATCTGCGGGAGTCGTTGTTCGAAATTCATTTGGCTTTATTTATCCAACTGATTTTGCTTCTCACTGTTTTTATCTATATACAGCTATATCGTATATCTTTAGAAAGAAATTCATTATTTTACGGACTGCCTTAGGATTTGGTCTGGCTTATTTCATTATTCGATATTGCGATGCGAGGCTTAATGCCGCTTCTATTACTGTAATGGCGCTCATTTTTCTGTACTTTTATTTCCGAAATGATAAACAGCGACGGCTTTTTGCTTTACTTCCTTTATCGGCTGGTATAGCGTCTTCAGTAATGATTTATCTCTCTTCTAAATTTACCTGGTCTCATCCAATGTATGTGGCTCTAAACAATTTTTTTAGTATGAGATTACACCTAGGACATGAGGCACTAAAAAAATATGCAGTGCAGTGGTTTGGGATTCGGGGCATATCATTTATCGGTTATGGGGGGCGTACAGAATCCGTTTTGAGCTACGACTATGTAGACTCTTCCTACGTTCAGATGCTCTTTACCTATGGTATGATTCCAGTTCTCTTATTGGTCGTGTTATACATAGTTAGGTCTTGGTCTCTTTATCGCAAAAAGAATTATTTGCTATTGACGGCCTTATCCTTAATAGCAGTCAACTGTATGTTTGAGGCCTTCTGGGTTCGCCCGTCTTATAATATTTTTATGTTTACTCTATTTGCAACCTTGCCAGTTATTGAATTTGAATCGAAGAAATCTACAACGAGGAACTCCTTGTGAAAGTATTAAAAAATTATTTATATAATCTTTCTTATCAGCTGTTAGTAATCGTTTTACCAGTCATTACTACACCCTATATTACTCGGGTTTTCTCCTCGGATGATTTGGGGTCATACGGATACTATAATTCTATCGTGACTTATTTTATCCTACTGGCGACGCTGGGAGTAGCCAATTATGGGACAAAGGAAATTTCCGGCCATCGTAAGGAAGTCGAAAAGACCTTCTGGGGTATTTACAGTTTACAAGTCCTTTCAACCTGTTTAGCAGTTACGCTTTATATCATTGTCTGCTTACTTGTGCCGTCGATGAACAATCCAATTGCCTATATACTTGGCTTTAGTTTGCTGTCTCGTAGTTTTGATATTTCTTGGCTTTTTCAAGGGTTAGAAGATTTCAAAAAAATCACAGCTCGTAACACAATGGTCAAACTTCTAGGTGTTGTTTCGATATTCCTATTTGTTAAGAAACCATCCGACTTGTACTTGTATATCATCCTCTTGGTTGCCTATGATCTACTAGGTCAGTTGAGTATGTGGCTTCCTGCTCGGGAGCACATTCGCAAGCCGCATTTGGATATAGCCTATGCCAAAGAGCATATCAAACCAGTCATTCTCTTGTTTCTGCCACAGATTGCCATTTCACTCTACATCACGCTAGATCGCACCATGTTGGGTGCCTTGTCTTCGACCAAGGATGTCGGGATCTATGATCAAGCCTTGAAATTATTGAATATTTTGTTGACTTTGGTAACGTCGCTTGGTAGTGTTATGTTGCCTCGGGTCTCCAATCTCCTCTCATCAGGTAATCAAAAGGCGGTTAACAAGTTACATGAAATGTCTTTCTTAGTGTATAACTTGGTTATCTTCCCGATGATTGCGGGGATTTTAATTGTTAACAAAGATTTTGTCAATTTTTTCCTGGGGCAAGACTTCCAAGATGCTCGCTATGCGATTGCCATCATGGTCTTTAGAATGTTCTTTATTGGCTGGACTAACATAATGGGAATTCAAATCTTGATTCCTCACAATAAGAATCGTGAATTTATGCTGTCAACAACTATTCCAGCTATTTTCAGTGTGGGCTTGAATCTCCTCTTAATCCCACCTCTGGGCTATATTGGAGCTTCAATTGTATCTGTTGCGACTGAAGGTTTGGTCTGGCTGATCCAACTCTACTTTACACGTTCGTACCTAAAAGAGGTCAAGATCCTTCCATCTATGCTAAAAATATTTTTAGCTGCTCTCTTGATGTACGGCGCTTTGTATTCTGTACAAGCTTTCATGCACTTCTCGTCTGTTGTGAATGTCTTGATCTATTCTCTGCTTGGCTTCCTAGTCTACGGTGGCTTGGTTTTGGTCTTACGTGTCTTGGATTTTCAAGAACTAAAAAGTGTCTTAAAGAAATAAGGAGATTTTATGTACGATTATTTGATTGTCGGTGCTGGCTTGTCAGGTGCAATCTTTGCCTACGAAGCCAACAAACGTGGCAAGAAAGTGAAGGTGATTGATAAACGAGAACACATTGGTGGGAATATCTATTGCCAATCTGTTGAAGGAATCAATGTCCACAAGTATGGGGCTCATATCTTCCATACATCCAATAAAAAGGTCTGGGATTATGTCAATCAGTTTGCGGAGTTTAACAATTACATCAATTCTCCCATTGCCAACTATCAAGGACATCTTTACAATCTGCCTTTTAACATGAATACTTTCTATGCTTTGTGGGGGACAAAGACACCCCAAGAAGTCAAGGACAAAATTGCTGAGCAGACGACACACATGCAAGATGTTGAGCCAAAAAACTTAGAGGAACAAGCCATTAAGTTGATTGGTACAGATGTTTATGAAAAGCTAATCAAGGGCTACACCGAAAAGCAATGGGGGCGTTCTGCTACTGAACTACCACCTTTTATCATCAAGCGTTTACCTGTTCGATTGACTTATGACAATAATTATTTCAACGACCGTTACCAAGGGATTCCAATTGGTGGTTACAATGTCATCATCGAAAAGTTGTTGGAAGGAATCGAAGTAGAGCTTAATACAGATTTCTTTGCTGATCGGGAGAACTTGGAGGCTTCAGCAACTAAGATTGTCTTCACAGGGATGATTGATCAGTTCTTTGACTACAAGTTTGGTGAACTTGAGTATCGTAGTCTCCGTTTTGAGCATGAGATTCTGGACCAAGAAAATTATCAAGGAAATGCCGTAGTCAACTATACTGAACGTGATATTCCCTATACGCGAATCATCGAACACAAACATTTTGAGTTTGGGACTCAAGCCAAGACCGTTATTACTCGTGAATATCCAGCAGATTGGAAAAGAGGAGATGAACCTTACTATCCAATCAATGATGCCAAAAACAATGCAATTTATGAGCAGTATCTAGCAGAAGCTGAGAAAAATGGGCGCGTTATTTTCTGTGGGCGCTTGGCAGATTATAAATACTATGATATGCACGTGACTGTTGAACGTGCATTGGATGTGGTAGAAGAAGAACTAGGGAGTATCTAAGAACATCACGGATAAAGGGGAGAAAAGGTGAAATATTATCTGAAGGATTCATTTCTGCATAATGCACACGAAAAGAATGCAGGGAGTAAGGCACGAAATGACGTGGAAACTATTCTAATCTCAGAGGGTTATGAGGGGTTGGAGCTCAAGGTTGAGAATTGGTATAAGATGAATTTCTTTAAAGCTCAACAACACAAATATCGTGCGACCAAGTCTGTGTTTGATCAGTTGGAAGCTGGAGATGAATTGGTGATTCAGTTCCCTATTATCCACCATACATTTTTCATCTCACAACTCATTAAGCAGGCGCAAAAAAGAGGAGCAAAATTCTATCTGTTGATCCATGATATTGAAACCTTGCGTCATGCAGCAGGTTCAGAAGTGAAATTCCGTCATAAAGTGCGCAATTACTTCCAGGAAAAGAAAGCTTTGATGTCAGTGGATGGCATTATCGTTCATAACGATATCATGAAGAAAGTTCTAGTAGGTCAAGGAGTGCCAGCAGATAAAATGGTTAGCTTGGAGATTTTTGACTATCTGATTCCTAACTTTGAGGTGCAAGTTGTTCCTCAAAAAAATCAACCTATTATCGTAGCTGGAAATTTGAACCCTGCAAAGTCAGGTTATCTTTATAACTTGCCAGATCAGCCAGCCTATAACTTGTATGGAGTGGGCTATGATGAAAGTCGTGCATTGAAAAACACCACCTACTTTGGTTCCTTTATGCCGGATGACCTCCCAGCTGCTCTTGAAGGTAGTTTTGGTTTGGTCTGGGACGGAGACAGCTCAGAAACCTGCCAAGGTTCTTACGGAAACTACCTACGCTTTAACAACTCGCACAAGGCCTCTCTCTACTTAGCTTCAGGTTTTCCCCTAATAGTCTGGAAAGAGTCGGCTCTCTCACATTTTGTTCTGGATAAACAGTGTGGTCTAGCAGTTGATTCTCTACATGACCTCCAAAAAGTACTAGATGATTTGACAGATCAAGATTACATGGAACTGTCGGCTAATGCCAGACAAGTAGGAGTAGCGCTTCGAAATGGTGATTATCTGAAATCGGCTATTTCTAAATTGAAGTAAGAATTTGAAGCTACTCATTAATCAGTTCGTTAGAAAGGTTACTTCATTATGAAAGGTATTATTCTTGCAGGTGGTTCGGGAACGCGCCTGTACCCACTTACTCGGGCAGCGTCAAAACAGCTGATGCCGGTTTATGATAAACCCATGATTTACTATCCTTTGTCAACCTTGATGTTGGCAGGGATTAAGGACATTTTGATCATCTCAACACCACAGGATTTGCCCCGTTTTAAGGACCTGCTCTTGGATGGTTCCGAATTTGGAATCAAGCTTTCTTATGCGGAACAGCCAAGTCCCGATGGGCTTGCTCAAGCTTTTCTTATCGGTGAAGAATTTATCGGTGACGATAGTGTTGCCTTGATTTTGGGCGACAATATCTATCATGGACCTGGTTTGAGCAAAATGCTTCAAAAGGCAGCCCAGAAAGAGAAAGGTGCGACTGTTTTTGGCTACCAAGTGAAGGATCCAGAGCGTTTTGGTGTGGTCGAGTTTGATACAGACATGAATGCTATTTCCATAGAAGAAAAACCGGAGAATCCTCGCTCTAACTATGCAGTGACAGGTCTTTATTTCTATGACAATGACGTTGTGGAAATTGCCAAACAGATAAAACCAAGTGCACGTGGTGAGTTGGAAATCACAGATGTCAACAATGCTTATTTGAAACGTGGAGTTCTTTCTGTTGAGGTGATGGGCCGTGGTTTTGCTTGGTTGGATACTGGGACACACGAGAGCTTGTTAGAGGCTTCCCAATATATCGAAACGGTTCAACGAATGCAAAATCTCCAGGTTGCAAATCTGGAAGAAATTGCCTACCGAATGGGTTATATCAGCCGCGAAGATGTGCTGAAGCTGGCGCAACCTCTTAAGAAGAATGAATACGGACAATACCTGCTCCGTTTGATTGGAGAAATCTAGATGACAGATAATTTTTTCGGCAAAACACTAGCAGTGCGTAAGATTGATACCATTCCAGGTATGTTAGAGTTTGACATTCCAGTTCATGGAGACAATCGTGGCTGGTTTAAGGAAAATTTTCAGAAAGAAAAGATGCTACCGCTTGGTTTTCCTGAAAGCTTCTTTGTTGAAGGGAAACTGCAAAATAATGTCAGCTTTTCTCGTAAAAATGTTCTTCGAGGCCTTCATGCCGAACCTTGGGACAAGTATATCTCAGTAGCAGACAATGGGAAAGTTCTGGGTTCTTGGGTTGACCTACGTGAAGGTGGGACTTTTGGAAATGTTTATCAGACCGAGATTGATGCAAGTAAGGGAATCTTTGTCCCTCGTGGCGTAGCCAATGGTTTCCAAGTACTCTCGGATACAGTTTCTTATAGCTATCTGGTCAATGACTACTGGGCACTTGAACTCAAGCCTAAATATGCCTTTGTCAACTATGCAGACCCAGCCTTGGGAATTGAGTGGGATAATCTAGCAGAAGCAGAAGTTTCAGAAGCAGACAAACATCATCCCCTACTTAAGGATGTCAAACCACTAAGAAAAGAAGATTTGTAAAAAAGTTAAGGAATAAAAATGACTGAATACAAAAATATCATCGTGACGGGTGGAGCAGGATTTATCGGTTCTAACTTTGTTCATTATGTTTATAATAACTTTCCAGATGTTCATGTGACGGTACTGGACAAGCTGACTTATGCGGGTAATCGTGCCAATATTGAAGCAATTTTAGGTGATCGTGTTGAGTTGGTTGTTGGAGATATTGCAGATGCAACCTTGGTCGATAAGCTAGCTGCTCAAGCAGATGCCATTGTTCACTATGCGGCAGAAAGCCATAATGACAACTCGCTCAATGATCCGAGTCCATTTATCCACACCAACTTCATTGGGACTTACACTCTTTTGGAAGCAGCTCGTAAATACGACCTTCGTTTCCACCATGTGTCAACTGACGAAGTCTATGGTGACCTACCTCTGCGTGAAGATTTGCCAGGTCATGGAGAAGGTCCAGGTGAGAAATTTACGGCTGAAACCAAGTACAATCCCAGCTCGCCTTACTCATCAACTAAAGCAGCTTCAGATCTGATTGTCAAAGCTTGGGTGCGCTCATTTGGTGTTAAAGCGACTATTTCGAACTGTTCAAACAACTATGGTCCTTACCAACATATCGAGAAGTTTATTCCGCGCCAGATCACCAATATCTTGAGTGGTATCAAGCCAAAACTCTATGGTGAAGGTAAGAATGTCCGTGACTGGATCCATACCAATGACCATTCTTCAGGTGTTTGGACAATTTTGACAAAAGGTACAATCGGTGAAACCTACTTGATTGGTGCGGATGGTGAGAAGAACAATAAGGAAGTCCTGGAACTCATTCTCAAGGAAATGGGGCAACCAGCTGATGCTTATGACCATGTGACGGATCGAGCTGGTCACGACCTTCGCTATGCCATCGATGCTAGCAAGCTTCGTGATGAACTAGGGTGGAAGCCAGAGTTTACCAACTTTGAAGCAGGCCTCAAAGAGACCATCAAATGGTATACAGACAACCAAGACTGGTGGAAATCTGAAAAAGAAGCGGTAGAGGCTAACTATGCCAAGACGCAACAAGTAATTAACTAATCAGATACTAAAAAGCAAGAGACTTTGAGTTCTCTTGCTTTTTATGTATGTCGTAATCTTTTATTTTCTTACTTCTTGTTTATAAAACTCTTTAAGGGCATCCTGCCAGGTTGGAATGACGAAACCTGTCGCCTTTGCTTTTGTCAAGCTCATAGTTGAGTTGAGGGGGCGTTTAGCCTTAGCAGGGAACTCGCTGGAGTCTACTGGAATCACTTCAACATCGCTGTCTTTAAGAATCTCGACAGCGAAGTCATACCAAGTGGTATCTTCAGTGGAGTCATTTGATAAGTGGTAGTAGCCAAATGCTTTTTGATTTTCAGTCAAGTAGGTCATGAACTCAGCCAAGGTACGTGTCCAAGTTGGACGACCGTGTTGGTCGTTGACAACAGTGAGAGTTTTATGGATTTTGGCTAGATTTTGCATGGTAAAAACAAAGTTCTTTCCATAATTTCCAAAGACCCAAGCAGTGCGGATGATGTAATACTGTGACGTAAGGTTTTCAACGAGTTCTTCACCCATTCGCTTGGTACGTCCGTACTCTGTCTGCGGATCAGGTAGGTCATCGACTTCCCATTCTTGTCCGATGGGTTTCTTCCCATCAAAGACGTAGTCTGTCGAGATATAGACCAGAGTAGCTCCGTATTTCTCAGAGACCTTGGCTACATTTTCAGTTCCAGTTACGTTTATGGCAAAATCCAGTTCTTTCCCCTCGTCTTCTGCAGCATCAACAGCAGTATAAGCTGCACAATGATAGACTAGAGTTGGATTAACCTCGGCAAAGACTTTCTCAACCATTTCAGCATTGGTGATATCCATTTCGGCCACATCTACTGCAACATAGTCCACATTTCGTTCATCTAGTAAATAACGTAGTTCGGTACCGAGTTGACCATTTGCACCTGTAATTAATATCATTGTCTTCTCCTTAACTTTTCTTCTATCTAATCATAGCAAAAAAATGATAAAAAATCTGATTTTCGGTCCTTATTTTGATGGTTTCTATCCGATAAGAATCTGTTTTTGAAATGAAACTGTTTATTAGATTCTTTGAGATAGAATTTTTTATAGCTGTAAAGCTATTCTTAAAATTCTAAGCGTTAGCACTGTTCAGAAAAGAGAAAATTTTAGTGAATTTTACCTATTTCCTATTGCTTTCTGGTCTTTTATTTGTTATATTAAAAGTACAATTATTTTTTATTTATAACAGTTAAGCAGAGCACTTTCAGAGAAAGGAGTATTTTTTAAAAAAGAAATGTAAACGCTTACTGGAAAATGAAAGGATTTAGGAGTTCATGGATAAACGATTTTTTGAAAAACGCTGTAAGTTTAGTATTCGTAAGTTTACGCTTGGGGTAGCTTCGGTGATGATTGGAGCGACTTTCTTCGCAGCTAGCCCAGTATTGGCTGATCAAGCAAGAGTTGGTTCAACAGATAATTTGCCGAGTGAACTAGCTGATTTGGATAAGAAGGCTAGTGATGAGGGGCACGATTTTGACAAGGAAGCTGCCGCTCAGAATCCTGGTTCAGCTGAAACTACTGGAGGCCCTCAAACAGAAGAAGAGTTGTTGGCTCAAGAAAAAGAAAAGTCTGAAAAGCCAAGCAATCTGCCAAAAGAATTAGAAGATAAGTTGGAGAAAGCTGAAGACAATGGGCGCGAAGTTGACAAGGATCAATTAGCCCAAGATACTGGGAAGCTCGTCCCAGAAGATGTGGCTAAGACTACCAATGGGGAATTAAACTACGGCGCGACTGTTAAGATTAAGACACCATCAGGAGAAGGCAGCGGTATTGTCGTTGCTAAAGACCTTGTCTTGACGGTTTCTCATAACTTTATCAAGGACAGCCAAGACGGCAATATCCGTAAGGTTGTGGACAATGATCAGGGGGATGGAGATATCTATAGCATCTCATATCCAGGATTGCCAGATGTCAAGTTTAGCAAGAAAGATATCATTCATTGGGATCGTGAAGGCTATTTGAAGGGCTTCAAAAATGATTTGGCCCTTGTGAGATTGCGTACAGTTCTAGAAAATACGCCTGTTGAAGTAACCAAAAAGCCAGTAGTTAAGAAAATCGGAGATAAACTTCATGTCTTTGGTTATCCAGAAGGGAAATTGAATCCGATTGTCAATACTACAGTTGATTTTGCGGAACCATACGGAGAAGGTGTCCAAGGGATTGGTTACCAAGGAGGAAAACCGGGCGCTAGTGGTGGCGGTATCTTTGATACAGAAGGCAAACTAGTCGGTGTTCACCAAAATGGTGTAGTTGGAAAACGGAGCGGAGGTATTCTCTTCTCACCAGCTCAACTAAAATGGATCCAAGACCACATGCAGGGGATTTCAAGTGTGAAACCAGCAGACTTGGAAGAGAAAGAAAAACCGGCTGAAGAAAAACCAAAAGAGGATAAACCTGCAGCTGCTAAACCTGAAACCCCTAAGACAGTAACTCCTGAATGGCAAACAGTAGCGAATAAAGAGCAACAAGGAACAGTTACGGTTCGTGAAGAAAAAGGTGTCCGCTACAATCAATTGTCTTCAACTGCACAGAACGACAATGGCGATAAACCAGCCTTGTTTGAAAAACAAGGATTGACAGTTGATGCTAATGGAAATGCGACGGTTGATTTAACCTTCAAAGATGATTCTGAAAAGGGCAAATCACGCTTTGGTGTCTTCTTGAAATTTAAAGATACCAAGAACAATGTTTTTGTTGGTTATGATAAGGACGGCTGGTTCTGGGAGTATAAATCTCCAACCGATAGCACCTGGTATAAGGGGGGGCGTGTAGCAGCGCCTGAGACAGGATCAATTAACCGCCTATCAATTACCCTCAAGTCAGATGGACAACTCAATGCAACGAATAATGATGAGAAACTCTTTGATACAGTAACTCTACCAGCTGCGGTCAATGACCATCTTAAAAATGAGAAGAAAATTCTTCTCAAGGCGGGCTCCTATGGCGATGAGCGAACAGTTGTTAGCGTTAAAACGGATAACCAAGAGGGGGTGAAAACAGAGGATACTCCTGCTGAAAAAGAAACAGGTCCTGAAATTGATGATAGCAAGGTGACTTATGACACGATCCAGTCTAAGGTCCTCAAAGCAGTGATTGACCAAGCCTTCCCACGTATTAAAGAATACAGTTTGAACGGGCATACCTTGCCAGGACAAGTTCAACAATTCAATAAAGTATTTATCAACAAACACGAAGTTACACCTGAAGTTACTTACAAAAAAATCAATGAGACAACTGCAGAGTACTTGATGAAGCTTCGCGATGATGCTAATCTTATCAATGCGGAAATGACAGTTCGTTTGCAAGTTGTGGATAATCAATTGCACTTTGATGTGACCAAGATTGTCAACCATAATCAAGTTACTCCAGGTCAAAAGATTGATGACGAAAGAAAATTGCTTTCCACGATTAGTTTCCTTGGTAATGCTTTAGTCTCTGTTTCGAGTGATCAAGCTGGTGCTAAGTTTGATGGGGCAACCATGTCAAACAATACCCATGTTAGCGGAGATGATCATATCGATGTAACCAATCCAATGAAAGACTTGGCTAAGGGTTACATGTATGGATTTGTTTCTACAGATAAGCTTGCTGCAGGTGTTTGGAGCAACTCTCAAAACAGCTACGGTGGTGGTTCGTATGATTGGACTCGTTTGACAGCCTATAAAGAAACAGTTGGAAATGCCAACTATGTCGGAATTCATAGCTCTGAATGGCAATGGGAAAAAGCTTATAAGGGCATTGTCTTCCCAGAGTATACTAAGGAACTTCCAAGTGCCAAGGTTGTTATCACCGAAGACGCCAATGCAGACAATAAAGTCGATTGGCAAGATGGTGCCATTGCTTATCGTAGCATTATGAACAACCCCCAAGGTTGGGAAAAAGTTAAGGATATTACAGCTTATCGTATCGCGATGAACTTTGGTTCACAAGCACAAAACCCATTCCTCATGACTCTAGATGGTATCAAGAAAATCAATCTCCATACAGATGGTCTTGGCCAAGGTGTTCTCCTTAAAGGATATGGTAGCGAAGGCCATGACTCTGGTCACTTGAACTATGCTGATATTGGTAAACGTATTGGTGGTGTTGAAGATTTCAAGACCTTGATTGCGAAAGCGAAGAAATATGGTGCTCATCTAGGTATCCATGTTAACGCTTCTGAGACTTATCCTGAGTCTAAATACTTCAATGAAAAAATCCTCCGTAAGAATCCAGATGGTAGCTATAGCTATGGCTGGAACTGGCTAGACCAAGGTATCAACATTGATGCTGCTTATGACCTAGCACATGGCCGTTTGGCACGTTGGGAAGATTTGAAGAAAAAACTTGGTGACGGTCTCGACTTTATCTATGTGGACGTTTGGGGTAATGGTCAATCAGGTGATAACGGTGCCTGGGCTACCCACGTTCTTGCAAAAGAAATCAACAAGCAAGGCTGGCGCTTTGCAATCGAGTGGGGCCATGGTGGTGAGTACGACTCTACCTTCCATCACTGGGCTGCTGACTTGACCTACGGTGGCTATACTAATAAAGGTATCAACAGTGCCATCACCCGCTTTATCCGTAACCATCAAAAAGATGCTTGGGTAGGGGACTACAGAAGTTACGGTGGTGCAGCAGATTATCCACTTCTAGGTGGCTACAGCATGAAAGACTTTGAAGGCTGGCAAGGAAGAAGTGATTACAATGGCTACGTGACTAACCTCTTTGCCCATGACTTGATGACCAAGTACTTCCAACACTTCACTGTAAGTAAATGGGAAAATGGTACACCAGTTACCATGTCTGATAACGGTAGCACCTATAAATGGACTCCAGAAATGAAGGTTGAGCTAGTCGATGCAGCAGGTAACAAGGTTGTTGTGACTCGTAAGTCAAATGATGTCAATAGCCCACAATACCGCGAACGTACAGTAACGCTCAACGGGCGTGTCATCCAAGATGGCTCAGCTTACTTGACTCCTTGGAACTGGGATGCAAATGGTAAGAAACTTACTACTGAAAAGGAAAAAATGTACTACTTCAATACGCAAGCTGGTGCAACAACTTGGACCCTTCCGAGTGATTGGGCAAATAGCAAGGTTTACCTTTACAAGCTAACTGACCAAGGTAAGACAGAAGAGCAAGAACTAACTGTAAAAGATGGCAAGATTACCCTAGACCTTCTAGCAAATCAACCATATGTTCTCTACCGTTCAAAACAAACCAATCCTGAAATGTCATGGAGCGAAGGCATGCACATCTATGACCAAGGATTTAACAGTGGAACCTTGAAACACTGGACCATCTCTGGTGATGCTTCCAAGGCAGAAATTGTCAAATCACAAGGCGCAAATGAAATGCTTCGTATCCAAGGTAATAAGAGCAAGGTTAGCCTTACTCAGAAACTGACTGGCTTGAAACCAAATACCAAGTATGCTGTTTATGTCGGTGTTGATAACCGTAGTAATGCTAAGGCAAGTATCACAGTGAATACTGGCGAAAAAGAAGTGACTACTTATACCAATAAGTCACTCGCTCTCAACTATATCAAAGCATATGCTCATAACAATCGTCGTGAAAATGCTACAGTTGATGATACAAGTTACTTCCAAAACATGTACGCCTTCTTTACAACTGGATCGGACGTATCAAATGTTACTTTGACATTGAGTCGTGAAGCTGGTGATGAAGCAACATACTTTGATGAAATTCGTACCTTTGAAAACAATTCAAGCATGTACGGAGACAAGCATGATACAGGTCAAGGAACTTTCAAACAAGACTTTGAAAATGTAGCTCAAGGAATCTTCCCATTTGTAGTAGGTGGTGTCGAAGGTGTCGAAGATAACCGCACTCACTTGTCTGAAAAACACGATCCATATACACAGCGTGGATGGAACGGTAAGAAAGTCGATGATGTTATCGAAGGAAATTGGTCATTGAAGACAAATGGACTAGTGAGCCGTCGTAACTTGGTTTACCAAACTATTCCGCAAAACTTCCGTTTTGAAGCTGGTAAGACTTACCGTGTAACCTTTGAATACGAAGCAGGCTCTGACAATACCTACGCCTTTGTCGTCGGTAAGGGAGAATTCCAATCAGGACGTCGCGGTACTCAGGCAAGCAACTTGGAAATGCACGAGTTGCCAAATACCTGGACAGATTCTAAGAAAGCCAAGAAGGCAACCTTCCTCGTGACAGGTGCAGAAACAGGCGATACTTGGGTAGGTATCTACTCAACTGGAAACGCAAGCAATACTCGTGGTGATTCTGGTGGAAATGCCAACTTCCGTGGTTACAACGACTTCATGATGGACAATCTTCACATTGAGGAAATTACCCTAACAGGTAAGATGTTGACAGAAAATGCTCTGAAAAACTACTTGCCAACGGTTGCCATGACCAACTACACGAAAGAGTCTATGGATGCTTTGAAAGAGGCAGTCTTTAACCTCAGTCAGGCAGATGATGACATTAGCGTGGAAGAAGCGCGTGCAGAGATTGCCAAGATTGAAGCCTTGAAGAATGCTTTGGTTCAGAAGAAGACAGCCTTGGTAGCAGAAGACTTTGAAAGTTTGGATGCGCCAGCTCAACCAGGTGAAGGTCTTGAGAATGCCTTTGATGGTAATGTGTCTAGTCTATGGCATACATCTTGGAATGGTGGAGATGTAGGCAAGCCTGCAACCATGGTATTGAAAGAACCAACTGAAATCACAGGACTTCGCTACGTTCCACGTGGATCAGGTTCAAATGGTAACTTGCGTGATGTGAAACTGGTTGTCACAGATGAGTCTGGCAAGGAGCATACCTTCACCGTGACAGATTGGCCAGATAACAACAAGCCAAAAGACATTGACTTTGGCAAGACAATCAAGGCTAAGAAAATTGTCCTTACTGGTACCAAGACTTACGGAGATGGTGGTGATAAATACCAATCTGCAGCGGAACTCATCTTTACCCGTCCACAGGTAGCAGAAACACCGCTTGACATGTCTGGCTATGAAGCAGCTTTGGCTAAGGCGCAGAAATTAACAGACAAGGACAATCAAGAGGAAGTGGCTAGCGTTCAGGCGAGCATGAAATATGCGACGGATAACCATCTCTTGACGGAAAGAATGGTGGCCTACTTCGCAGACTATCTCAACCAATTAAAAGATTCTGCTACGAAACCAGACGCTCCAACAAGTAGCAAGGGGGAAGAACAACCACCAGTTCTTGATGTACCTGAGTTCAAAGGCGGCGTCAATGCAGCAGAAGCAGCTGTACATGAAGTCCCTGAGTTCAAAGGCGGCGTTAATGCGGTTGAAGCAGCTGTCAATGAAGCCCCAGAGTTTAAGGGCGGCGTCAATGCGGTTCAAGCCTTGGTAAACGAGAAACCAGCCTACACAGGTGTATTGGCTACCGCTGGAGATCAAGCAGCTCCAACAGTTGAAAAACCTGAGTACCCGCTCACTCCAAGCCCAGTATCTGATACCCAAACTCTGGAAGATAAAGAAGAGAAACTTCCTGCTACAGGAGAACATGGTTCAGAAGCTGCCCTCTTCTTAGCAAGTGTGAGTATCGCTTTATCTGCTGCGGTCCTTGCGACAAAACGTAAAGAAGATTAATGAGATTTGATTTCAGCTGTTCAAAGCAATTCGAATCAAAAGGAACAAACAGCCGGAGAGGACCTCTTGGTTCTCTCCTTTTTCAAAGGAGAAATGATACCGCTTACTCATGTATGCGGATGAAAGGAATAGGAGAAAGATGGATAGACATTTTTTTGAGAAACGCTGTCACTATAGTATAAGAAAATTTGCAATCGGTGCAGCCTCCGTTATGATTGGTGCTAGTATCTTTGGCGCCAATATGGTTCAGGCGGCAGAAACAGCAACACCTTCAGAGACAGAGGGAAGTATCACTCATGTTCAAGCCTTGGATAAGTTACCAGATGATTTAGCCGCTGCGCTTGAAAAGGCGGATGCAGAAGCTGCAACAGAAGCAAGTCATGAAGAAACTCCAGCGACTGATGAGGGAACCAATCCTGCAGCAAGTGAAGAGACAAAACCAGAGACAAGTCCTGCAAGTCCCAAACCAGCAGAAACGCCAAAACCGGTTGAAACACCAAAGGCAGACAATCAACCTACGGAAACCCCTACACCAGCAGTAAAACCAGCAGTAAAACCAGCTGAAAAGACAATCGAAGATAGAGAAGATGTCAACCATCTCGAGGGTGCTACTGCCCAAGCGAGCAACCATGAGACTGGGACAAACTTTACTGCAGATAAGGCCATTGATGGAGATGACAATACTCGTTGGGCAACAGATAGAGATGTACCAAAACCAACCTTCGAATTAACTCTTCCAAAAACTACTCTCATCAAGCATGTAGAAATTGACTGGGATCGTCGTCTTCGTAATGGGCAAAATGACCCAAATATCAAATCTTGGAGTCTCTACTATGCAGGTCAAGAAGACGTGGGCGCTAATGGAGAAAAACAATGGAAACTAGCTCATACCAAAACCGGAGAACCTGTTTTAGACGAGAAAGTTGACCTAGCTGAAAGTATCAAAGCTAAGTACCTCAAATTGGAGGTCAATAATTACCAAGCTGGCACAATGGGTTGGAGAAATGTTGGAATCCAAGAAATTCGAGCTTATTCAAACGTTCCGGACCATAGTAAGGTAACGGATATCCGCCAAGTAACCGAACTAACAGTAGCAGAAGATGGACAGTCTCTTGTCTTACCAACTTTACCAGGAAAAGTCAGCCTCATCGGAAGCAACAAGCAAGGTGTGATTGACCTTCAAAATCACATCTATAAGCCTTTGACAGACCAACGCGTCAAGGTCATGGTGCAACAAATCAGAGACAGTCATACCTTTACAAAAGAGTTTGAAGTAGTCATCAAGGGGCTACATCAGGACGAAGGTGTGGGTGTGAAGCCAAAAGTAGCACCAGCTGTTCAACAATGGTATGGGAAAGAAGGCCAATCTTCTATCACTTCAGATACAGTCCTTGCGACAGGAGATTCGGGCTTTGATCAGGCTGCAACTTTCTACCAGTCAGACCTTGCCAGCCGTGGATTGGAACTGGCGACAGGTGACAAGCAGGCTCAAAAACGAATCGAATTTAAAAAGGTTGAAAACAAGGGTTATGGTAAAGAAGGGTATGGCATCACTATCCAAAATGATGTGATTACCATCGAAGCTGCCACAAACACAGGAGCCTTCTACGCCACTCGTACTCTTCTTCAAATGGGAGAAACAGACCTACAAAATGGCGAAATTCGTGATTTCCCAAGTTTCAGCCACCGTGGCTTTATGTTGGATACAGGTCGTAAATTTATCCCTTATGACACTCTTGTAGACATCATGCTCAACATGGCTTACTACAAGATGAATGACTTGCAGTTGCACCTCAACGATAACTATATCTTCCTTAAGGAACACTTGGCAGGTAAGAGCTTAACACCAGAAGAAGAGCTTAAGTACGTTCTAGAACATGCCAAGACTGGTTTCCGTGTGGAGACAGACATTGTCGGTAAGAATGGTCAAAAATTGACATCAGATGAGCACTATACCAAGGAAGAAATGCAAAATCTGATTAAACTTGCCAAGGCCTTGCATATCAATCTAGTACCAGAAATCGACACACCAGGTCACGCCTTATCCTTTGTCAAAGTTCGCCCAGACCTCATGTATCAAGGTAGCCTGAGCGATTATGCAGGCAAGCACAATGTTGAACGAGTTGCCATGCTGGACTTGGATACTAAGTATGAAGAAACTCTTAAATTTGTCAAATCCGTTTATGACAAACTCCTCGATGGTCCAGATGCACCACTTCATGGGGTATCCACTGTTCATATCGGAACGGATGAATACTATGGTAGCAGAGAAAGTTACCGTCGCTATGTCAATGATTTGACCCAATATATCAAGTCTAAAGGTTACACCCCTCGTATCTGGGGCTCACTCAGTGCGAAACGTGGGAACACTCCTGTTGATTGGAACGGAGTAGAGGTTGATATCTGGAGTATCGGATGGCAACGACCAAATGAAGCCATTGCTCAGGGAGCTAAAATTATCAACATCACAGATGTGCCGACATATAGTGTGCCAAGTGGAAGCAATAGTCAAGCAGCCTACGGGGACTATGCTAACTACGAACGTCAGTACAATAGCTGGACACCAAATGATTTTAGAACAGGTGGAGGTCCACTTCTACCAGCTTCTCATCCAAGTATCCTTGGTGGTGGTCACGCAGTTTGGAATGACAATATCGACCTTCATGAGACCGGTTTGACCTCTTATGACATCTTCAAACGCTTCTTCAAGAGCATGCAAACCACTGCGGAACGCACTTGGGGATCAGACCGTGCAGCTGTGACCTTTGCAGAACGCACCCTACCAACAAGCCCTTATGCGCCACAGTCAAATCCTGATAAAGAGATTGATCAAAGCGACTTGTTTACCATCAATCCTGAAACCGTCAAGAACTATGCAAGCAAGAAGGTGAAGACAAGCGAGCAGGGATTGGCTTTTGAGAAAGACAGCAGTATCGAAGGCTTGGCAGGTGATGTTGGCCCAAGTCATGTCTTGAAGTTTGATGTGACTGTCACTGGAGACGGTGAACAAACCTTCTCAACAAGTGGGGACAATCGTATCTATTTAGCTGATAAAGATGGCTACCTTGCTTATCAATTTGAACAGTTCCATATCCAATTCAAGAAAAAACTTGAAAAGAACAAACGTTATCAAATCTCTATCGTGACCAAACCACAATCTACAGAAGTCTATGTGGATGGTGAAAAGATTGAGCGTATTGCAAATCCAGCCCACCCTCGCTTTGCCCACAATAGCTTGGTACTACCGCTTGAAAGCATCGGTGGTTTCAAAGGAATCTTGCATAGCGCAGAGTTGTCAGACAAACCATTTGTAAATCCTCGTTTGATTTCAAATGATAAGATTACAGCAACCGCAAGCAGTCAGCAACTTCCAGGAAACGCAACTGAAGGCGCTGTTGAAAAGGCCTTTGACAATGATCCAAATACCTTCTGGCATACTAAGTGGACTGGTGACACTGCGCCATACACCCTTACTATGACCTTGAAAGAAGCAGAAAAAGTCAATGGCTTGACGTATCTCCCACGCCCAGGTGGTGGAAATGGTGTTGTGACACGCTACGAAATCTACGCACAAAAAGATGGCCAAATGGTCAAGGTTTCAGAAGGAAACTGGGACAACAACGCCCAAGAAAAAACAGTCAACTTTGCGGCGGTAGATACCAATAAGATTGAGTTGAAAGTATTGGAAGGCGTTGGTGGCTTTGCAAGTGCAGCTGAAGTTCATCTATTAAAACCTGTCAAAGAAGAGCAAGAAACGCCTGCACCAAGTCAACCAGAAAAACCAACTACACCAGAAAAACCAAAAGTAGAGCAAACAGGTGATGGAACAGTTGAATTGGCAGAACAATTCGCTGCAAGTAAACCAGCTAGCGAAGATAGCATTGCAGCTGCCAGCAAGAGCGCAGACTATCTCAAGAAAGAGTACAAGGTCTTCCCAACTCCACAAAAGGTGACTTATGGAGAAGGTGTTACAGCTCTTCGCAAGCAAGTCAATCTGGTCATGGGCGATCAACTCGATATCTATACTCGCAATCGCTTGAAGAGTGTTTTGCAGGATAATCAAGTATCTTATACAACTGGTAAGGCAGCAATCGCTGGCGCAACCAATATCTATCTTGGAGTGCATGGACAAGGTTCACAAGCAGAGCAAAACTTGTCCAAGGTTTCAGCAGGTCTCTTTGACAAGATTGACGCCTATGTCTTGAGCATCAAGGATAACTCGATTTCTATCGTCGGGAAAGATACAGATGCAGTCTTCTATGGTTTGACAACTCTGAAACATATGCTCAAGGAAAGTCAAGTTCCAGTTCTTCGCAATGTGACAGTAGAAGATTACGCAGAGCTCAAGAACCGTGGTTTCATCGAAGGTTACTATGGAAATCCATGGTCGAATGCCGATCGTGCAGAGCTCATGCGTTACGGCGGCGATTTGAAATTGAACCAATACTTCTTTGCACCAAAAGATGATCCATACCACAACAAGAAATGGCGTGAACTTTATCCAGAAGAAAAACTAGCTGAAATCCGTGAACTTGCTCGTGTCGGAAATCAAAGTAAGACTCGCTATGTCTGGACTATCCATCCATTCATGAACAACCGCATCCGCTTTGGCAATGAAGCGCATTACCAAGAAGATTTGGCAACCATCAAGGCCAAATTTACCCAGTTGATGAAAGTGGGTGTCCGCGAATTTGGTATCCTTGCAGATGATGCACCAAGCCCTGTCGGAGGCTACAATAGCTATAACCGCTTGATGCAAGATATGACCAAGTGGTTGACTGAAATGCAGGGAACCTACAGCGGTCTTCGCAAAGAAATGATCTTTGTTCCTGGACAGTATTGGGGTAATGGACGTGAGGATGAGTTGAAATCCCTCAATGAAAATCTCCCAAGTTCAACATCCATGACCTTGACGGGTGGTAAGATTTGGGGCGAAGTCTCTGAAAACTTCCTTTCAACTCTCAAGAACAATCTATCCGCAGGTGGAAAGACCTATCGCCCAGTTTCACTTTGGATTAACTGGCCTGTAACAGATAACTCTAAACAGCACTTGATTCTAGGTGGTGGTGAGAAATTCCTTCATCCGAATGTGGATCCTAGCTTGCTATCTGGTATCATGTTGAACCCAATGCAACAGTCTGAACCATCTAAGATTGCCCTCTTTTCAGGAGCTCAATACTCATGGAAACAGTGGAAATCAGAAGAAGAAGCCAAGAAAATCAATGATATTGCCTTCAACTTTGTAGAAAATGGTCATTTTGAAGATAGCAAGGTATCAGCAGCCTTCCGCGAACTTGGTAAGCACATGATCAACCAAAACATGGATAATCGTGTCGTCAAACTAGAAGAATCGGTAGACTTGGCTCCAAAATTAACAGACTTCATGACCAAGCTCAAAGCAGGTCAGGATGTGACTGCTGAACGTGCAGCCTTGCGTGCAGAATTTGCCAAGATTAAAGAAGCAGCTGAACTCTATAAAGCATCAGGCGATAAAAAAATGGTTGCCCAAATCCACTATTGGTTGGATAATGCAATCGATCAAATGAATGCCCTCGATGCCTTCCTTACAGGAACTGAAGCCATGGCTACAAACGATGCAGCCAAACTCTGGGATAGCTACTATAAAGGCTTGAAGTTCTACGAACAGTCTCAAACTCACACCTTCCACTATGTAGACCATATGGAAAAAGCTGAATTGGGTGTTCAACATATTCGTCCATTTATCCTATCCTTGAAGGAAGTTCTAGCGTCTGAAGTTCAAAAAGTCTTGCACCCAGACCAAATCATCAGCACCTTTATCACCAATCGAACAGGGGTAGAAGGTGGTTTGGCAGAAGTAACGGATGGCGACTTGGCAACCCATGCGATTATTAAATCACCAAATAGCATCAAGACAGGTGATTATATTGGTATGAAGTTCAACAAACCAGTAGCGATTCAAACCTTGACCTTTGCTATGGGAACGCAGGCAAATCCACGTGATACCTTTAGTAAGGCAGAAGTGCAGTATCAAGATGAAAACGATAACTGGGTAACCTTGAAAGAGCCAAGCTATGTCGGAAATGAATCCCTTCTTAAGTTTGAAAATCTCAATATCAAGGCCAAGGCAGTTCGCATGATTGCGACAGCAGATCGCGAGAATACTTGGTTTGCAGTTCAGGAAATTGCAGTCAACCGTCCAGTTGAAAAAGTTCGTAGCCAACAAGTAACGACAGTTAGTCTAAGCTCAAACTTAGTTTACAAACTAAATACTTCAGCCCGTCAAATCACTGATGGCAAGGACAATACAGAAGCCATGATGGCAAATGCTGACGGTAGCAATACGACACCAGTAGATGCTTGGGCACAACTTGACCTCGGTGAAGTCAAGTCAGTCACTAAAGTACGACTTCGCCAAGGAACAGGTGATAAACTTGCAGCAGGTGTGCTTGAGTATTCTACAGACGGTACTACTTGGCAGGAACTCGATCGCTTGTCAGGTGAGCAAACCAAGGAAGTGACCAGAGCGATCAATGCTCGTTACATCCGAGTCCGCAATACCAAGGCCCTTGACCTCTGGTGGCGTATCCAGGACTTCTCTGTTGAGACACGCTCTGGAAACAGTGAGTTAACAGACACCAACGTCGATGCCTTGAAGGAAACGCCGGTAGTGGATAGCTTGGGACATTATGAACTTCAAATTCCAGCTGGAACCAAACTTCCTGCAAATAGCTATCTAGGTATGAAACTTGACCGTATCCATCAAATCAAGAGCATCCAGCTCCAAGGCCAAGCCAACCCAGCTCTTAGCCTTGAGTACTCTGCAAATGCACAAGAATGGACGCCAGCTAGTCAGTTGACTGATAGATCTGCAGCAAGCCACTTGGTACGTTATGTTCGTCTGGTCAATAAAACAGATCAGGAACAAGCTGTGACAGCCACTTCTCTCCTTGTGACGACTAAAGAAGTGCAACCAACAAAATTGGAATCAACTTCAATGGGAATTCACCCAACATACGGAAGTAATGATGTTCGTAAACTGAACAACCTAGATCAACTATTTGATGGTGTTTACAACAACTTTGTTGAGTTTTCAGACTATGCTCGTAAAGATGGTCACGTGACCTTGAAACTTGGCAGCGAACGCACCATCAAGAAGATTAGAGCTTACATCCAAGACGGAACTCAAAACTATCTTCGTGATGGTAAGATTCAAGTCAGCCAAGACGGTAAAACTTGGACAGATGTCGTGACAGTAGGAGATGGTGTGGCTAATAGTCCACACGATGATTCATTGACAGATGGTTGGACACATGATTCTAAGATGCCAGGAAATCGCTATATCGAGGGTGAATTGACGACACCAGTCAAAGCTAACTATCTCCGTGTCCTCTATACGGCAGACTATGATGCCCGTTTTGTAGGCTTTACAGAATTGGTCATCAACGATGGTGAGTTTGTCAAACCAATCAATGATCCAACAGTAGAAGGAAGCGGTGGAGAAAGCCAAGGCAACTTCTACAATAATCTTGTAGACGGAAAAGTCTTGACCAGCTATAAGTCTGAAAAAGACAAGGGCGAGTTGGTTTATCACTTGTCTGAGCCGACCAATGCTAACCACCTTCGTCTCGTTTCTAGTCTTCCTGAAGGAGCGAAAGCACGTATTCTTGCTAGAACACTCAAGGATGGTCAAGACAGCTGGACAGACCTCGGTGCCATTACATCCAGTCTCCAAACTTTTGCTATCCGAAATGGCGGCTCTCTTCTAGACGTCAAATTAGTCTGGGAAGGCGGCAAGGCTGAGTTTTATGAATTGGCAAGCTTCCATCAAGAATTAACAGAAGAACCTGTTCAATCAAGTAAGGGCGAAGAGCCAGCACCTGTTCTTGAGGTTCCTGAATTCACAGGCGGTGTCAATGCAGTTGAAGCCCTAGTACATGAACTTCCAGAGTACACAGGCCCAGTAGCGACAGTAGGTGACCAAGCTGCTCCAACAGTAGAGAAACCTGAGTTCAAAGGTGGTGTCAATGCAGTTGAAGCCCTAGTACATGAACTTCCAGAGTACACAGGTCCAGTAGCGACAGTAGGTGACCAAGCTGCTCCGACAGTAGAGAAACCTGAGTTCAAGGGCGGTGTCAATGCTGTTATGGCACTGGTACATGAGCTTCCAGAATACACAGGTCCATTATCGACAGTAGGCGACCAAGCAGCTCCGACAGTAGAGAAACCTGAGTTTAAACTTAGCACTCTAGTTTCTGATCAAGGTAAGACTCCAGATCATAAACAAGAAATTGCTAGACAAGAAACAGCAAAACAGAGCTTGCCAGCAACAGGTGAGAGTCAATCTGACACAGCCCTCTTCCTAGCAGGTGTTAGCCTAGCCCTATCTGCTCTCTTTGTAGCAAAAACAAAGAAAGACTAGGATTATAAAACCTTCTAAGATTGATTAAGAGTATATTCTCTAAATCAATAATAGTGAGGTTCATAGAACAGAAAAACCTGAGAAGATTTCTTCTCAGGTTTTTCGAATTTAATAAAAAAGAAAGTTTGTATGGTATGAAAAAATCCACCCAATTTTGGGTGGATCATATTTTAAGGTTGTGCTGGTTGCGGGTTCTGGTTTTGGTTTTGTTGACCAGGAGTGGTATTTGGTTGTTGCGTATTGTTCTCGCTTGTACCTGAATTTGGAGTTGTTGTACTTGCTTGTGTACTAGAACTCTCTGAAGTTGAGCTAGAGCTTTCAGGTGTTGGACTTTGCTGAGGAGCAGGAGCAGTCCAAGCAGGACGTGCACCTTTTTTAAAGACGAATTCTCCACCTCTGTAGAGTCCTTCTGGCATAGTCCAGTCGCCAGGATGATCATCTTCAGATAGATAAGTCATCATCGAACGGTAAACCTTAGCAGCAACATAGAAGCCATCACCAACAATAGGAGTCAGGCGGTTTGAGTAACCAGTCCAAACGGCCATTGAATATTTACGAGTGTATCCAACGAACATTTCGTCAGGAGCTACATAACCGGTGTTCTTGATGTAGTTTTCAATCTCATCATCTGTGTAGTTTGATGTACCAGTTTTACCAGCTTGTGGCAACCATGGGAGGTAGGCTCCTCGACCAGTTCCATATGCCAGGACAGTTTTCATCATATCCGTCATCATATAGGCTGTTGTCTCTTTCATGGCACGAGTACCAGGATCAGAGAATTCTTTTGAACTGCCATCACTGAAGACAATTTTGTTGATATACATCGGCTTGCGGTAGATACCACCGTTAGCAAAAGCTGCGTAAGCAGCAGCCATCTTTTCACTACTTGCTCCATACTTTTTATTAGATTCAGTTGTATTACTTGAAATGGCATTTGCATAGTGCATATCTGGATAGTCAATACCAAGTCCATTTAGGAAGGTTTTGGCTCTGTCTAAACCAACTTTATTCAAGGTTTCTACGGCTGTAACGTTTCGTGATTGTTGGAGCGCATATTGGATGGTAATATTTCCAAAGTAACTTCTATCCCAGTTGTAGACGGGAGTGTCTGTTCCAGGATAATTGTAAGGAACATCGTGAACAATTGAAGCAGTTGAATCATAGATATCGTACTCCAAAGCAGGTGCATAATCTGTGATTGGCTTCATCGTTGATCCCCAGTCTCGGTTGGTTTCAACAGCTTGATTGATTCCAAAAGAAACATTGCTTGATTGGTGACGAGAACCTAACTGAGCAATGACTTTCCCGTTTGTTACGTCCACAATCGTTGAAGCTACTTGCATTTCATCATCAGGATAGTTGACATACTCGTCGGTATTGTAGATATCCCAGAGATGTTGTTGAACTTTAGGATCAACGTTGGTGTAGACGTCCATACCAGTTGTTAAGAGGTTGTAGCCTGTTTCTTGTTCGACTTGATCGATTACCTCTTTAAGATAGTTGTCCATGTATGGAGGATAACTATTAGCCGATTTTAGACTTTGAAGTCCATCTGTAATCGGAGTATTAATCGCTTTTTCATATTGCTCAGCTGAAATGTAACCTTGCCCCTTCATCTCAGAGAGGACGAGATTACGACGTTCTTGAGCAGCTTCTGGATGCGAGTAAGGGTCATACTGGTTTGGAGCTTGAGGCATACCAGCAAGGAGAGCCAATTGAGGGATACTTAGATCTTTGAGATCCTTGCCATAGTAACTTTGGGCAGCTGTCTGCATTCCGTAGTTACCGTTTGACATGTAAACCTTGTTGATGTAGTAGGTCAAGATCTCTTGTTTAGTTGCTTTTTGTTCTAGCTGAACGGCTAACCAAGCTTCCTGAGCCTTACGAGAAAGGGTTTGATCAGAAGTTGACGTAGAGAAATAAGTTAACTTAATCAACTGCTGTGTCAAGGTGGAAGCTCCTTGCAGACCTCCGCCACCACGAAGGTTTCGGAGGGTAGCACCTAGGATACGGATCGTGTCAATTCCTCGGTGATTAAAGAAGCGATGGTCCTCAATCGAAACAATAGCGTTGACCAAATCGGTCGGTATTTCGTTTGCTTGGGCATTGACCCGACGTTCCGAACCAAGATCAGCGATAAGCTCGTCATTGCTATCATAGATCTTACTTGACGTTGTAGCGACTAGTTTACTTTCAGAGAGTTCTGGAGCCTTGCTAACATAGTAGAGGAAGAGACCTCCACCAAGCATTACAGCTGCGATAAATACAGTTAAGAGACTGATACTGACATACTTAGCTATTCGCAGAAAAGTTTGTTTGTTCATCTTGTTTTACCACCTAGTAAATGTTCTTTGATAATGTCGAGGTAGGGAATTTGAGGAAAGGCCCCAGGCTCAATCCTATATCCATTTTCTCGAATATATCCAAGTGGCATTGACTTCTGTCCCTTATCTTGATGATAGAAACGGATGAGGTCAATAGCCGGCAATAAGTAGGTTTCTTGCTGAGAAGAAAAGTGAAGGAGTACAAAGCAGATTCCTTGCTGGGCAAGGACTTGTTCCATATGCTGGATTTGATGGAGATGAAAATTCTTCATCGGTATCGCATGTTTTTGCCTGGTTTCCTTTGCTTCAAAGTCGATGTAGTATCCATCATAAACCCCTGAATAGTCAGTAGTTGAGGCTTGTCTAAAGTAGGCTTCAACGATCTTGGCTCGACTTCGTTGGGGATAGTCGACACGTACGATTTGGATGGGAGTCGGTTTCTTGTGAATAACAGCTAACCCATGCGACAAATAGTAGTCGTTCGTAGCATTGATCATCTTTTCAAAAGACATTCCCCGATTTGCGAAATTCTTAGTTTGTGACAGGGGTGCTTGTCTCTTTTGAGATGAAATTTTATGTGGATAGTTGACCATAATTCTCCTTATTGGTACAATAACATCACTCTATTATATCATAAATTTACAAAGAAAGGGTTAAAAATGACATCAGCCTTGATTTTAGGCTATTCAGCCTTCGACCTTGGTCTCTTTAATGACAAGGATGTTCGCGTTGATATTATCAAAACAGCTATTCGGAGAGACTTGGAACGTCTAGCAGAGGATGGGGTGACTTGGCTTGTCTTTACAGGGACTTTGGGCTTTGAGTACTGGGCGCTTCAGGTGGCAAAAGACATGAAAGCAGACTATGGATTTCAGTTGGCGACCATTTTTGATTTTGAAACCCATGGCAGTAATTGGAATGAAGCAAATCAAGCGAAATTGAGTGAGTTCAAGCAGGTTGATTTTGTCAAATACGCCTATCCACAATATGAGAACAAGGGACAATTACGCGATTATCAGAAATTTCTGCTGGAAAATACAGATACTTGTTACCTTTTTTACGACGAAGAAAACGAAACCAAGTTACGATATTTTTACCAAATGATGAAAAATCAAGCGGACTATGTTACAAGAAGATTAACATTTGAGGACTTGAATGAAATAGTAGAAAATTTTTCTGAAAAGTAAGCCTTTGACCTTGATTTTTACTTGTCTTTTTTTATATAATAATACTAGTAACCCAGAATGGAGAGAGACATGGCAAGTATTATATTTTCAGCGAAAGATATTTTTGAACAAGAATTTGGACGTGAAGTACGTGGATACAGCAAAGCAGAGGTAGATGAATTCCTAGATGATGTGATTAAGGATTATGAAACCTACGCAGCTTTGGTCAAATCCCTTCGTCAAGAGATTGCTGATTTGAAGGAAGAATTATCTCATAAACCTCAGGTAGCGCCAACTCAACCAGACTCTATTGAAGTAACAGCTTCTACTTCAATGACAAACTTTGATATTTTGAAACGCTTAAATCGTCTCGAAAAAGAAGTATTTGGTAAGCAAATCTTAGACAACCAAGATTTATAATTGACTAAGGAATGAGTGCAATTTTTGGATAATCGCGTGAAGAGGTTCTCTTTTCATGAGGAAAGTCCATGCTAGCACAGGCTGTGATGCCTGTAGTGTTTGTGCTAGGCGAATCCATAAGCCTAGGGACGAGAAATCGTTACGGCAGTCGAAATGGCTAAGTCTTCGGATAGGTCAGAATAGGCTTGAAAGTGCCACAGTGACGGAGTCTTTCTGGAAACAGAGAGAGTGGAACGCGGTAAACCCCTCAAGCTAGCAACCCAAATTTTGGTCGGGGCATGGAGTGCACGGAAACGAACGTAGTACTCTGACTGCTAGCAGATTTATGCTGTTAGCGGTAGACAGATGATTATCGAAGGAAGTGGTCCTAGTCACTTCTGGAACAAAACATGGCTTATAGAAAATTGCATATAGGTTGGGGCTGAGAAATCTTTCTCAACCTCATTTTTTAAAGTGAACAAGAGAAAGGTCTTGCAAGACTAGAAATGAAAGAACAATTTAATTTAATCGCAACTGCTGCGGCGGGTCTTGAGTCTGTCGTTGGACGTGAGGTGCGAGACCTTGGTTATGATTGCCAGGTTGAAAATGGGCGTGTCCGCTTCCAAGGAGATGTGAAGGCAATCATTGAGACCAATCTTTGGCTTCGTGCAGCGGATCGCATCAAGATTGTGGTCGGAAGTTTTCCAGCTAAGACTTTTGAAGAGCTTTTTCAAGGTGTTTTTGCTCTAGATTGGGAAAACTATCTCCCGTTAGGAGCACGTTTCCCGATATCAAAGGCAAAATGTGTGAAGTCTAAACTCCACAACGAACCCAGTGTTCAGGCTATTTCTAAGAAGGCTGTTGTGAAGAAATTACAAAAACACTATGCCCGTCCAGAAGGAGTTCCCTTGATGGAAACTGGTCCCGAGTTTAAGATTGAGGTATCTATCCTGAAAGATGTGGCAACGGTCATGATTGACACGACAGGTTCTAGCCTTTTTAAACGTGGTTATCGTACGGAAAAGGGTGGGGCGCCGATCAAAGAAAATATGGCAGCGGCCATTTTACAACTCTCTAACTGGTATCCAGACAAGCCCTTGATTGATCCGACTTGTGGTTCAGGAACTTTCTGTATCGAGGCGGCTATGATTGCCAGAAAGATGGCTCCTGGCCTTCGCCGTTCCTTTGCTTTTGAGGAATGGAACTGGGTCAGCGATCGGTCAATCCAGGAAGTTCGCACAGAGGCGGCTAAGAAAATTGATCGTGAACTTGAGCTGGACATTATGGGTTGTGATATTGATGCTCGTATGGTAGAAATTGCCAAGGCAAATGCCCAAGCAGCAGGTGTCGCAGGTGATATCACCTTTAAGCAAATGCGGGTACAGGACTTGCGCACTGACAAGATCAATGGCGTTATCATTTCCAATCCACCATATGGGGAGCGCTTGTCCGATGATGCAGGAGTTACGAAACTTTATGCTGAGATGGGACAGGTCTTTGCACCGCTGAAAACCTGGAGTAAGTTTATCCTGACGAGTGACGAAGCTTTTGAAAGTAAGTACGGAAGTCCAGCGGATAAAAAACGAAAACTCTATAACGGGACCTTAAAAGTGGATTTGTATCAATACTTTGGTCAGCGTGTCAAACGCCAAGAGGTAAAATAGAAAGGTGAACTCATGAGTAAGAAAAGACGTGATCGTCATAAAAAAGGACATCAAGAACCCAAATTTGACTTTGATGAAGCAAAAGATTTGACTGTTGGTCAAGTCATTCGTAAGAATGAAGAGGTGGAGGCTGGAGTATTGCCTGAGGACAATATCTTAGACAAATACATCAAACAGCACCGTGAGGAAATCGAAGCTGACAAGTTTGAAACTCGTCAGTTTAAAAAAGAAGAACTGGCTTCTACTCAAAACCTAGAGGAAATGATCCAAGAAGTTCGTGAATCAAGTGAATCTTCTGATCAGGTAGACGATTCAGACCTGGTTTCCGAGGAATCTATTGAAGAGATAGAAAATGAAGAGACTACTCAGTTTGTTACACCACTTCAAGATGAAGAAAGTGCTGAAATAGAGCCTCTCGTTTTAACAGAAACAGAGCCCAAGGAAATAAATGAGGAACAAGAAGAGGAGATTTATACACCTCTATCACGTTCGGCTCAAACAGAACCTGAAACAGGCTCTAAGAAGAAAGGTGTCATCATCATTGCTTCTGTAGTAGCTGCAATCCTTGTGCTTGCTGGAACATATTATGTCTACCGACAAGTGTCTCGTTCAAACCAAGAAATCCAGTCTTCTCAAGCAGCCTCTTCGGATGATCAAGGAACACAAACAGCTTTGAAAGACTTCAATGATCTCTATGATACTTTCTATACAGATGCTAATAAGACAGCTCTGAAAAACAGCCAGTTTGATAAATTGAGCCAATTGAAAACCTTGCTAGATAAGTTAGAAGGTAGCCGTGATTATACACTAGCTAAGTCAAGATATGATAGCCTAGCAACTCAAATCAAGGCCATTCAAGATGTTAATGCCCTCTTTGAAAGTCCAGCTATTACGGACGGTGTCTTGGATACCAATGCGAAAGCCAAAGCGGATGCTAAATTTACAGAAATCAAGACAGGGAACACAGAATTAGACAAACTCTTGGATAAGGCCATTAGTCTTGGAAAGAGCCAACAAACCAGTGCTTCCAACTCAAGTTCAAGCTCTAGCACGAGTCAAGCAAGCTCAAGTTCAGCTACAGAAAGCAATGCAAGCAGTACGACCCCTTCAACAAGCACCACGGCACCAGCTAGAGACACGAATGGTGGTTTGTCTGGCGATGGGGTTAATCTTCAAAGAAGTGCTAGTCGTGTACCTTACAACCAATCAGCTGTAGACGATAGCAACAACCCTGCTTGGACCTTTGCGGATGGTGTATTGGAACAAGTCCTAGCAACATCACGTGCTCGTGGCTATATCACTGGAAATCAATATATCCTAGAACGTGTCAATATTGTAAACGGAAATGGTTATTACAACCTCTATAAACCAGATGGAACCTATCTCTTCACCCTCAACTGTAAGACGGGTTACTTTGTAGGGAATGGTTCTGGTCATGCAGATGACTTGGACTACTAGGACTCCGTTACAAAATTCTTTCCTTTCATAGGTAAAAATGATAAAATAAAACATATTAAACAAGAGGAGTGTCACATGACAAAAGCTAACTTTGGTGTCGTTGGTATGGCCGTAATGGGTCGTAACCTTGCCCTAAATATCGAATCTCGTGGTTATACAGTTGCCATTTACAACCGTAGTAAAGAAAAAACAGAAGACGTAATTGCTTGCCATCCTGAAAAGAACTTTGTGCCAAGCTATGACGTGGAAAGCTTTGTAAACTCAATCGAAAAACCTCGTCGTATCATGCTCATGGTTCAAGCTGGACCTGGTACAGACGCAACTATCCAAGCCCTTCTTCCCCACCTTGACAAGGGTGATATCTTGATTGACGGAGGAAACACTTTCTACAAAGATACCATCCGTCGTAACGAAGAGTTGGCTAACTCAGGTATCAACTTTATCGGTACTGGGGTTTCTGGTGGTGAAAAAGGTGCCCTTGAAGGGCCTTCTATCATGCCAGGTGGACAAAAAGAAGCCTACGAATTGGTTGCGGATGTTCTCGAAGAAATCTCAGCTAAAGCACCAGAAGATGGCAAACCATGTGTGACTTACATCGGTCCTGATGGAGCTGGTCACTATGTGAAAATGGTCCACAACGGTATCGAGTATGGTGACATGCAATTGATCGCAGAAAGCTATGACCTCATGCAACACTTGCTCGGTCTTTCTGCAGAAGATATGGCTGAAATCTTTACTGAGTGGAACAAGGGTGAATTGGATAGCTACTTGATTGAAATCACAGCTGATATTCTTGGACGCAAAGACGATGAAGGTCAAGATGGACCAATCGTAGACTACATCCTTGATGCCGCAGGTAATAAGGGAACTGGTAAATGGACTAGCCAATCAGCTCTTGACCTTGGTGTGCCATTGTCACTGATTACGGAGTCAGTATTTGCTCGCTACATCTCTACATACAAAGAAGAGCGTGTACATGCTAGCAAGGTGCTTCCAAAACCAGCTGCCTTCAAGTTTGAAGGAGACAAGGCTGAGTTGATTGAAAAGATCCGTCAAGCCCTTTACTTCTCAAAAATTATCTCATACGCACAAGGTTTTGCCCAATTGCGTGTAGCTTCTAAAGAAAATAACTGGAACTTGCCATTTGCGGACATCGCATCTATCTGGCGCGATGGCTGTATCATCCGTTCACGTTTCTTGCAAAAGATCACAGATGCTTACAACCGTGATGCAGACCTTGCCAACCTTCTCTTGGATGAGTACTTCTTGGATGTTACTGCTAAGTACCAACAAGCAGTGCGTGATATCGTAGCTCTTGCTGTTCAAGCTGGTGTACCAGTACCAACCTTCTCAGCAGCCATTACTTACTTTGATAGCTACCGTTCAGCAGACCTTCCTGCTAACTTGATCCAAGCGCAACGTGACTACTTTGGTGCCCACACTTACCAACGTAAAGACAAAGAAGGCACATTCCACTACTCTTGGTATGACGAAAAATAAGTAGGTCTGCCATGGGGAAACGGATTTTATTACTTGAGAAAGAACGAAATCTCGCTCATTTTCTCAGTCTGGAACTCCAAAAAGAGCAATACCGTGTTGATCTGGTCGAGGAGGGGCAAAAAGCCCTCTCCATGGCTCTCCAGACGGACTATGACTTGATTTTACTGAATGCTCATCTGGGGGATATGACGGCCCAGGATTTTGCAGACAAGCTGAGTCGGACAAAACCAGCCTCAGTGATTATGGTCTTGGACCATCGCGAGGAATTGCAAGACCAGATTGAGACAATCCAGCGCTTCGCCGTTTCTTACATCTATAAGCCAGTGATTATTGATAATCTGGTAGCCCGTATTTCAGCGATTTTCCGAGGTCGGGACTTCATTGACCAACACTGTAGTCAGATGAAGGTTCCAACGTCTTACCGCAACCTACGTATGGATGTAGAACATCATACCGTTTATCGTGGCGAGGAGATGATTGTTCTGACGCGCCGTGAGTATGACCTCTTGGCTACTCTCATGGGAAGCAAGAAAGTCTTGACTCGTGAGCAGTTATTGGAAAGTGTTTGGAAGTACGAAAGTGCGACAGAAACCAATATCGTGGATGTTTATATCCGTTATCTACGTAGCAAGCTTGATGTAAAAGGTCAAAAAAGCTACATTAAAACCGTGCGTGGTGTCGGTTACACCATGCAAGAATAGAAAAGCAGTTGCAGTTGTGTAACTGCTTTTTTTGAGAAGTTTCTATATATTGACATACAGTCAGGTCTTTGCTACAATCAATTATGGAGGAAAGATCTAATGAAATTTTTGAAA
This sequence comes from Streptococcus oralis subsp. oralis, assembly GCF_002096445.1. GTDB lineage: Bacteria > Bacillota > Bacilli > Lactobacillales > Streptococcaceae > Streptococcus > Streptococcus oralis_N. The sequence goes on from NZ_NCUK01000013.1 coordinate 141,230, forward strand.
AAAATGTTGCAAGTTGCTCTAGCAGTCTTTTTCTTTGCTTTGCTAGCGACAAATACCGTATTGGCGGATGATTCTGATTCAGAAGGCTGGCAATTTGTCCAAGAAAATGGTAGAACCTACTACAAGAAGGGGGAACTAAAAGAAACCTACTGGCGGGTGATTGATGGGAAGTACTATTATTTTGATCCTTTATCTGGAGAGATGGTTGTCGGCTGGCAATATATTCCGTTTCCATCTAAAGGTAGTACAATTGGTCCTTACCCAAATGGTATCAGATTAGAAGGTTTTCCAAAGTCAGAGTGGTACTATTTCGATAAAAATGGAGTGCTACAAGAGTTTGTTGGTTGGAAAGCATTAGAGGTTAAAACTAAAGACAGTGTTGGAAGAAAGTATGGGGAAAAACGTACAAATCCGGAAGATAAAGAAGAGAAGAGTTTTTACACGAACTATTACTTTAATCAAAATCATTCTTTAGAGACAGGTTGGCTTTATGATCAGTCTAATTGGTATTATCTAGCTAAAACGGAAATTAATGGAGAAAACTATATTGGTGGTGAAAGACGTTCAGGTTGGATAAACGATGATTCGACTTGGTACTATCTAGATCCAACAACCGCTGCAATGCAAACTGGTTGGAAGCAAATTGGCAATAAGTGGTACTACCTCCGTTCATCAGGAGCTATGACAACTGGCTGGTATCAGGAAGGCTCAACTTGGTACTATTTAGATGCTGAAAATGGCGATATGAAAACAGGCTGGCAATATCTTGGTAACAAGTGGTACTATCTCCGTTCATCAGGAGCTATGGCAACTGGTTGGGTGAAAGACGGTTCAACTTGGTACTACCTAAATGCAAGTAATGGAGATATGAAGACAGGTTGGACCAAAGTAAATGGAAACTGGTATTATCTCAATTCAAATGGAGCAATGGTTACAGGTAGCCAAACTATCGATGGTAAAGTTTATAACTTTGCTTCATCTGGTGAGTGGATTTAATCTTGGAGGAGATACAAATGAAGCTTTTGAAAAAAATGATGCAAGTCGCACTAGCAACATTTTTCTTTGGTTTGCTAGCTACAAATACTATATTTGCGGATACCACAGGTGGCCAATTTGTTGATAAGGATAATAGAAAATATTATGTAAAAGATGATCATAAAGCAATCTATTGGCATAAAATAGACGGTAAAACTTACTATTTTGGTGATAGAGGAGAGATGGTTGTCGGTTGGCAATACGTAGAAATTCATGGAACAGGTTATCGTGATAATTTATTTAATAATCGTCCAGTCTTAGAAATTGGCCTTCAACAGAAGTGGTACTATTTTGGACAAGATGGTGCTTTGCTAGAACAAACAGATAAACAAGTACTAGAGGCAAAAACGTCTGAAAATACAGGAAAAGTATACGGTGAACAATATACTCCATCTGCTGAAAAGAGAACTTATTATTTTGATAATAATTATGCTGTAAAGACAGGCTGGACTTATGAAGACGGCAATTGGTATTATTTAAATAAGCTAGGAATTTCTGGCGATGATTCTTACAATCCACTACCAATTGGTGAAGTTGCTAAGGGTTGGACTCAAGATTTCCATGTTACTTTTGGCATTGATAGAAGCAAACCTGCTCCATGGTACTACTTAGATCCAACAACTGGCATCATGCAAACTGGGTGGCAACAACTTGGCAATAAGTGGTACTATCTCCGTTCATCAGGATCTATGGCGACTGGCTGGTATCAGGAAGGCTCCACTTGGTATTATTTAGATGCTCAAAATGGTGATATGAAAACGGGCTGGCAATACCTTGAGAACAAGTGGTACTACCTCCGTTCATCAGGAGCTATGGCGACTGGCTGGTATCAGGAAGGTTCGACTTGGTATTATCTACAAACAAGTAATGGCGATATGAAGACAGGCTGGTTCCAGGTTAATGGTAAATGGTACTACGCATATAGTTCAGGTGCTTTAGCAGTGAATACGACCGTAGAAGGCTATTCTGTCAACTATAATGGCGAATGGGTCCAATAATGAAAGAGGCGATTGTGAAGGAAACAATCGCTTTTTTTGTGAAAATATAATAAAATAGATAGGAGAAAATACTACTGTATGAAATGAGACGGTCTTTCCGTCTGGTTAAAGGAAAACATGACAAAAAAAGTTGGTGTCGGTCAGGCACATAGTAAGATTATTTTAATAGGAGAGCATGCGGTCGTATACGGCTATCCTGCGATTTCCTTACCTCTTTTAGAGGTGGAGGTGACTTGTAAGGTGGTCCCTGCTGAAAGTCCGTGGCGTCTTTATGAGGAGGATACCTTGTCCATGGCGGTATATGCCTCGCTGGAGTATTTGGATATCAAAGAAGCTTGCATTCGATGTGTGATTGACTCGGCTATCCCTGAAAAACGGGGAATGGGTTCGTCAGCTGCTATCAGCATAGCAGCCATTCGTGCGGTTTTTGACTACTATCAAGCCGACCTGCCTCATCATGTACTGGAAATCCTGGTCAATCGGGCTGAGATGATTGCCCATATGAATCCAAGCGGTTTGGATGCTAAGACCTGTCTCAGTGACCAGCCCATTCGCTTTATCAAGAATGTTGGTTTTACAGAACTTGAGATGAACCTATCTGCCTATTTGGTGATTGCTGATACGGGCGTGTATGGTCACACTCGTGAAGCCATCCAAGTGGTTCAAAGCAAGGGCAAGGACGCCCTACCGTTTTTGCATGTCTTGGGAGAATTGACCCAGCAGGCAGAAGATGCGATTAGACGAAAAGATGCTGAAGGACTAGGGCAAATCCTCAGTCAAGCGCATTTACATTTAAAAGAAATTGGTGTCAGCAGCCCTGAGGCAGACTCCCTCGTTGAAGCGGCTCTGAGCCATGGTGCTCTGGGTGCCAAGATGAGCGGTGGTGGGCTAGGAGGCTGTATCATAGCCTTGGCAGCCAATCTGGACCAAGCGCAAGAACTAGCAAAACGATTAGAAGAGAAAGGAGCTGTTCAGACATGGATCGAAAGCCTGTAACAGTACGTTCCTACGCAAATATTGCCATTATCAAATATTGGGGAAAGAAAAAAGAAAAAGAGATGGTTCCTGCTACTAGCAGTATCTCTCTTACTTTGGAAAATATGTACACAGAGACGACTTTGTCGCCTCTACCGACGGATGCGACTGCTGATGCCTTTTATATCAATGGTCAGCTTCAGAGTGAGGCTGAGCATGCCAAGATGAGCAAAATCATCAACCGTTACCGTCCAGAAGGTGAGGGATTTGTCCGTATCGATACCCAAAACAACATGCCGACTGCGGCTGGCTTGTCATCCAGTTCTAGTGGTTTGTCCGCCTTGGTCAAGGCTTGCAATGCTTATTTCCAGCTTGGTTTGAATCGGAGTCAGTTGGCACAGGAGGCTAAGTTTGCTTCTGGTTCTTCCTCTCGTAGTTTTTATGGGCCACTCGGTGCCTGGGATAAGGATAGTGGAGAGATTTACCCTGTAGAGACAGACTTGAAACTAGCTATGATCATGTTGGTGCTAGAGGACAAGAAAAAACCAATCTCTAGCCGTGATGGGATGAAACTTTGTGTGGAAACTTCGACGACTTTTGATGACTGGGTGCGTCAGTCTGAAAAGGACTATCAGGATATGCTGCTTTATCTCAAGGAAAATGACTTTACCAAAGTTGGGGAATTAACGGAGGAAAATGCCCTTGCTATGCACGCTACGACCAAGACTGCTAGTCCAGCCTTTTCTTATCTAACGGATGCTTCCTATGAAGCCATGGACTTTGTCCGCCAACTTCGTGAGCAAGGGGAAGCCTGCTACTTTACCATGGATGCGGGTCCCAATGTCAAGGTCCTCTGTCAGGAGAAAGACTTGGAGCATTTATCAGAAATCTTAGGTCAACGTTATCGCTTGATTGTGTCAAAAACAAAGGATTTGAGCCAAGATGATTGCTGTTAAAACTTGCGGAAAACTCTATTGGGCGGGTGAGTATGCTATTTTAGAGCCAGGACAGTTGGCCTTGATAAAGGCGATACCTATCTATATGAAGGCTGAGATTGCCTTTTCTGATAGCTACTGTATCTATTCTGATATGTTTGATTTCGCAGTGGACTTGACGCCAAATCCTGCCTACAGTTTGATTCAAGAAACGATTTCTCTAGTGGAAGATTTCCTCGTTAATCGTGGGCAAACCTTGCGACCTTTTTCCTTGGAAATCCGTGGAAAAATGGAACGAGAAGGGAAAAAGTTTGGTCTAGGCTCTAGTGGTAGTGTCGTTGTCTTGGTTGTCAAGGCTCTGCTGGCTCTGTATAATCTTTCGATTGATCAGGATCTCTTGTTCAAGCTGGCCAGTGCGGTCTTGCTCAAGCGAGGTGACAATGGTTCCATGGGAGACCTTGCCTGTATTGTGGCAGAAGATTTGGTTCTCTACCAATCTTTTGATCGCCAGAAGATAGCTGCTTGGTTGGAAGAAGAAAACTTTGTTGCTGTTTTGGAGAGTGACTGGGGCTTTTCTATTTCACAAGTAAAACCAGCCATAGAATGTGATTTCCTAGTTGGATGGACCAAGGAAGTAGCTGTGTCTAGTGACATGGTCCAACAAATCAAACAAAATATCAATCCGAATTTTTTAACTTCCTCAAAAGCAACGGTGTCTGCTTTGGTAGAAGCCTTGGAGCAGGGGAATGCAGAAAAAATTATCGAGCAGGTGGAAACAGCCAGTCAGCTTTTAGAAGGCTTGAGCGCAGATATTTACACGCCTTCGCTGAGACAGTTGAAAGAAGCCAGCCAAGATTTGCAGGCTGTTGCCAAGAGCAGCGGTGCTGGTGGTGGTGACTGTGGGATTGCCTTGAGTTTTAATGAGCAATCAACTGAAATCTTAAAAAACCGTTGGGCCGATCTGGGGATTGAGCTCTTATACCAAGAAAGGATAGGACATGACGACAAATCGTAAGGACGAGCATATCCGCTATGCCCTTGAGCAGAAAAGTTCCTATAATAGCTTTGATGAGGTGGAGTTAATTCATTCTTCCCTGCCTCTTTATGACCTGGATGAGATTGATTTGTCTACAGAGTTTGCAGGTCGAAAGTGGGACTTTCCTTTTTATATCAATGCCATGACAGGTGGAAGTGATAAGGGGAGAGAAATCAATCAAAAGCTGGCTCAGGTGGCAGAAGCCTGTGGGATTTTATTTGTAACGGGATCTTATAGCGCAGCCCTCAAAGATCCAACAGATGACTCTTTTTCTGTCAAGACTAGCCATCCAAATCTCCTCCTTGGCACCAATATTGGCTTGGACAAGCCTGTTGAGTTAGGCCTTCAGACTGTAGAAGCGATGAATCCTCTTCTCCTCCAAGTGCATGTCAATGTCATGCAGGAATTACTCATGCCCGAGGGAGAAAGAAAGTTTCGAAGCTGGCAATCGCATCTAGCAGATTATAGCAAACAAATCCCAGTTCCTATTGTCCTAAAGGAAGTGGGATTTGGAATGGATGTGAAGACTATCGAAAGAGCCTATGAACTAGGCGTTCGAACTGTTGACCTGTCGGGTCGTGGTGGTACCAGCTTTGCTTACATCGAAAATCGTCGCAGTGGCCAGCGTGATTACCTTAATCAATGGGGCCAGTCCACCATGCAAGCCCTTCTCAATGCCCAAGACTGGAAAGACAAGGTCGAACTCTTGGTCAGTGGAGGCGTTCGGAACCCGCTGGATATGATTAAGTGCCTGGTCTTTGGTGCCAAGGCTGTAGGACTGTCACGTACCGTTCTAGAGTTGATTGAAACCTATTCCGTCGAAGAGGTGATTGGTATTGTCCAAATCTGGAAAGAAGATCTGCGTTTGATCATGTGTGCCCTTAATTGTGCCACCATAGCAGATCTGCAAAACGTAGACTATATTCTTTACGGTAAACTAAAAGAAGCAAAAGATCAGATGTAGAGAGGTCGGGACAAGAATCCCGCCCTTTTTTGTAGCCTTTTGCCAACTGTGGTGAGTTGATGAAACCTAGCTTGTAGGAGCGATTTCTGTCCAATCTCCTTTTTCCATCCTCAGACCGAGGTGACTTTTCTGAATTGTGATAAAATAGAAGGGAGAGGATGCATCTATGAAAAAATTTCAAATCTTTTTATTTATCGAAGCCTGTCTGTTGACGGGAGCTCTGATTTTGATGGTATCAGAGCATTTTTCGCGTTTTCTGCTGATTCTGTTCCTCTTTTTGCTCTTGCTCCGCTATTATACAGGGAAAGAAGGCAATAATGTTTTCCTCCTTGTGGCAACCATTCTTTTCTTTTTCATCGTCATGCTCAATCCCTTTGTGATATTAGCTATCTTTGTGGCAGTTATCTATAGTCTCTTTCTTCTCTATCCGATGATGAATCAAGAAAGAGAGGAGACGGACTTGGTCTTTGAAGAGGTGGTAACGGTTAAAAATGAACACAATCCTTGGTTTGGCAATCTCCATCATTTCTCTAGTCACCAGACCTGCCAATTTGACGATATCAACCTCTTTCGCCTCATGGGCAAGGACACCATTCACTTAGAAAGAGTTATTCTAACTAATCATGACAATGTCATTATCCTTAGAAAGATGATCGGAACGACTAGGATTATCGTACCTGTAGATGTGGAAATCAGTCTCAGTGTCAACTGCCTCTATGGAGATCTTACCTTCCTTCATCAGCCTAAGAGATCCCTCCGCAATGAACACTATCATCAGGAAACTAGAGACTATCTCAAGAGTAACAAGAGCGTCAAGATTTTCCTAACTACTATGGTTGGCGATGTGGAGGTGGTCAGAGGATGAAAAAGCAATCCTATCTGATAATCGGCCTGACTTCTCTCCTTTTTATCCTCTTTTTAACCAATAGTCTGCTTGATATTTTAAATCTTGATTGGTCCTATTTGCTACAAGATATCGAAAAAATGGAAAAGTTAGTCTTTTTGGTACTTGTATTTAGCCTCTCCATGACCTTCTTTTTTGTCCTTTTTTGGCGCGTGATAGAAGAAGTCTCTCGCCGAAAAATGCAGGTTAATCTCAAGCGACTCCTAGCAGGAAAAGAGGTGGTTGCCTTTGCAGATCCAGACTTGGATGCCAGTTTTAAGTCCTTGTCTGGCAAGCTTAACCTCTTGACAGAGGCTGTTCAAAAGGCTGAAAATCAAAGCCTGGTCAAGGAAGAAGCAATCATCGAGAAAGAAAGGAAGCGGATAGCACGTGACCTGCACGATACGGTTAGTCAGGAGTTGTTTGCGGCTCATATGATTTTATCAGGTGTCAGTCAACAGGCTTTGAAGCTGGATAGAGAAAAGATGCAGACCCAGTTGCAAAGTGTCGCAGCCATCCTCGAAACAGCCCAGAAAGATTTGCGGGTCTTGCTCCTACATTTGCGACCTGTTGAGTTAGAAGAGAAGAGTTTGATTGAGGGGATTCAAATCCTCTTAAAAGAGCTTGAGGACAAGAGCGATCTCAAGGTCAGTCTCAAGCAAAATGTGTCTAAATTGCCCAAGAAGATTGAAGAACATATCTTCCGTATTTTGCAGGAGTTGATTAGCAATACCCTCCGCCATGCCCAGGCATCTTGCCTAGATGTCTACCTCTATCAGACAGATGCAGAATTGCAGCTGAAGGTGGTGGATAATGGGATTGGTTTCCAGTTGGGGAGTTTAGATGACTTGAGTTATGGACTGCGAAACATCAAGGAGCGAGTCGAAGATATGGCAGGAACGGTTCAACTCTTGACAGCTCCCAAGCAAGGACTGGCGGTTGATATCCGTATTCCCCTGTTAGATAAGGAATCATAAAGGAGTATAGATGAAAATTTTACTGGTAGATGACCATGAAATGGTCCGATTGGGCTTGAAAAGCTACTTTGACCTCCAAGACGATGTAGAAGTTGTGGGCGAGGCGGCCAACGGTGTTCAAGGGATTTCCCTAGCCTTGGAATTGCGTCCAGATGTCATTGTCATGGATATCGTCATGCCTGAGATGAATGGGATTGATGCAACCTTGGCCATCCTCAAAGAATGGCCTGAAGCCAAGATATTAATTGTCACCTCTTACTTGGACAATGAAAAAATTATGCCAGTCTTGAATGCTGGTGCCAAAGGCTATATGCTTAAGACTTCAAGTGCAGATGAATTGCTCCATGCTGTCCGTAAGGTGGCTGCTGGCGAGCTGGCTATTGAACAAGAGGTCAGCAAGAAGGTTGAATACCACCGTAATCATATGGAGCTTCATGAGGAGTTGACTGCGCGTGAGCGAGATGTACTTCAGCTAATCGCCAAGGGCTACGAAAATCAGCGGATCGCAGATGAACTCTTCATCTCTCTCAAGACGGTCAAGACCCACGTGTCCAACATCCTAGCCAAGCTTGAGGTCAGCGATCGCACCCAGGCAGCGGTCTATGCCTTTCAACACCACTTGGTAGGGCAGGAGGACTTTTAGATGAGTTTTGCAGATATACTTGAGGAGCTAGAAGCGGCAAAAGATCCGCATAAAGCAGGGCCCATGGAAGCCTATATGCGCCATCAATTTTCCTTTTTAGGTGTTGCAGCTCCTGAAAGAAATGCCCTTTATAAAAAATACTTTCCAAGTGCGAAAAAAACAAAGCTCATCGATTGGGATTTTGTAGACACTTGCTGGGAAAAGGATGCTAGAGAATACCAGTATGTGGCTGCAAACTATTTGAAAGCCATGCAGTCTTATCTAACGAAGGACGATTTGCCTGAGCTTGAGCGTCTGGTCGTGACCAAGTCTTGGTGGGACACGGTAGATATCCTAGATCGAGTAGTAGGAAGTTTGGTAGCTAACCATCCGGAATTTGAAGATGTGCTTTTAAAATGGAGCATGTCAGACAATATCTGGTTGAGACGTGTGGCTATTGACCACCAGTTGTTAAGAAAAGAGAAAACAAATGTCCAACTGATGGAAAAGATCCTGCTCAACAATCTGGACCAGACAGAATTTTTTATCAACAAAGCCATCGGCTGGGCTCTAAGAGACTACTCTAAAACCAATCCCGAATGGGTAGCACGTTTTATTGAAAAAAATAAGAAAAGAATGGCTGAACTTAGTATCAGGGAAGCGAGCAAGTACCTCTAGCACTATTGAAAAGCGCATTCATTACTTGAAAAAAGTCGCTATTATATGGTATAATGGACTGTATTAAAAATTTTAAGGAGAAATGACAGAATGTCTGTATCATTTGAAAACAAAGAAACAAACCGTGGTGTCTTGACTTTCACAATCTCTCAAGACCAAATCAAACCAGAATTGGACCGTGTATTTAACTCAGTAAAGAAAACTCTTAACGTTCCTGGTTTCCGTAAAGGTCACCTTCCACGCCCTATCTTCGACCAAAAATTTGGTGAAGAAGCTCTTTATCAAGATGCAATGAACGCACTTTTGCCAAACGCTTATGAAGCTGCAGTAAAAGAAGCTGGTCTTGAAGTCGTTGCGCAACCAAAAATTGACGTAACTTCAATGGAAAAAGGTCAAGACTGGGTTATCACTGCTGAAGTCGTGACAAAACCTGAAGTAAAATTGGGTGACTACAAAAACCTTGAAGTATCAGTTGATGTAGAAAAAGAAGTAACTGACGCTGACGTTGAAGAACGTATCGAACGCGAACGCAACAACTTGGCTGAATTGGTTATCAAAGAAGGCGCTGCTGAAAATGGCGACACTGTTGTCATCGACTTCGTTGGTTCTATCGACGGTGTTGAATTTGACGGTGGAAAAGGTGAAAACTTCTCACTTGGACTTGGATCAGGTCAATTCATCCCTGGTTTTGAAGACCAATTGGTAGGACACTCAGCTGGTGAAACTGTTGATGTTGTTGTAACATTCCCAGAAGACTACCAAGCAGAAGACCTTGCAGGTAAAGAAGCTAAATTCGTAACAACTATTCACGAAGTAAAAGCAAAAGAAGTTCCAGATCTTGACGATGAACTTGCAAAAGATATCGACGAAGAAGTGGAAACTCTTGACGAATTGAAAGAAAAATACCGCAAAGAATTGACTGCTGCGAAAGAAGAAGCATACAAAGATGCCGTTGAAGGTGCAGCAATTGATAAAGCTGTAGAAAACGCTGAAATCGTAGAACTTCCAGAAGAAATGATCCACGAAGAAGTTCACCGTTCAGTAAATGAATTCCTTGGAAACTTGCAACGCCAAGGGATCAACCCTGACATGTACTTCCAAATCACTGGAACTACTCAAGAAGACCTTCACAAACAATACGAAGCAGAAGCTGAGTCACGTACGAAGACTAACCTTGTTATCGAAGCAGTTGCCAAAGCTGAAGGATTTGACGCTTCAGAAGAAGAAATCCAAAAAGAAATCGAGCAATTGGCTGCAGATTACAACATGGAAGTGGCCCAAGTTCAAAACTTGCTTTCAGCTGACATGTTGAAACACGATATCACTATCAAAAAAGCTGTTGAATTGATCACAAGCACTGCAACAGTAAAATAATCTTAAAAGAGAAAAAGCCCACCTGACTAGGTGGGCTTTCTGCTTGTCTATTTTCCAAAAATCTCTTTGAGGTCTGCGTCTGTAATTCCAATCATAGCTGGGATGCTAGACCAGTTTTCCTCGGTGAGGATGTAGGATTGTTCAGAGTCACTTGCTGTGGCAGTTTCAGAGAAGGCTTGTTTGCTTTCTTCAATATTAGTTTCAATTAAATCACTGAAACGCTCAATCAGATAGGTCTTGCGAGCAGTTCCAATATGTTTGATTGCATAGTCAAAGGCCTGTAACTCGCCAAGAAGGATGAGCTTGCTCTTGGCCCGTGTGATAGCTGTGTAGATGAGATTTCGCTCTAGCATGCGCTTGCTAGCACTGGTGATGGGCAGGATGACAACGGGAAACTCACTTCCCTGAGACTTATGGATACTCATGGCATAGGCTAGTCGAATCTTGTACCATTCGTTACGTGGGTAGATGACCTCATTGCCATCAAAATCAATGACAATCTCGTCTTGTTTGGACTCGGTGTATTTTCCAGGAATCAGGTCTGTGATGTAGCCTAGGTCTCCGTTAAAGACATTGACTTCGGCATCGTTGACTAGGTGAATGACCTTGTCCCCTGTTCGATAGTGACACTGAGTTGCTTCAAAGCTAACTTGCCCCTTTTGCTGAGGATTGAGCAGGTCTTGCATGAGTTGGTTGATGGCGTCAATACCAGCAGTTCCTCGATACATAGGCGCTAGCACCTGAATATCTCGAGCCGGAATGCCACTTCTGAGGGCAGCACCAAGAATTTTCTCAATCGTAGCTGGGATATGGCCACTAGCGATTTCAAAGTAGGAGCGGTCAGCTTTTTTCTGAGTAAAGTCAGCTGGCAAGATGCCTTGTCGAATCTGACTAGCCAAGGTGACGATAGTTGATTCTTCACTCTGACGGTAAATCCGTTCCAAGCGCGTCTGCGGAATCAGGGGTATCTGGAGCAGGTCAGCTAGGACTTGTCCGGGACTAACAGACGGTAGCTGGTCGCTATCTCCTACGATGAGAATTTTACTGTTAGAAGAGATGTTGGAGAAGAGTTGGTTAGCTAGCCAAGTGTCCACCATAGAAAACTCATCCACGATGATGAAGTCGGCATCCAGATAATCTTCTAGATGACTGGTATCATCGTCTCCCGTCATCCCCAAATGGCGGTGTATGGTCGCGCTAGGCAAACCTGTTAATTCATTCATGCGCCGAGCCGCTCGACCAGTTGGAGCAGCGAGAAGAATCGGCAGGTTGCTTTTCTTCCTGAGGTCAAGTCCTTCTAAAAGTGCATAAACAGCGATAATTCCATTGATAACAGTCGTCTTACCAGTACCAGGTCCACCTGTTAGGATAAAGACCTTGTTCTGGACAGCGTCGCAGATGGCCTGTTTTTGGATGCTATCGTATTGGATACCCAGTTCTTCCTCAACACTAGCGATATGCTTGTGAATGGTTTCTAGATCCTGACTTTTCTGCTTTTCTTTTTCAAGGATACGAACCAAGTGACTGCGAATGCCTTCCTCAGCGAAAAAGAGGCTGTTATCAAAGATTTTGGTATCAATCTGCTGAACCTTGTCTTCTTCAATCAAATGAGATAATTCCTGAGCAACTTGGCTGGGATCGAGTTCCACGGGACGGGAAGACTCTAGGAGAGTCAGGGTTTGTTCCAGCAAATCTCGGGCTTCCATATAGGTATCGCCTGTATCCATACATCCCTGAAAAAGACTGTGGACAAGGCCAGCACGGAAGCGTTCAGGAGCTTGACTTTCGATGCCTAGTTCGGCAGCCAATTGGTCAGCAATGGTAAAACCCAAGCCCTTGATATCCTCAACCAGTTGGTAGGGATAGTTTTCGACAATATCCAGCGTTTCTTCCTTGTAAAAGTCTTGAATCTGAAAGGCCAGTTTATTGGGAATGCCGTAGTTAGCTAGTTTAGCTAAGACCATCTCTGTCCCGTAGTTGAGACGGAGGGTAGAGAGGAAAGCCTCGCGATTTTTGGCAGAGAGTCCTGAGATGCCTTCTAGCTTTTCAGGATGTTCCAGAATTTCGTCAATGGTATTTTCACCATAGCTATCGACGATTTTCTGAGCAGTTTTGAGACCAATTCCCTTGAAATGACTGCTAGAAAAGTACTTGATAAGGCCCTTGCTAGTGGGTTTTGCCCGCTCATAACGACTGATCTGTAGCTGTTCACCATACTTGGAGTGCTGAACGATTTGCCCCCAAAAAGTGTAGTCTTCACCCTCAATCACGTCTGCCATGGTTCCGGTGACGATGATTTCAAAATCGTCAAAGTCCTCCGCATTGGTATCTTCGATATCTAGGAGGAGAATACGATAAAAATTACTGGGATTTTCAAAAATAATCCATTCAATGGTGCCTGAAAAATAAACTTCCATAGGTTTCCTTTACATGAGTTCGTGAGAGTCGTACCCTTAGCTTCTTTCAACAAGCTAGGAGACTAAAAGGTCTTCTTCTCGCAATAGAAAAAGAGACTGAGACTTAGCATTCTCGGCCTCTTCCTTATCTTAAAAAGTTCCGATACGGTTAAGTGGCCAGAAACGGAATTTTGCTTCGCCTTTGATTTCGCTGGCCTTGAAGGTACCAACATGGCGGCTGTCGCTAGAGACTAGACGATCATCACCAAGGAGAAGGTACTCGCCTTGAGGGACAGTAAAGCTGAAGCTGGTATTGGAATTGACATCGACCGTAAAGGCTTGTGCTTTTTGAGCAAGTTCTCTAAAGTAAACTCCCTTATTGCCTTCAAATCCTTTGCCAGTATAGGTATTTTGCAACTTTTCTGTTTTGAACAAGTTGAGGTATTCAGCTAGGTAGGGTTCATCCGTTTCTTTATCGTTGATAAAGAGTTTGTCATTTTCGTAGCGGATGGTATCTCCAGGCATGCCGATAACCCTTTTGACAATGTCTTTATTTCCGTCTTCCTCATGCGCAACCACGATGTCGAAGCGGTCAATTGGGAGGTGTTTAACAACGAAGAGAACTTCTCCGTCGGCTAGGGTAGGGTCCATAGAGTGTCCTTCTACACGGACATTGCTCCAAAGAAAGATACGACTAAGACCTACCAGTGCGATAATCAGGAAGAAAACTCCCCATTCTTTTAGAAATGTTTTAAACGAATTCATAATTTACCTTTCTAGAAGTGCTTTGGCTTTTTCAGTGTTTTTAAAGTGAAGTTTGGCGCAGAAATGAAGTCCTTTCATTCCATAGGCTTGAAGGATTTTACTGGCAACCTTATCAGATGCAGTTCCAGCGCCACTTGGCAGTTGATAGCCTAGTTCTCGTCCAAGATTTTCCAAGTTTTCGAGGAAGAGATCCCGCGCAATGATGGAGCTAACTGCAACAGCCAGGTATTTTCCCTCAGCTTTTTCTTCCAAAGTGATCTTGTTTGGAAAACGGTTGGCTTCTTGCGCCAAGTACTTGTCATAGTTTTTTGGGCTTGTAAAAGCATCAATCACGATTTTCTCTGGCTGGACTCCTTTTTTTAGAAGGAGAAAGATAGCTTGGTTGTGAAGAGCAACCTTTACAGAAACAGCATTGTAACGCTCTCCGATGACTTCGTTGTACTTGCTCGGTGAAAGAAGGAGCGCTTGATGTGGAATCTTTTCCTTGAGGATAGGGGCAATCTGACGAATCTTTTGGTCGGTCAGAGTCTTGGAATCTCCCACGCCGAGTTTTCGTAGGAAGTCATGCTGGTCAGGTGTCACGAAGGAAGCCACGACAGCTAGTCCGCCAAAGTAGGAACCATTTCCCACCTCATCAGTCCCAATTATAGGGAAATCTTGTCCACTGTTTTCTTGTTGAACTTGATAACCAAAGAAACTAGCGTATTGCTCAGCAGCTTCGCCCTGCAGGAGAACTTTTCCAGAAGTATAGATGGAAACCGTTGCCTGAGGCAGTCTCAAAAAATAGCGAATATAAGGATTTTTACTAGGACTGAGAGCCTTCTGATACTGACTTAAAAAGCTCTGAATTTCCTGTTCACTTGGTGTGAGTGTGATACTTGCCATAGTCTCTATTGTACCACAAAAGCAGGAGAATTGGTAAAAACTGACAAAGTTAGCGAAATTTGGTATAATATCGTGAGGTGAATTTTATGGCAAATCTAAATCGATATAAGTTTACATTCGGGAAAAAGACATTAACCTTGACAACCGAGCATGACAACCTCTTTATGGAGGAAATTGCCAAGGTTGCGACTGAAAAATACCAAGCAATTAAAGAACAAATGCCTGGGGCGGATGATGAGACCATTGCGCTTCTTTTGGCGGTCAACTGTCTTTCTACACAGCTCAATCGTGAAATTGAATTTGATGACAAGGAGCAAGAGTTGTTAGAACTCCGCCACAAGTTAATTGCTGTCAAACAAGAACAGAGCAAGATTGAGGATTCCCTATGATTTCAATCCTACTCTTATTGGTTCTGGCTTGGGGCTTTTACATCGGCTACCGTAGAGGTTTGGTCCTGCAAGTTTATTATTTCCTCGTGGCAGTGATTTCAGCCTTTGTTGCGGGACAGTTTTATAAATCACTGGGTGACCACTTTCACTTGCTTGTCCCTTATGCCAATCCTCAGGAAGGACAGGGCACCTTTTTCTTCCCTTCAGACCAGCTGTTTCACCTAGACAAGGTCTTTTATGCGGGCCTAGCCTACCTTTTAGTTTTTGGGATTTGCTACACTATCGGACGTTTTATCGGTTTGTTCCTGCACTTGATTCCAACTAAAAAGCTTGATGTCAAATGGTTGCGTATCGGATCAGGCCTTTTGTCTCTATTGGTAACCTTATTTGTCTTGCAAATGGCTTTGACCATCCTTGCAACAGTGCCTCTGGCAGTCATTCAAAATTCACTCGAAAAAAGTACAGTAGCCAAACACATCATCCAAAGTGTCCCTTTTACGACAAACCTTATCAAACAACTCTGGGTGACAAATTTAATCGGATAAAAAGGGCGGGATTTTTCCTAGCCCTTTGTTTACAGATTGGACGACTAAGTCAAAACCTCTAGTTGCTATAATCTTGTAAACCAGCATACAAGGAAAGAATATGAATACAAAAATACTAGAAACCTTAGAATTTAATAAAATCAAGGCCTTGTTTGAACCTCATCTCCTGACAGAACAAGGACTAGAGGAGCTAAAAGGCTTGGCCCCAACTGCCAAGGTGGATAAGATCAAACAAGCCTTTACAGAGATGGAGGAAATGCAAGCCCTATTTGTGGAGCAACCCCACTTTACCATCCTAGCGACACGTGAGATTTCAGCTGTCTGCAAGCGTCTGGAGATGGGAGCGGACCTCAATATTGAGGAGTTCCTGCTCCTCAAACGGGTCTTGCTGGCTAGCAGAGAGTTGCAAGGCTTTTATACCAATCTCGAAAACGTACGCTTGGAGCAGTTGGCGAGATGGTTTGAAAAACTACATGATTTTCCACACTTGCAAGGGAGTCTTCAAGCCCTAAATGATGCAGGATTTATCGAAAATTTCGCCAGTGAAGAGCTAGCACGCATCCGTCGGAAAATCCATGATAGCGAGAGTCAAGTTCGAGATGTCTTGCAAGACTTGCTCAAGCAAAAAGCGCAGATGTTGACGGAAGGCATAATTGCTAGCAGAAATGGCCGTCAAGTCTTACCAGTCAAGAACACCTATCGCAATAAGATTGCAGGTGTTGTCCATGACATCTCTGCTAGTGGTAATACGGTCTATATCGAGCCACGGGAGGTGGTCAAGCTGAGCGAAGAAATCGCTAGTCTGCGAGCTGATGAACGCTATGAGATGATTCGCATCCTGCAGGAGCTCTCAGAACGGGTCCGCCCTCATGCTGCAGAGATTGCTAATGACGCTTGGATCATCGGCCATTTAGACTTGATTCGTGCCAAGGTGCGTTTCATTCAAGAAAGACAAGCAGTCGTTCCTCAACTTTCAGAGAATCAAGAGATTCAACTCCTTCATGTTCGCCATCCTTTGGTCAAAAATGCTGTTGCAAATGATGTACACTTTGGTAAGGAATTAACGGCCATTGTCATTACAGGTCCCAATACTGGTGGGAAGACCATCATGCTCAAAACCCTGGGCTTGACTCAACTCATGGCCCAGTCAGGCTTGCCCATCTTAGCTGATAAGGGAAGTCGTGTCGGTGTTTTCGAGGAAATCTTCGCGGATATTGGGGATGAGCAGTCTATTGAGCAGAGTTTGTCTACCTTCTCCAGCCATATGACCAATATCGTAGATATTCTTGGCAAGGTCAATCAGAACTCGCTCTTATTGCTAGATGAGCTCGGGGCTGGGACCGATCCGCAGGAAGGAGCAGCACTTGCTATGGCTATTCTGGAGGATCTTCGTCTGCGTCAGGTTAAGACTATGGCTACGACCCACTATCCAGAACTCAAGGCTTATGGTATCGAGACTGCCTTTGTGCAAAATGCCAGCATGGAGTTTGACACAGCCAGCCTGCGTCCGACCTATCGCTTTATGCAGGGAGTTCCTGGTCGAAGCAATGCCTTTGAAATTGCCAAACGCCTGGGCTTGTCAGATGTCATCGTAGGAGATGCCAGCCAGCAGGTTAATCAAGATAATGATGTCAACCGTATCATTGAACAATTGGAAGAGCAAACGCTTGAAAGTCGCAAACGCTTGGACAATATTCGTGAGGTGGAGCAAGAAAACCTCAAGATGAACCGAGCACTCAAAAAACTCTATAACGAGCTCAATCGTGAAAAGGAAACTGAGCTCAACAAGGCGCGTGAACAAGCTGCCGAGATTGTGGAACTCGCTCTAAATGAGAGTGACCAGATTCTCAAGAATCTTCACAGCAAGTCTCAACTCAAACCCCACGAAATCATTGAAGCCAAGGCTGAACTGAAAAAACTGGCTCCTGAAAAAGTCGACTTGTCTAAAAACAAGGTCCTTCAAAAGGCCAAGAAAAAACGAGCTCCAAAGGTTGGGGATGATATCATTGTTCTCAGTTATGGTCAACGTGGAACCCTGACCAATCAGCTTAAGGATGGTCGCTGGGAAGCCCAAGTTGGCTTGATCAAGATGACCTTGGAAGAGAAAGAATTTGACCTTGTTCAAGCCCAACAAGAAGCCCCAGTCAAGAAAAAACAAGTCAATGTCGTCAAACGTGCTTCTGGTCGTGGTCCGCAAGCCAGACTGGATCTCCGAGGCAAACGGTACGAAGAGGCCATGAATGAGCTGGACGCCTTTATCGACCAAGCCCTGCTCAATAACATGGCGCAAGTCGACATTATCCATGGTATCGGTACGGGAGTCATCCGTGAGGGCGTCACCAAATACCTGCAAAGAAACAAGCATGTCAAGAGTTTCGGCTATGCTCCACAGAATGCTGGCGGTAGTGGCGCAACCATTGTGACCTTTAAAGGATAGAGAGAAGAAGGAGTCAACCTTTCTGAAAAAAGAAATGAAAGGTCAAAAATTTTCATAGAAAATATTGACAAAGGCTAACTTTTCTTGTAGAATAATAAAAAATAAAATACCAACACCGAATGAAGTTTAATAGAAGTGGAGAAAGGTTTGTTTTCCATGACTGTAAATGGACGGAACTCTGGAGAGACCGTAAAGGCACCGAAGGGGCAAGGCAGGTAACTGCTCAAACTCTCAGGTAAAAGGACAGAGCTAGGATAGACCGCTTTTTGGCATTTATCTAAGCATTCCAGAGTACATGTATCTTGCATGTGCTCTTTCTTTTGGGGTTGAAAGATAGGAGAAGGATATGTTAGAATTGCTAAAAGCGCTTGATGCTTTCGTTTGGGGGCCTCCCCTCTTGATCTTGTTGGTCGGAACGGGTATCTATTTGACCATCCGACTAGGCCTTTTGCAGGTGGCTCGTCTTCCTAAAGCCTTTCAGTTGATCTTTACCAAGGATAAGGGGCATGGCGATGTGTCGAGCTTTTCTGCTCTCTGTACGGCTCTAGCCGCCACCGTTGGTACGGGAAATATCATCGGGGTCGCAACAGCCATTAAGGTTGGAGGACCAGGGGCCCTCTTTTGGATGTGGATGGCAGCCTTTTTTGGGATGGCGACCAAGTATGCCGAAGGCTTACTTGCCATCAAATACCGCACAAAGGATGCAAATGGAGCTGTAGCTGGAGGCCCCATGCATTACATCCTTTTGGGGATGGGAGAAAAGTGGCGTCCACTTGCTATCTTCTTTGCCCTAGCGGGTGTATTGGTTGCCCTTCTGGGGATTGGTACCTTTACCCAGGTCAATTCAATTACAGAATCTATCCAAAATACAGCCCAAATTGATCCAGCTATCACGGCTCTGATTTTATCCATTTTGGTGGGTATTGCCGTCTTTGGTGGACTCAAATCCATATCAAAAGTTTCGACAGCAGTTGTTCCTTTTATGGCTATTGTCTATATTTTAGGGACTCTTACAGTTATTCTCTTTAATATCGAAAAAATCCCAGCCACACTTGCCCTGATTTTTACTTCAGCCTTTAGTCCAGCTGCTGCGGTAGGCGGTTTTGCAGGTGCCAGCATTCGGATGGCTATCCAAAATGGTGTGGCGCGGGGAGTCTTTTCTAATGAATCTGGTCTTGGTTCTGCTCCCATTGCAGCGGCTGCAGCTAAGACAAATGAGCCTGTCGAGCAAGGCTTGATTTCCATGACAGGAACCTTTATTGATACCCTTATTATCTGTACATTGACTGGTTTAACAATCTTGGTAACTGGGGTTTGGAGTGGTGATTTGAATGGAGTTGCCTTGACCCAGTCAGCCTTTTCAACAGTTTTTTCACACTTTGGACCTGCCCTCTTGACCATCTTCCTTGTACTCTTTGCCTTTACGACGATTCTCGGATGGAACTATTACGGAGAGCGCTGTTTTGAGTTTCTCTTCGGTGTTCGTTTTATCTGGCTCTATCGTGTAGTCTTTGTAGTCATGGTCTTGTTGGGAGTATTTATTGAGTTGGATATGGTCTGGATTATCGCAGACATCGTCAATGCCTTGATGGCTTTACCAAACTTGATTGCTCTCTTGGTCTTGTCGCCAGTCGTTATTTCCGAAACCAGAAAGTATTTTAAACACTAACCCAATCACACTTTTAGTGTGATTTTTTTCATTTCATAGACATTTTCTATCAAGGCGATTGAAAATATATATTATCCAAGGGTGAAATTCTATGATAGACTAAATGACAATAAAATGAAAAGAGGTTTCTTATGACAACATTTACCATCCACACAGTAGAATCAGCACCAGCAGAAGTGAAAGAAGTTCTTGAAACAGTACAAAAAGATAACAATGGCTATATTCCCAACCTAATCGGTCTCTTGGCCAATGCCCCAACCGCGCTTGAAGCCTACCGAACTGTCGGAGCTATCAACCGTCGCAATAGCCTGACACCAGTGGAACGCGAAGTAGTACAAATCACAGCAGCCGTAACCAATGGATGTGCCTTCTGTGTCGCAGGTCACACCGCCTTTTCGATCAAACAAATCCAGATGAATGATGATCTTCTCCAAGCTCTTCGCAATCGCACTCCAATCGAGTCAGATCCTAAGCTAGATACTCTGGCCAAGTTTATCTTGGCAGTCATCAATACCAAGGGTCGTGTAGGCGATGAAGCGCTTAGTGAATTTTTAGAAGTCGGCTATACCCAGCAAAATGCCTTGGATGTGGTTCTGGGCGTCAGCCTAGCCAGCCTTTGCAATTATGCCAACAACCTAGCCAATACGCCTATTAACCCAGAATTACAACCTTATGCCTAGTTCGAATCAGAAAGAAAAAATGAAGACTGAGCAATCCAGTCTTCATTTTTCTATGCTATTTTAAGCGCTTTTATGCTATACTAATAATAACATGATTATTGGAGGCTCGGATGAAAAAGCTCCCCTTAGTATTCTCTGGCTGTTTATTAGGTTTAGCAGGTGCAGGAAACCTGATTGCAGATACTTGGCCAGTTCTGTCGCATTTATTGAGTCTGATTGGTTTAGTTTTGTGGATTTTCTTTCTGATTCTTCATCTTTTTAATTGGGAAGAAACCAGGAAAGAATTGACCAAGCCCCCTCTTTTATCTGGGATGGCCACTTTTCCCATGGCTGGGATGATTTTATCGACCTATGTCTTTCGCGTATTCCCTGCTCTTCCTATAGTAGCACAAGGGATCTGGTGGTTTTCATTTCTCTTGGATTTGGCTTTGATTGCTACTTTTACCATCAAATTTGCCTGTCCAGGTCGGAGGGTCAATGCGACTCCTAGCTGGACGGTACTCTATGTGGGGATAGCAGTAGCAGCCTTGACCTATCCTCTTGTCGGTATCATTGAAATTGCCTATGCGACCTTGAGTTTTGGTTTTGTCTTGACCTTCTATCTCTATCCTCTTATTTATAGTGATTTAAAGAAAGATCCACTCCCAGTAGCCTTGCTTGGACAGGAAGGAATATACTGTGCTCCCTTTTCCCTACTCTTGGCTTCTCTGGTTCGAGTTGGAGGAGCAAGTTTACCGACTTGGCTCTTGATTGTCATGATTTTGGCATCTCAGTCCTTCTTTTTCTTTGTGTTGACTCGCCTGCCCAATATTTTAAAACAAGGCTTTCAACCAGCCTTCTCAGCCCTCACCTTTCCAACCATTATCACAGCTACTTCGCTCAAGATGGCTCAGGGAATTTTGAAACTTCCATTTCTGGATTATCTGGTATTGGCTGAAACCGTTATTTGCCTCACTATTTTATTCTTTGTCTTGGGTGCTTATCTGATTTGGTTACGAAAAAAGGTCTAGCTAGAAATAGCTAGGCCTTTTTTATGGTTTGATAACTTCAGCTCCACCCATGTATGGACGAAGGACTTCAGGAATAGTAACAGAACCATCTTCGTTTTGATAGTTTTCAAGAATAGCAGCAACGGTACGTCCAACAGCAAGTCCAGAACCGTTCAAGGTGTGAAGGAGTTTCACCTTATCATCTGCTTCATCACGGTAGCGAATTTGAGCACGACGAGCTTGAAAATCTTCTGTATTTGAACAGCTTGAGATTTCACGATAGGTATTTTGCGCTGGAATCCAAACTTCCAAGTCGTAAGTCTTAGCAGCTGAGAAGCCCATGTCCCCAGTAGAGAGGGCAACGACACGGTATGGAAGGTTGAGTTTTTGAAGAATATTTTCAGCGTTGGCTGTCATCTTTTCCAATTCTTCGTAAGATTCTTCTGGTTTGGCAAATTTGACCATTTCAACCTTGTGGAATTGGTGCAAACGAATCAAGCCACGTGTATCACGACCAGCTGAACCAGCCTCAGAACGGAAAGATGGACTCATAGCGGTAAAGTAGATTGGTAGATCTTTACCGTCAAGGATTTCATCACGATAGTAGTTTGTAAGAGGCACTTCAGCTGTAGGAATGAGGACATAATTAGTGTCTTTCAATTCAAAAGTATCTTCCTTGAATTTTGGATATTGCCCAGTACCAAACATAGAGTCATGGTTAACCATGTATGGTGTGATAACTTCCGTATAGCCTTCTTTACCGTGCTCATCCAACATAAAGTTGTAGATAGCACGTTCCAAACGAGCACCGAGTCCTTTATAGAAGAGGAAGCGAGCTCCTGTTACCTTACCACCGCGTTCCCAGTCAAGGATACCAAGGTCTTCACCAAGATCCCAGTGAGCTTTTGGCTCGAAGTCAAACTCGCGTGGAGTACCCCAACGGCGAACTTCCACATTGTCATCTTCGTCAGCCCCAACAGGAACGCTGTCAGCAGGGATGTTTGGAAGAGTAGTGGTAAATTCTGTTAATTTAGCATCGATGTCCGCCAATTCAGCATCCAAGGCTTTGACTTCAGCAGATAGGGTTTGCATCGCAGCAATCTTGTCATCGGCATTTTCCTTGTTGCGCTTAGCTTGGGCAATCTCAGCAGAAACTGTGTTACGTTCTGCTTTGAGCGTTTCAACCTTGACCAAGATGTCACGACGTTTAGCATCGATTTCTTTCATCTCATTTAAGATAGCAGCATCTACACCACGTGTAGCTAATTTTTCAGCAACAGCATCAAAATCTGTACGAATACGTTTAATATCTAACATAAGAACTCCTTTATGAAAAAAAGCACACCTGACAAAGTGTTGGAGTGGCAAGGCCACGGTTCCATCCAACTTCACAGGTGTGCACTTGATTATATATGTAATTGTGAACAACGGTAGAATTTCACCTATCCCTCCTATCTGCTCGCAGCACCCGCAGACTTTCTGAAAGAAGGAGATAACTTACTTATCCGTTGCTATGATTATACTAAAGTTTCTACTTTTTTGCAAATAGATTTTTAAGTTTTTGTCCAATGGTCTGGAGTAGAGTCGGAAGTTTCACAACCTTGTCGTTTCCTAATTTTTCCCGAGCAATTTTGAGGATAGCACCAGAGTCTTTTGAAGCAAAGAGGAATTTTCCTTGATCAGTGAAGACTTCAAAGTGGCGGCTGATCTTGCGACCACTTACGTTGGCTCCGATTTGCTGAATGCTGGACCAGGGGATTTGGATATATTGTTCGACATTGACATCAGGATAAAACTCTATGGCTTGATCCCCAACTAGAAATTTTCCAACTTTTCCAGAGATAGAGAGGTAAGATGTCCCAGTAGTTTGGAGGTCAATGACTTGATTGAGTGATTGGGCCATGATTAGTCTTCCTTACTTTCATCGAAAAAGGCATGGTAGAGAGCCTTGATAGCGGCCTTTTCTTGCTCTTTATTGACAACAAACATGATGGAAACCTCACTTGAACCTTGGGACATCATCTGGATGTTGATTTTATTCTCAGACAAAGCACGTGTTGCAGTAGCAGTTACCCCGATATGGCTCTTCATCTTTTCTCCGACAATCATAATGATGGAAAGGTCATGTTCGATTTCAGCATGGTCTACTTCAGCCTTTTGAACGAGTTGACGTAGAATTTCTTCTTCTTTGATAGGAGTTAATTCACGGGAGCGGAGGATGATTGAAAGATCGTCGATACCTGTAGGCATGTGTTCCCAACCGATGTTGAGGTCCTCAAGGATTTGCAGAACCTTGCGACCAAACCCGACTTCGCGGTTCATGAGGTATTTTGACATGTTGATGCTGACGAATCCTGAGTCACCTGCAATCCCTACTACTGGGAATTTATCACTACTGTGTTCTAAAACAATGCGTGTTCCTGGGTGGTCAGGGTTGTTGGTATTCTTGATGACAAGAGGAATTTTTCCGCGGTAAGCGGGTAGAAGGGCTTCGTCATGAAGAACTGAAAATCCAGCGTAAGCCAACTCACGCATTTCACGGTAAGTTAATTCAGGAATGGAATGTGGTTGGTGGATAATACCAGGATGGGCAGCAAAGATACCATCTACGTCTGTAAAGTTCTCATAGAGATCAGCCTTAACACCTGCTGCAATGATAGAACCTGTGATATCTGACCCACCACGTGAAAAAGTACAGATTTGATTTTCCTTAGTCACACCAAAGAAACCAGGGATGACAAGGACTTCGTTGCTATCAGCCAAGCCTTCAATCTTATCATAACTAGATGGAATGATACGTGCGTTTCCAGGTTCACTTGTGACAACAATCCCAGCTTCTCTTGGGTGAACATAGCGTGCATCGATGCCGTTTTGGTTAAAGTAGGCTGCAATGAGTTTGGCATTGTTATTTTCTCCAGCCGCTAGGAAGGTATCATAGAGAAATTCATTGTCCTCTATAGGAAGAGTTGCCAAGGCCCGAATACTTTTAGAGATTTTTTCTAAAACAGCAGGTTTTAACCCTAGTTCACTAACCATAGCGGCATAACGGTCAATGATCCAGCTTTGGCTAGCACTGATGTCATTTCCAGCCACATAGTCGCGATAGTATTTGATCAAGGCATCGGTTACCTTGGTATCTTCAGCATTGCGTTTTCCGGGTGCAGAAACGACTACAAAACGACGTTCTTTATCACTTTTAACGATATTTAAAACTTTTTCTAACTGACCAGCAGAGGCAAGCGAGCTTCCGCCAAATTTTACAACCTTCATAAGAACTCCTCAAGTAAGTATTTTATACGATTATAGCAGAAAGAGGGGTATTTTTCAATGAAGAAAATAACTTCCTATTATAATAGAAGAAAACACTAACTTATTTTGAAAAGGGATAACCGTTTAAAAGCAAGGGTGTCAAATTTTACTCACACTCATAAATGATGGGTAAATAATCAGCTGAGACACTTTCCTTTAGTTTTTCCTTGCCTCTTTATCCAAAAAAAGGTATACTTTGATGATAAAACAATTTTATTGCCTTACAAAAGAAAAGGAGAAGCTATGAATCATATCTTATATCAGATCATAGATGATCTTGCTATCATTACTTTGAATCGTCCCGAAGTGGCAAATGGTTTCCATATCCCAATGTGTGAGGAGATTTTAGAAGCTTTGACCCTAGCAGAGCAGGATCAAGCTGTGCAGTTCATCTTGATTAATGCGAATGGGAAGGTATTTTCAGTTGGAGGAGACTTGGTTGAGATGAAACGCGCAGTAGATGAAGATGATATCCCTTCTTTGAATAAGATTGCAGAATTAGTCAATACAATTTCTTTTAAAATCAAGCAAATTCCTAAACCTGTTTTGATGGAGGTAGATGGAGCGGTCGCTGGTGCCGCAGCAAATATGGCAGTAGCAGTTGATTTTTGTTTGGCGACTGACAAGGCAAAATTTATCCAAGCCTTTGTCGGAGTAGGCTTGGCGCCAGACGCTGGTGGGATTCATCTCTTGAGTCGTAGTATCGGGGTAACACGGGCTGCACAACTTGCCATGACAGGTGAAGCCTTAACTGCTGAAAAAGCGCTAGAATGGGGCGTGGTATACCGTGTTTGTGAAGTTGACAAATTAGAAAAAACAAGAGAACAAGTTCTGAAAAAATTAAGAAGAGGTTCAGCAAACTCATACGCAGCGATTAAAAAGTTAGTTTGGGAAAGTCAATTTAAGGATTGGCAGAATTATGCTGAATTAGAATTGAAACTACAAGAATCGTTATCTCTAACTGAAGATTTTAAAGAAGGAGTTCGAGCGCATTCTGAAAGAAGAAGACCGAAATTTACAGGAATGTAAAAAAATACTTGCACAATTTTTTGAAGTTTGATATACTTCTTTTATCAAATGCTTTGATTGTGAAAGTTTTTTAGAGAGAGGGAAACGATTTGGACTACCAACAAGTAAATGATTATCTAACATCTATTTTCAACAATGTCCTTGTGATCGAGGAGGTTAGCTTACGAGGTAGTCGATTCAAAGACATCTCCATCAAAGAAATGCACACGATTGATGTGATTGGGAAGTTCCCAGAGGCAACACCAAGCAAGGTTTCAAAGGAACTGATGGTAACTCTTGGAACGGTTACAACTAGCTTGAATAACCTGGAAAGAAAAGGTTATATTGAGCGTATTCGTTCTGATCAGGATAGACGTGTGGTCTATCTGCATTTGACCAAGAAAGGTCGGTTAGTCCATCGTCTTCATAAACGGTTCCACAAGGCTATGGTCGAAAAAATCATCGATGGCATGAGCCCTGAGGAAAAAGAAGTCATGGGCAGAGGTTTAACGAACCTTTATCAATTTTTGGAGGATTTGAAATAATGGCTTTTGCAAAGATAAGCCAGGTTGCTCATTATGTTCCAGAGCAAGTGGTCACTAATCATGACTTAGCCCAAATCATGGACACAAGCGATGAGTGGATTTCAAGTCGGACAGGAATTAAACAGAGACATATTTCAAAAACAGAGTCTACAAGTGACTTGGCGACAGAAGTAGCTAAGAGCTTGTTGGCTAAAGGGAGCTTAACAGCGGATCAGATTGATTTTATCATTGTAGCGACGATTACCCCAGACTCGATGATGCCTTCCACAGCAGCTCGAGTTCAGGCAAATATCGGAGCGCATAGAGCTTTCGCCTTTGATCTGACAGCAGCTTGCAGTGGCTTTGTATTCGCTCTCTCAACTGCTGAAAAGTTTCTAAGTTCTGGACAGTTAAAAAAAGGGATTGTTATCGGGGCTGAAACCTTATCCAAGGCAGTTGAATGGTCAGATCGTTCAACAGCTGTTCTCTTTGGAGATGGAGCTGGTGGGGTTCTCTTGGAAGCGAGCGAAACACGGCACTTCCTTGTGGAAAGTCTCTGTACAGATGGCTCTCGGAGCGAGTGTTTGACCTATGGTCAAACGGCTTTGGCTTCTCCTTTCTCGGATCAAGAAGCAATTCCTGCTTTTTTGAAAATGGATGGACGAGCAGTTTTTGATTTTGCAAATCGTGATGTTGCTAGATCGATTAAAGAAACCATTGAAAATGGTCCAATCGCAGCATCGGAATTGGATTATCTCTTGCTTCATCAGGCAAATATCCGCATTTTGGATAAGATGGCTAAGAAGATCGGCGTAGACCGAGACAAGCTTCCTGCCAATATGATGGAGTATGGAAATACCAGTGCAGCAAGTATCCCGATTTTGCTCTCAGAGTGTGTGGAGAATGGCAAGATTCGTTTAGATGGTAGCCAGACGATTCTCCTATCAGGCTTCGGTGGAGGTTTGACATGGGGCACACTCATTCTTACAATCTAGGTAATCATGTGGTAAACACATAGTTATAAATTTTTTATATTTTAAAGGAGTCCTATCATGGCAGTATTTGAAAAAGTACAAGAAATTATCGTTGAAGAACTTGGGAAAGACGCATCAGAAGTAACACTTGAATCTACTTTTGATGATTTGGATGCAGATTCATTGGACTTGTTCCAAGTAATCTCTGAAATCGAAGATGCTTTCGATATCCAAATCGAAGCAGAAGATAACTTGAAAACAGTTGGTGACTTGGTTGCCTACGTTGAAGAGCAAACAAAATAATTAACATATTACTAGAAGGAGTAGGGGAAACCCACTCCCTCTTGTTTAGGTAATAGTTTGAAACTCAAATGATAAACTCATCGAACTATTACGTAAGCAAGGAATGATGGAGGCACTATGAAAACACGTATTACAGAATTATTGAACATTGATTATCCTATTTTTCAAGGAGGAATGGCCTGGGTTGCGGATGGTGACTTAGCTGGTGCAGTATCAAAAGCTGGTGGTCTAGGGATCATCGGCGGTGGGAATGCACCTAAAGAGGTCGTAAAGGCTAATATCGATAAAATCAAATCACTTACGGACAAACCTTTTGGTGTCAACATCATGCTCTTGTCACCTTTTGTAGAAGACATCGTTGATCTCGTGATTGAAGAAGGGGTCAAGGTGGTTACAACTGGTGCAGGAAATCCAAGTAAATACATGACTCGTTTCCATGATGCAGGAATTACAGTTATTCCTGTTGTTCCGAGTGTTGCTTTGGCAAAACGCATGGAAAAAATTGGTGCAGATGCAGTTATTGCAGAAGGAATGGAAGCCGGTGGGCATATTGGTAAATTAACGACGATGACCTTGGTTCGCCAAGTTGCTGCAGCTGTTTCAATTCCAGTTATCGCAGCTGGAGGAATTGCGGACGGTGAAGGTGTCGCTGCAGGCTTTATGCTTGGTGCTGAGGCCGTTCAAGTTGGTACGCGTTTCGTGGTAGCTAAGGAATCCAACGCCCATCCAAAATACAAGGAAAAAATCTTAAAAGCGCGTGATATCGATACGACTATTTCCGCTCAACACTTTGGTCATGCTGTTCGTGCCATTAAAAACCAGTTGACACGTGACTTTGAGCAGGCTGAAAAAGATGCCTTTAAACAAGAAAATCCAGATTTAGAAATCTTTGAACAAATGGGAGCTGGTGCTCTTGCTAAAGCCGTTGTCCATGGAGATGTAGAAGGTGGATCTGTCATGGCAGGTCAGATCGCTGGTTTGGTTTCTAAAGAGGAAACTGTCGAAGAAATCCTAAAAGATCTATACTATGGCGCAGCCAAAAAAATTCAAGAAGAAGCCTCTCGTTGGGCAGGAGTTGTAAGAAATGACTAAAACAGCCTTTCTATTTGCAGGTCAAGGTGCTCAGTATCTAGGAATGGGGCGTGATCTCTATGATCGCTATCCTATTGTCAAGGAAACAATTGACCAAGCAAGTCAGGTTTTGGGTTATGACCTTCGTGACTTGATTGATAAGGAAGAAACCAAGTTAAACCAGACTCGCTATACGCAACCAGCTATTTTAGCGACTTCGGTTGCTATTTACCGACTATTAAAAGAAAAGGGTTACCAGCCGGATATGGTAGCAGGATTGTCTCTTGGGGAATATTCTGCTCTTGTAGCAAGTGGTGCCTTGGACTTTGAGGCTGCAGTTGCCTTGGTTGCTAAACGTGGTGCTTATATGGAAGAGGCTGCACCTGCAGGCTCTGGGAAGATGGTTGCCGTTCTTAATACTTCAGTTGAAGTGATCGAGGAAGTTTGTGAAACAGCCTCTAAAGTTGGAGTAGTGACTCCAGCTAACTACAACACCCCAAGCCAAATCGTTATCGGTGGCGAGGTGGCTGCGGTTGACCGCGCAGTTGAACTCTTGCAGGAAGCAGGAGCAAAACGATTGATTCCTTTAAATGTATCTGGTCCTTTCCATACAGCACTTTTAGAGCCAGCCAGTCAGCAACTAGCTGGAGCTCTGGAGGGAGTGAGTTTCTCTGACTTTACTTGCCCACTAGTCGGCAATACGGAAGCTGCTGTTATGGAAAAAGATCGAATCCAAGAGCTTTTGACGCGTCAGGTCAAAGAACCTGTTCGTTTTTATGAAAGTATTGCTGTGATGCAGGATGCTGGGGTAACCAACTTTATTGAAATTGGTCCTGGTAAGGTCCTATCAGGTTTTGTCAAAAAAATCGATAAAACAGCTCAGCTAGCTAACGTTGAAGACCAAGCAAGCTTGGATGCTTTGTTAGGAAACTAATGATCCCTTCTCCCACAAAATACAACAGGAAACAGGAGAGATAGAATGCAACTTACAAACAAAAATGTCTTTGTAACAGGTTCAAGTCGTGGTATCGGACTTGCCATTGCTCACAAATTTGCCCAACTAGGTGCTAATGTAGTTTTGAATAGTCGCGGAGCAATCTCAGAAGAATTGCTGGCTGAGTTTTCAAACTATGGTGTCAAAGTAGTACCGATCTCAGGTGATGTTTCAGACTTTGCAGATGCCAAGCGTATGGTAGATCAAGCGATTGCAGAACTCGGTTCTATCGATGTCTTGGTCAACAATGCTGGGATCACTCAAGATACGCTTATGCTCAAGATGACAGAAGAAGACTTTGAAAAAGTGATTAAAATCAACTTGACAGGTACCTTCAACATGACGCAAGCAGTATTGAAACAGATGATCAAGGCACGTGAAGGTGCGATTATCAACATGTCTAGTGTGGTCGGTTTGATGGGAAATATCGGACAAGCCAACTATGCAGCTTCTAAAGCAGGTTTGATTGGTTTTACCAAGTCAGTAGCACGTGAAGTTGCCAATCGTAATGTGCGCGTAAATGCTCTTGCACCAGGAATGATCGAATCAGATATGACGGCTGTTTTATCTGATAAGGTCAAAGAAGCGACATTGGCCCAAATCCCAATGAAACATTTTGGTCAAGCAGAACATATCGCAGATGCTACAGTGTTCCTGGCTGGACAGGATTATTTGACTGGACAAGTTCTCGCTGTTGATGGCGGACTTAGCATGTAAAAAATAAGGAAAGATATAGGTAAGACAGATGAAACTAAATCGAGTTGTAGTAACAGGTTACGGATTGACCTCTCCTATCGGAAATACTCCAGAAGAATTTTGGAACAGTTTGCAAACTGGGAAGATTGGAATTGGAGAAATCACTAAGTTTGACCACAGCGAATTTGCTGTGCACAATGCGGCAGAAGTTCAAGATTTCCCATTTGATAAATACTTTGTCAAAAAAGATACCAACCGTTTTGACAACTATTCTTTGTATGCCTTGTATGCGGCTCAAGAAGCGGTGACAAATGCAAATCTTGATGTAGAAGCAATCGATAAAGATCGTTTTGGTGTTATCGTAGCTTCTGGTATTGGGGGAATTAAAGAAATCGAAGATCAGGTTATCCGTCTTCATGAAAAAGGTCCAAAACGCGTTAAACCAATGACCCTTCCAAAAGCCTTGCCAAATATGGCTTCAGGAAATGTTGCCATGCGTTTTGGAGCAAACGGTATCTGTAAATCAATCAATACAGCCTGTGCTTCATCAAACGATGCCATTGGGGATGCCTTCCGCTCTATCAAGTTTGGTTTCCAAGATGTCATGTTAGTTGGTGGATCAGAATCATCTATCACTCCTTTTGCTATCGCTGGTTTCCAAGCTTTGACCGCCCTATCAACTACAGAGGATCCAACTCGTGCTTCTATCCCATTTGACAAAGATCGTAACGGATTTGTGATGGGAGAAGGTTCAGGAATGTTGGTTCTTGAAAGCCTTGAACATGCTGAAAAACGTGGTGCAACTATCTTGGCTGAAGTAGTTGGTTATGGAAATACCTGTGATGCTTACCATATGACTTCACCTCATCCAGAAGGTCAAGGTGCGATTAAGGCTATGAAATTGGCTTTGGAAGAAGCAGAAATTTCTCCAGAGCAAGTGGCTTACGTCAATGCCCACGGAACTTCAACTCCTGCAAATGAAAAAGGAGAAAGTGGTGCGATCGTAGCTGTTCTTGGTAAAGAAGTACCTGTATCTTCAACTAAGTCCTTCACAGGACACTTGCTTGGTGCTGCAGGAGCAGTAGAAGCCATCGCTACCATCGAAGCCATGCGTCATAACTATGTACCAATGACAGCTGGAACAAGTGAGTTATCAGACTATATCGAAGCCAATGTCGTTTATGGACAAGGCTTGGAGCAAGAAATCCCTTATGCTATTTCAAACACTTTTGGTTTTGGTGGACACAATGCGGTTCTGGCTTTCAAACGTTGGGAGAATAAATAATTATGAATTTAAATGAAATCAAGGACTTGATGGCTCAATTTGACCAATCAAGTTTGAGAGAATTTTCTTATAAAAACGGAACGGACGAATTGCAGTTCAGTAAGAATGAAGTAAGAATGGCTTCTGAAGCACCAGCTCAAGTTGCTCCAGTGCCAACTGCAGTAGCTGCAAGTCCAGTAGTTTCTGCCCCTTCAGCTCCAGTAGAGAGTGCAGTGGAAGAAGCTCCAGCACCAGCTGAAACGACGGTTGCTCCAGAGGGTGATGTTGTTGAAAGCCCACTTGTAGGGGTGGCTTACTTGGCCGCTGGGCCAGATAAACCTGCCTTTGTCACAGTTGGAGACAGTGTTAAAAAAGGTCAGACTTTGGTGATCATCGAAGCCATGAAGGTCATGAATGAAATTCCTGCACCTAAAGATGGTGTGGTGACAGAAATTCTCGTTTCAAATGAAGAAATGGTTGAGTTCGGTAAAGGATTGGTACGCATCAAATGATCGATATTCAAGGAATCAAAGAAGCTCTACCCCATCGCTACCCCATGCTCCTAGTGGATCGTGTCTTGGAAGTGAGCGAGGATACCATTGTTGCCATTAAAAATGTGACCATCAACGAACCTTTCTTTAATGGTCATTTTCCACAATACCCAGTCATGCCAGGTGTTCTTATCATGGAAGCCTTGGCTCAGACTGCTGGTGTCTTGGAATTGTCCAAACCTGAAAATAAAGGGAAACTGGTCTTCTATGCTGGCATGGACAAGGTTAAGTTCAAGAAGCAAGTTGTACCAGGTGATCAATTAGTCATGACGGCTACTTTTGTTAAACGTCGTGGTACAATTGCTGTGGTTGAAGCAAAGGCTGAAGTAGATGGTAAGCTTGCAGCGAGTGGTACTCTTACCTTTGCAATTGGAAACTAAGGAGGTTCTCCATGTTTCGTAAAATTTTAATTGCCAACCGTGGTGAGATTGCGGTTCGCATTATTCGAGCTGCGCGTGAATTGGGCATTGCGACCGTGGCAGTTTATTCAACTGCTGATAAGGAAGCTCTTCACACACTCCTAGCGGATGAAGCTATCTGTATTGGACCTGGTAAGGCGACAGAATCTTATCTCAATATCAACGCTATTTTGTCTGCTGCAGTCTTGACAGAAGCAGAAGCCATCCACCCAGGTTTTGGTTTTCTTAGCGAAAACTCCAAGTTTGCCACGATGTGTGATGAAGTGGGGATTAAGTTCATCGGTCCTTCTGGGGCTGTAATGGATACCATGGGAGATAAGATCAATGCGCGTGAGCAAATGATCAAGGCTGGGGTTCCAGTTATCCCAGGATCTGATGGTGAAGTTCACACGGCTGAAGAGGCGCTTGCAGTTGCAGAAAAAATTGGCTATCCAGTCATGCTTAAGGCATCGGCAGGTGGTGGTGGAAAAGGGATTCGTAAGGTTGAAAAGGCAGAAGACTTGGTCGCAGCCTTTGAGACAGCATCCAGTGAAGCCAAGGCCAATTTTGGAAATGGCGCTATGTATCTTGAACGTGTGATTTATCCAGCTCGTCATATCGAAGTTCAGATTCTTGCGGACCAAGAGGGTCATGTTGTCCATCTTGGTGAACGGGATTGTTCACTCCAACGGAATAACCAAAAGGTCTTAGAAGAAAGCCCGTCCATTGCGATTGGCAAAACCCTTCGTCATGAAATTGGTGCTGCAGCCGTTCGTGCAGCAGAGTCTGTAGGTTATGAAAATGCAGGGACGATTGAATTTCTTCTCGATGAAGCGAGTGGCAATTTCTACTTCATGGAAATGAATACTCGTGTGCAAGTTGAACACCCAGTCACAGAGTTTGTTTCAGGTGTTGATATCGTGAAAGAGCAGATTCGCATTGCTGCTGGGCAACCTTTACCTTTCAAACAAGAAGATATTGTCCTACGAGGTCATGCTATCGAGTGCCGGATCAATGCAGAAAATCCAGCATTTAACTTTGCCCCAAGCCCAGGTAAAATTACCAATCTCTATCTACCAAGTGGTGGAGTTGGCTTGCGCGTGGACTCAGCGGTTTATCCAGGTTATACCATTCCTCCTTACTATGATAGTATGATTGCCAAAATCATTGTTCATGGGGAGAATCGTTTTGATGCCTTAATGAAGATGCAACGGGCACTTTATGAACTTGATATTGAAGGAGTGCAAACCAATGCAGACTTCCAGTTGGATCTGATTTCAGACCGCCGAGTTATCGCTGGTGATTACGATACTTCCTTCTTGATGGAAACTTTCTTGCCAAAATACCAAGAAAAAGAATAGACTTTCAAAGAGTATGAGAACTAAAAGGGGGAGTTATGGCTCTATTTAGTAAAAAGGATAAGTATATTCGGATCAATCCTAACCGTTCCGTAAGGCAGAAACCACAAGCCAAGCCTGAGGTTCCGGATGAACTCTTCTCCCAGTGTCCTGGTTGTAAACACACCATTTACCAAAAGGATCTTGGGAGCGAACGAATTTGTCCCCATTGTAGCTATACTTTCCGTATTTCAGCTCAGGAACGCTTGGATTTGACGATTGATTCTGGTAGCTTTGTGGAGATGT
Organism: Streptococcus oralis subsp. oralis; assembly: GCF_002096445.1. Classification (GTDB taxonomy): domain Bacteria; phylum Bacillota; class Bacilli; order Lactobacillales; family Streptococcaceae; genus Streptococcus; species Streptococcus oralis_N. Next base: position 175,197 of record NZ_NCUK01000013.1, read on the forward strand.
TTACGGGTATTGAAACTCAAGATCCATTAAACTTTCCTGGCTACCAGAAAAAATTGGCTACTATGCGTGAAAAGACAGGTTTGGATGAAGCAGTACTGACTGGTACAGCTAGCATTAAGAGACAAAAAGTTGCCCTTGGGATCATGGATTCAAACTTTATCATGGCTTCTATGGGAACCGTTGTGGGTGAAAAAATCACGCGCTTGTTTGAGTATGCAACGGTAGAAAACTTGCCAGTCGTTCTCTTCACAGCTTCTGGTGGAGCCCGTATGCAAGAAGGAATCATGAGCTTGATGCAGATGGCTAAAATTTCTGCGGCAGTTCAACGTCATTCCAAGGCAGGACTTTTTTACCTAACTATTTTAACTGATCCGACAACAGGTGGAGTGACCGCTTCTTTTGCTATGGAAGGGGATATTATCCTAGCGGAGCCACAGAGTTTGGTTGGTTTTGCTGGGCGTCGTGTTATCGAAAATACAGTTCGTGAGACCTTGCCGGATGACTTCCAAAAGGCAGAATTTCTGCTTGAACATGGATTTGTTGATGCAATTGTCAAACGGAGAGAATTGCCTGAAACAATTGCTAAATTAGTAAGATTGCATGGAGGAAGTCGCGGATGAATATTGCAAAAATAGTCAGGGAGGCACGCGAGCAGAGTCGTTTGACCGCACTTGATTTTGCCAATGGAATCTTTGACGAGTTTATCGAATTGCATGGAGATCGCTCTTTCCGCGATGATGGTGCGGTCATTGGTGGAATTGGCTGGTTAGGTGAACAGGCAGTAACTGTCGTTGGTATCCAAAAGGGGAAGAGTCTTCATGATAACCTCAAACGAAATTTTGGGCAACCACATCCAGAAGGCTATCGTAAGGCCTTGCGCCTGATGAAACAGGCAGAAAAGTTTGGCCGTCCAGTTGTGACCTTTATCAATACGGCGGGTGCTTACCCAGGTGTGGGAGCCGAGGAACGTGGACAAGGGGAAGCAATTGCCCGAAACCTGATGGAAATGAGTGATCTCAAGGTTCCAATCATCGCGATTATTATCGGTGAAGGTGGATCTGGTGGGGCCCTAGCTCTAGCCGTAGCTAACCGTGTCTGGATGTTAGAAAACTCAATCTACGCAGTACTTAGCCCTGAAGGATTTGCTTCTATCCTTTGGAAGGATGGAAGTCGTGCTATGGAAGCGGCGGAGTTGATGAAAATCACTTCACACGAACTTCTAGAAATGGGAATTGTAGACAAGGTAATTTCAGAGGCAGGGTTGTCAAGTAAAGAACTGCTAGGTTGCGTTAAAAATGAATTGCGTGCAGAACTAGATAGGTTGCAAGAACTACCACTCGACCAACTTATTGAAGAACGTTACCAACGCTTTAGAAAATACTAAGAATGACTAAATGAGACTAGAAAGGTCTCATTTTTTATGGAAAAATGCAATTCAGGACGAAAAATTGACAGTTGAGGAGATGGACAGTAAAATAGACAAAAAAGATGTATACTGTAGATGTAAGCTTACAAAAATTTATTTTAAGGAGGTACTTACAATGACAGGTACAGAAACATTTACAGCTCTTTCAACTGAGGACTTAGAACAAGCCTCAGGTGGTGGCATGATTTGGTTGGTTGATGATATAAATTGGAGTTGGCCTTATGCTTATAGCATTGCAACTGACTCGAGTACAATATTGACTCATGCGACTAGACGTGGTTCTGGTATTGGCTATTGATAAATTAAAGGGGTAAGTATGAAAAAACTAGGGCATTTAGGAGTCTTTATCTTACTGGTATTTCTATCGGTTTATCTACCAGAGTTAGGGATTGTGCATCTAACTAAGTTTTTGGGATGGGGGATAGATGGCTATTCTGTCATTTCACTTGTTTGGGAACTAGTTCTTGTAGTCTTATTTGTCTTTTGGTTAAAAAAGAAAGAGATGCTCTATATTTTAAAAAAAAGCTCAAAGAAGTCAAGATTCTTTTACCTTGTATTTGGTCTAGTGGCTACTTATTTTGTTCGTCAATTGGTGGATGCTTTTCAGATACAGTATCACTATTTGGTTGATAACAAGTATATCTTTCAAGACCTTCTTTCGATTCTATACTCCAATGGGCAACCAACTTTTCTATCAACTGTTCTCAGTTTTAGTTTAACAGTAGTCGTCGCACCTATATCAGAGGAACTAATTGATAGAGGGTATTTTATGAATACCTTCTTTCCCCAGTCCAAGTATTATCTGGATGTTATCTTATCAGCTCTTATCTTTGGTCTCAGTCACTTGGTATTATCCCATCGCGATCCTATCAGTTTGATTATTTATAGTTTTGTTGGTCTTTTCTTTGCTCTAGTATATCGGTGGACAAAGAACCTAAAAATCACCATCTTGTGCCATAGTTTTTTCAATTTTCTCATTTATGCAAAACCCATCTGGATTTTTGTTTATAATTATGTCTATTACCACTTTTTAAGATAGTGGAGGCAAAGAAAAAGTGTTTGATAATTGTCAAACACTTTTTCTATTTACTGTTCTTCTGTTACAAACTGACTGAGCAGTCCATTGATAAAACGGGCAGATTTTTGATCTGAGAAGTCCTTTGCAAGCTCGATAGCTTCATTAACCGCAACCAGCTGTGGAGTGTCAAATGAAGTGATTTCAAAGACTCCCAAGCGAAGGAGGTTTCTCTCTACGAGTGTTAACCGCTCGATGGTCCAACCTGCTTTTAAATGCTGAGTGATTTGCTTGTCTAGTTCTTCCTTTTTAGCCTGAACACCAGAAACTAGCTCTGTCAAAAAGGCTGGAAGTTGCACATCCGTATCTTCACGATCATGAGTATAGGCGAAACGACAAGCAGTTTCGACATCCGTACCGAATTCAAGGCTCATGAGAGCTTGAAAAGCGCATTTACGGAGTTGGCGTCTAGATTCTAATAGTGGACTAGTCATTGAGGAAGTCCTCGTCAAATAGATCTTTCAATTCTGGTTTTGGTGTTTTATCTGGAACGATACCTGCAACGTGGATATTGATAGCAGCGAGTTCTACATCAGCCATATTGCGGACGGCATCTTTAACAGCTTTCTGGATAGCAACCGCTACCTTAGGAACTTTTACTCCGTACTCAAGGTAGAGATAGATATCTGCTGTAAGCTCTTCGTCCACGTTTTTAAGATAAACACCACGGCCAAGAGAAAGTTTTGAAAGGGTGTCAGATACTGATTTGTTTGAAAAAGAGTGAACACCCTCTACTTTTGCAGTAGCAATAGCAATGATTTTTTCAAGTACACGTGGGGCGATAACAATTTCGCCAAGTTGTTCTTCAATTCCCATAGAATGACCTCTTTCTAGAGATTAGGCACGAGAAACGTAAGTTCCTTCTGCAGTGTTGATAACGAGTTTTTGTCCTGCTTCGATGAAGTCTGGAACGTTTACGACAAGTCCAGTTTCCATCGTTGCTGGTTTACCAGAACCTGTAACAGTAGCACCTTTGATAGATGGTTGAGTTTCTGCAACTGTCAATTCGACAGTAGTAGGAACGGTAACACCAATCACTTCAGTTCCGTAGAATTGGATCTTCACATCAGAGTTTTCAAGGATGTAAAGCAATTCGTTTTCAACGTTGACTACAGGGATTTCGTATTGGTCGTAAGTTTCTGTGTTCATGAAGTAGGCTGTGTCATCCATTTTGTACAAGTATTGAGCTGGGACAGTCTCGATGATAGCTTGTTCAAATTTTTCCTCTGGACGGTAGCTTGTGTCAAATGTAGAACCAGTACGGACATCACGCAATTTCATACGCATGATGGTGTTTCCTTTACCTGGTTTGTGGTGGCTAGCTTCCAAAACGCGGATCAATTTTCCGTCAGCTGTTTCAAAGGTCATACCAGCCTTTAATTTACTTGCTTCAATCATGTTTTTACCTCTTTAATAAAATAATTTACTCTTTATTGTACCATAAAAGACAACATTACTCAAATGTCAGAAGGAGCTTAATTAGTTGACTGGTACGATATTGCCATCTTCGTCTTTGGTGACGAGGACGTATTTTCCATCGACTTCGATATAAAAATTCTTGCTGGCAGTTTGTCCAGTATTTTGAGCCGGTGCTTGATTTTGGACTTGTTGGCTTAGTTGACCACCAAGAGTTTGGCCAAGATTCATGCCCATAAACATGTTCATCCCATTGCCATTCCCTTCGTTGGCAGCTGCAGCAATAAGTGCTTCGTTGCGAGCACGGCGTTCTTCAATTTCAATCGTGTTGTACTTCATTGCCACGAGCTCACTATCAAGCTTGCGAACGATATCAAGACTTTCTTGGTCGTAGCTGAGGTCTTCAAGCAAGATGTTAGTTGCTTCAATCCCGTAGAGGCCTGTCCAAACCTTGTTGACCTCTTGTTTAGCGAGTTCGTTAAAGGTATCTTGATTAGCATTGAGGCTATAGATATCAACCTTGTTTTCGTTGGTGTATTTGGCAATGGCAATCGCGATTTTCGGTGCGATATTTTGACGGAGCGTTCCTTGAGCTACATTCTGGATAGTAAATGGCTGTCCGTCAGTAATTTGACGGCTAACAGAACTTACGTAGAAGAGGACTGGGTCTGATATTTTTACATCAAACAAGCCATAGAAACGGATGTTGAGCAGTTGTTGGTAACGTTCGCTGAAGTATTCGACCGCATTTTGTGTGCCGAACTTATTGCCCGCGATGGGTTGCATGCGGATAAAGATGATTTCTTGTTGGGTGATGACTTGTCCACCAAAAGAGAAACGGTTTTTAAAGTTTTCCCAAGTGCCCTTTAAACCACCTTTTTCAAGGAGCCAGGCATTATCACCAGCTTGCCATTCGTGGCTACCAGCTTCGAGAACTTCACCAAGGAAGGTACCGTTGTTTACCAAAAGAGCGGTATAGCCTTGAGGAACGATAACTACACTGCCATCTGACAAGAGGCCTGTATTTTGATTGCTGTGACGAGAACGTCCATCGGGGTCTTTAGTGAGTAAATGACCCTTGACGGCCAAGGCATCGCCAGAGACATTGTCTGGAAGGACGATGGCTTCCTTGAATTTACTATCATTAAAACTATTTAAGCCTGCTGATAAGGCTGCACGTATAAATCCCATAATTCCTCCTAATTATAAAGCTCGTCTTCATCCACAACATCATAGGTATCGAGTACCCATTGGTTTGGACTGCGAGAGAGATTGGCACCACAGTAGTCGCACTCGCTAACTGCAGAGATTTTCAAAGGGGCACCACAGTTTGGACAGTGGTCGCTCACAACTTGGTCTGGATTGACTGCTTGCGTTTGACTACCGTGTTGACGGATAAAGTTTAATTGATACACGGTGAAGAGATCTTTTTTAGGGTCTCCTTCAAGGACACGGCGAGTCTCATCGTCAATGACATAGTCCCGCAAGGTAGATGACAAAATCACCACTAAGGTATCGTTTCCGTCAGGATTTTCAATGAACTCCTTGATGCGAACATTTTCGATACAAACTTTCTCTAAAACATTGGTTGTTTTAGCTCGAATATGGTCCTCAAGTTGGGTACTATGTTGAGAGTAGAGGCTGGTACTTTCTAAAGCGCGGACAGAGTTCCAATTTTTTTCAGTCCAGGCAACCTGCAATTTAAGGTAGACTTCCTTAACCCAAGAGGTGAAAGCTTCCGCGTCAAAGTTCGGATCCCCGTATTTCACACGACTAATGGCCAGTGTGTTGTGTTCAACTCGACGATGGAGCGTTTGAGAATCATTACTAGTGTAGGTTGAACTCGAATCTCCAGACTTATTCTGCAAGGATTTGACGATAACAACTAGTATGATTCCTCCGACTAATATGAACATAAATCCTAGATAGGGAGAGCTAGTAGAACTGTCAGAGGATGAGCCATATCCAGAGCGGTAGTAGTGGTAGGATGAGCCGCCAGAACGACTTCCACCTCCACTTGAGCGGCTACTACTTCTGGAGCTACTACGGCTGCTCCCTCCACTTCTGGAATGTCCGACACCCGCATCAACGATTTGAGGCATGACAAGAAAAGCAAGCAATAAACAGGTCATTAAAAGAGTGTAAAACTTTTTCATGTGTCTCCTAACTATATGATTGAAAAGGTAGCTGTCTAGACTACTGACTGGCTACTAGCGAATTACTCACTTTCTTTCAACTTCGCCAATTCTTGTGCAAGCAGTTTAAGGGCAACTTGTGGGTTGGCTTGGCCTTTGGTTGCCTTCATAAGGAATCCTGTGAAGGCCTTGTCTGCGTTGCGTTTGCCTGACTTGAAGTCGGCAACGGCTGCTTCATTATCCGCAAAGACTTGGTGGATGATTGGGATCAGAACATCTGGATCAGAGATTTGCACCAAGCCTGCTTTTTCCACGTATTCACGCGCACCACCGCCATTTTTAGCCAGGTGGACAAAGACTTTCTTGGCAATCTTAGAAGAGATGGTACCGTCTTCGATGATGGCAATCATTTCTACCAAGTTTTCTGGTGTTAATTCGATTTGTTCCAGTGTTTTACCTTCGGCGTTCAAGAACTGAGCAACTTCACCTTGGAGCCAGTTAGAGACTTGTTTAGCATCACCACCGAGGGCAACAGCTTTCTCAAAGAAGTCAGAAGTGACCTTGTTTGCAGTCAACTGGCTAGCATCGTAATCTGACAAGCCAAGGTCAGATACGTAGCGTGCACGGCGTTCTTTTGGAAACTCTGGCAATTCAGTGCGCATTTCCTCAATCCACTCATCTGAGATTTCAAAGAGGGGTAGGTCTGGTTCTGGGAAGTAGCGGTAGTCAGCAGCGCCTTCCTTGACACGCATGAGGATGGTTGCCTTGTTAGCTTCATCGTAACGGCGTGTTTCTTGGCGGATTTGACCACCTGAGCGAAGAATTTCAGCCTGACGTTGGACTTCGTACTCAAGACCCTTGCGAACGTTCGAGAAGGAGTTGAGGTTTTTCAACTCAGTCTTGGTACCGAATTTTTCTTGACCATAAGGACGAAGCGAGATGTTAGCATCCACACGCATAGAACCTTCTTCCATCTTAACGTCTGAAATGCCAGCGTACTGGATGACTTCCTTGAGAGCTGTTAGATAAGCATAGGCTTCTTCTGGGGAACGCATGTCGGCCTCAGATACGATTTCAATCAATGGCACCCCTTGACGATTGAGGTCAACATAAGAGTAGCCATCTGTACCGTGGGTGTTTTTACCAGCGTCTTCTTCCAAGTGGGCGCGTTCAATACCGATTTTCTTGGTCGTACCATCTTCTAGCTCCACTTCAATCCAACCATTGTAACCAATTGGCTCATCAAACTGAGAAATTTGGTAGGCTTTTGGATTATCAGGGTAGAAGTAGTTCTTGCGGTCAAAGTGCATCTTTTTGTGGATGTCCATGTTGAGGGCAAGAGCTGCCTTGATACCAGCATCGACAACACCCTTATTGAGAACTGGAAGTACTCCTGGGAAGGACCAGTCAATCACGTTAGTGTTGGCATTTTGGTCATTTCCAAAGTGGGCAGATGTAGGTGAGAAGATTTTTGAATTGGTGTTGAGCTCTACGTGGACTTCAAGTCCAATGACTGTTTCAAAGTTCATTAGTTGTCACCTCCAAAAATCACGGGTTGTTGTTTGTGGTAGTCTGTTGTTGCTTCAAAGGCAGCAGCAACTTGGTAAATGGTTTCCTCAGAGTATTTAGGACCAATCAATTGGAGACCGACTGGGAGACCTTGAGCAAATCCAGCAGGAATAGAAATTCCTGGAAGACCAGCTAAGTTGACTGGGATGGTCAAAAGGTCAGCCAAGTACATGGCAACGGGATCGTGGTTGAGTGAATCCAAGTCATAGGCAACGCTTGGTGCAGTTGGTCCCAAAATCAAGTCGTAATCCGCAAAGACTTTTTCGAAATCTTGGATGATGAGGGTACGAACTTGTCCAGCCTTCTTGTAGTAGGCATCGTAGTAACCTGATGAAAGGCTGAAAGTACCCAGCATGATACGGCGTTTCACTTCTTCACCGAAACCTTGGCTACGGCTGTTTACATAGATTTCATCAAGGTTGCTTGCATCTTCTGCGCGGTAGCCATAACGGATACCGTCAAAGCGTTGCAAGTTTGATGAGGCTTCTGATGAAGCGATGATGTAGTAAACGGCAACACCGTATTTAGAGTGAGGAAGGCTGACTTCTTCGACGATGGCACCAAGTTTTTCAAAGTGTTTAGCGGCATTCAGAATGGTTTCCTTAACCTCTGGGTCAATCCCTTCACCAAGGTATTCCTTAGGCAAAGCAATTTTCATTCCCTTGATGTCTTGACCGATTTTTGAAGTAAAGTCAGCAATGCGGACAGGAGCAGAAGTAGAGTCTTTAGCATCTTCGCTAGCAATCGCATTGAGCAAGAGGGCATTTTCTTTAACAGTTGGTGCAAAAGGTCCAATCTGGTCTAATGAGCTACCGAAGGCAATGAGACCGAAACGTGAAACTGTTCCGTAGGTTGGTTTGAGACCAACGATCCCGTTGAAGGCAGCAGGTTGGCGGATAGAACCACCAGTATCAGATCCAAGAGACAAGCGGACTTGTCCTGAAGCTACAGCTGCGGCTGAACCACTTGATGAACCACCGGGAACCTTGCTGTGGTCCCAAGCATTTTTAGTGGCACCGTAGTGAGAAGTTTCACCGGATCCACCCATGGCAAATTCGTCCATGTTGGTTTTTCCAACGACAATCATGCCTTTAGCTTTGGCATTGGCGACGGCTGTCGCATCAAAGATTGGCTCGTAGTTGTAGAGCATTTTTGAGGCAGCAGTTGTGAGGATGCCGTCAGTAGAAATATTATCCTTAACAGCCAGTGGAATTCCTGAAAGGACATTATCCGCGTCAATTCCAGCTTTATCAATAGCCTTAGCTTGAGCAAGGGCTTGTTCTTCAGCGATAGTGACAAAAGCATTGATAGCTTTCTCGCGAGACTTGATATCTTCAAGCGTGGCTTGGGTCAATTCAGTAGCTGAAATCTCCTTAGAGACAAGGAGGTTGTGTAAGTCTTCAATCGTTTTGTTATTAAAAGTCATTAGGCATCTCCTCCATCATCTAGGATAGCTGGTACCTTGATATAGTAGTTTTCTTTTTCAGGTACGTTTTTAAACAAGCGGTCACGGTCTGTTCCTTCTTCGGCCACATCCGGACGGAGTACGGTCTTGCGGTCTGCCATGGTCGTAGCAGGTGCGACACCAGTTGTGTCGACTTCGCCCAGCAATTCAACCATGTCAACAATTTTAGACAAGGTTGTCGCAAAGGCAACAGTTTCTTCTTCAGAGAATCTTAATTTTGACAGATTGGCAACGTGTGTTACCTCTTCTTGCGTAATTTTCATCTTGCATCCTTTCGTGAAATGATGATTTTTAGTCTGTTCTATTTTACCATATTTTCCTATAAATAAGGGAGCCAAACTGAAAAGAAATAGAAATTGAAAAATCGCTTTTAATTCGCTATAATGGTTAAACTAGAGAATAGAAAAAATAAGAGTTAGGATAGAAATATGTTCCATCAATTTATCACCAGATCTCAGACGGTTCCTCCTCCCATTTCCCTCTTTTGGTATGGGATTATGATGCTTACTTTAGTGCTTTGTATTTATGGAGCACTTGCTTATCACAATAATCCGAAATTTGTCCGCTTGTTTAAGGGGATTCAGATCCTCCAGTTGCTAGCCCTATATAGTTGGTATGTTGGCTTTGGGATTCCATTTTCTAATAGCCTTCCATTTTACCATTGTCGTTTGGCTATGTTTGCGGTGGTTTTCTTGCCAGATAAATGGCGGAGCAAGCAATATTTTGCCCTCTTAGGAGCAAGTGGAGCGGTCTTTGCCTTGGTTTACCCGGTTTTTGACCCCTATGATTTCCCCCATATCACCAGTTTTTCTTTTTTGATTGGGCACTATGCCCTTCTAGTGAATTCCTTGGTTTACTTGATGAATCACTATGACAAGACCTTGCTCAAGAAATATATGATTGTGGCCTATACCTTTATTCTCAATCTCTTTCTAGTTGGTGTTAATCAGGTGACGGGTGGAAATTATGGTCTCTTAAGAGATACCCCGTTTATCTCAAATGCTCCTCTATGGATAAAGTATCTGCTAGTTTCAATTATTCTATCTTTAGCCTTAGTGATCTTTGATATCTTGTTTAAGAAACGGTGGAAAAAGAGAAATCAGGCGCAATCTGTGCTCTAGCTTGCCTTTTCATCGGATGAGCAATTGAAAAACTCCCCAAAATCCGATATAATGGAGAGTTGAAAGGAATGGTAAAATCCAATGTAAACATCATTCTTAGCTACTGAAACAACTAAAAATAGAAAATCAAAGAAAGAGAACTTATGACTATTCAAGAAGAAATAAAGAAACGCCGTACCTTTGCCATCATCTCCCACCCGGATGCCGGGAAAACAACTATTACTGAGCAGTTGCTCTACTTTGGGGGCGAGATTCGTGAGGCTGGTACTGTAAAAGGGAAGAAAACAGGGACTTTTGCCAAGTCTGACTGGATGGATATCGAGAAACAACGTGGGATTTCGGTCACTTCATCTGTGATGCAGTTTGACTACGATGGCAAACGCGTCAACATCCTAGACACACCAGGGCATGAGGACTTCTCAGAAGATACCTATCGTACCTTGATGGCGGTGGATGCTGCTGTCATGGTCGTGGACTCTGCCAAGGGTATCGAGGCCCAAACCAAGAAATTGTTTGAAGTTGTCAAACACCGGGGCATTCCAGTATTTACCTTTATGAACAAGCTAGACCGTGACGGTCGTGAACCGCTAGACCTTTTGCAAGAGCTAGAAGAAGTCTTAGGTATTGCGAGCTATCCTATGAACTGGCCAATCGGGATGGGGAAAGCCTTCGAAGGCTTGTATGACCTCTATAACCAACGCTTGGAGCTTTATAAAGGGGATGAGCGTTTTGCCAGTCTGGAAGAAGGGGACAAGCTCTTTGGAAGCAATCCTTTCTACGCTCAGGTTAAGGACGATATCGAACTGTTGCAAGAAGCAGGAAATGAATTTTCAGAAGAAGCTATTCTTGCAGGAGAACTGACGCCAGTCTTCTTTGGTTCAGCCCTGACCAACTTTGGGGTGCAGACCTTCCTTGAGACATTCCTTGAGTTTGCTCCAGAACCACATGGTCACAAGAAAACAGATGGCGAAATTGTGGATCCTTATGACAAGGATTTCTCAGGATTTGTCTTTAAAATCCAAGCCAACATGGACCCTCGTCACCGTGACCGTATCGCCTTTGTTCGCATCGTATCAGGTGAATTTGAGCGTGGAATGAGTGTCAATCTGCCTCGTACTGGTAAGACTGCCAAACTATCTAATGTCACTCAGTTTATGGCCGAAAGTCGTGAAAATGTGACCAATGCTGTTGCAGGTGATATCATCGGGGTTTACGATACCGGTACTTATCAGGTTGGAGACACCTTGACGGTTGGAAAAAACAAGTTTGAATTTGAACCCCTTCCAACCTTTACACCTGAGATTTTCATGAAAGTTTCTGCTAAGAACGTTATGAAACAAAAATCCTTCCACAAGGGGATTGAGCAATTGGTGCAAGAAGGAGCCATTCAGCTTTACAAGAATTACCAAACTGGTGAGTACATGCTAGGAGCTGTCGGACAACTCCAGTTTGAAGTCTTTAAGCACCGCATGGAAGGTGAATACAATGCGGAAGTAGTCATGAGCCCAATGGGTAAAAAGACCGTTCGTTGGATCAAGCCTGAGGACTTGGATGAACGGATGTCGTCAAGCCGCAATATCTTGGCCAAGGACCGCTTCGACCAGCCAGTCTTCCTCTTTGAAAATGACTTTGCCCTTCGCTGGTTTGCGGACAAGTATCCAGATGTTGAGTTGGAGGAAAAGATGTGATTCAGTAAGCCTACTTGATTGCAAAGCAATCTAAGTAGGCTACAGCAAGTCCTATTAGACTTGCCTAACTGCCTCACTAACTCATCGGCGAAAAATAATCGTTTTCGCCTCTTCGTGTCGTAGATTAAGGCTATTAATTAGTATGGCATTTTGCTTAAATGCGTCGTAAGAAAAGTCCACGAATATTATCGATTCGTGGATTTTTCCGTCGTAACCACGTTTTACAAATGAAATCGATTTGTAAAACTCAGTGTCGTAGATTACGGCTATTAATTAGTATGGCATTTTGCTTAAATGCGTCGTAAGAAAAGTCCGCGAATGCTTTCGATTCGTGGATTTTTTTGTTGGAAAGGATAAAAAGTTACCTCGGCTACCGCCCTCATTGATTCATTTGTGAAACTACCTTTAAATACTCTACTCCTAAAAGTCTGTGCATGCTATTGATTCATGGACTTTTTCTATATTTTGAATAAAAATCAATTCCCTGAGTGATTGGAATTATTTGCTCAATTTTTAAAGCATATAGAAATGGTTAAAAAATAAATAAAATATGTTAACAGAATAATAAAATGAAGATTATATTGAAAAAACAGAATAGATTTGAAATCAAGTTATTTTTGAAATCACTTTCTTTCTTTAGGATATATTATAGATATTGAATTGTCGGTATATTTGGTATATAATAAGGAGATAGTATTTTATAGGTGAATAGATCTTTTTCAAGTTGAGGGGATGAACATGTTTTTTAGACGCCAGAAGGGTGAATATAGAGAAACAGACCGTGTAACTCGGTTCAAATTAATCAAATCAGGGAAGCATTGGCTACGGGCCTCGACTTCCCTTTTTGGCTTATTTAAGGTGATGCGTGGAAGTGCGGATAAGAGCCAAGTAAAGACAGAAATGGTTGAAAAGCAAGAAGGTCAGAAGTTGACCGGCTTGGATGTCTTGAAAGGGATAGCGGCTACGGGGACGATCTTAGGTGGTTTTGCTGCGACGCAAACGCGTGTTTATGCCAATGATGCAGTCGCTGTTGAAAAGACTGTCGAATCAAAAGATACCCTGGCGACGAGAGATTCAGTAGTGCTAGGGACGACACAGGATCATCAAGATGCTGCTAGCTTGTCTTTGTCTACCAGTCAAAGCCAGTCATTGTCAGAATTAAATTCGCAGAGCGCCAGTCAATCTGCCTCTACGAGCCAGTCTATCAGTGCCTCAAACTCTTCTAGCGTGAGCCAGTCGATGAGCCGATCTGCTTCTACTAGTCAATCCTTGGCAAACAGTCAAAGTGTAACTGCTAGTTCAAGTGAATCCCTTGGAACACAGAATCAAGCGAATAGTGTTCTGTCAGAGAGAGCTTCGGTTGGTGTTCAAAGTCAGTCCCAAGCAAGTGAGTCGGCTCGGGAGACAGTGAAAAAATCACAGCATTCAAAAGAATTAAAAGCAGTTGATTTTTCTACAGAATCCTTGCCTCAAAGTCAGTCTGGTCGTGTAAAGAATGAAGATGTGACGGCTGAATCAGGTCTGACTATGACTTCCGTTGCCATGACGGAAAAACAAAATGAAGAAAAACGGAAGAAATTAGAGTCCTTATCAGCCGAGATTGGGCAATTTCTAGCTCAAGCGCAGGGGCTTCCGAACTCGGATGAGGCAATCACGAAGGCTAGTCTAGCGAAGAATGAGATAGTAGAAGCCTTGAAAGGTGAGGCTTCTGACCTTGCCACTATCCTACAAAAAGCTACAGAAGCTCGAAACAGTATTGCAAATGCTGTATTACGTGCCAACTCTGGACTTCGTGACAGCAGAAATGGACAAGCTTTGACCCAAGCTTCAAATACCGCTAGCTTCAGAGCTGCTAGGGATACTGAGAAGCCAGAACTTCAGAAAATAACCGTTACAGGTGGCGCAGTTCTAGAAGGGCAAAAATTTAAAATTTATCGAGAAGAAAATTTTTCTGGGACCATTGAGTTTACTGATAACAGTGGTCGAATTGAACATGCAAAATTTGTTCCTACTGCTGTTCCCGCGGCCTATCCGGCTACTTCAACCGTTGTCTCATTCACTACGAGTAATGGTCAGAGTATCAGCATGATTGTTCCGACAAATAAACTAGCCAAAGATGGAAATGCTACAGCATCAAATCCTTTCACCGTTTCAATCACGGGTTCTGTTGGAAAAAATCAAGCAGTAAATAGTTTGTGGACTCGTTATGTTTTCACCTATGATCAGGAAGGTAATTTTAGCGGAAATACTACTGACGTAGGTCTTGTAAAAGATTTAACAGCCAACCCTGCCGCAATTCAATTTGAAGTTCATGCTCAGTCTGAAAAGTACGAACCAGCTATCAATGCTGAGGTGAATCGAAACTTTACTCTAACTGCCAATTCAGGGACTGTTTCTGTTGGTGAAGCCAGTCAGTACATCACGAATGCTACAGGGACGCCAGAATTACCTACTACAGGAATTACTAAGGGAACTAGAACAACCTATACTTGGAAATCTGGAACCAATACGAATTTGTCTGCTGGTCGGCATACTTTGACGGCGGTGGTAACTTATCCAGATGGAAGTACGGATGAAATTGACATGAGCTTTACTGTGCGCCCTCAGACGCCAAGGATAGAGAATCAATATCTTAACGAAAAAGGTGGGCTCTCAAATCAAGCGATTACGGTAGATGGGGTTGCTCCAGGTGGGACAGTTACTTTAACAATTGCAGGTGAAACATTTACCAAACAGGCAACGGGGAGTTCTACCAGTGTAACCTTTACTGAAACTGACTTGAAGAAAGTATATGATCGCAATGGAGGACGACTTCCTAGTGGACCGGTGACTGCTAGTACGACAGTGGATGGTTTGGTTTCAGATGTGTTTAATGGACAAATTACGCCAAATCAAGCGTCAATTTCAGTAAGTAATAGCCAGTCCGCCTCAGTAAGTTCGAGTGAGTCTGCATCTGTAAGTTCGAGTCAATCCGCTTCAGCCAGCGCCAGTCAGTCTGCTTCAGCCAGCTCGAGTCAGTCCGCCTCAGTAAGCTCAAGCGAATCAGCCTCAGTAAGCTCTAGTCAGTCTGCGTCAGCGAGTGCCAGTCAATCAGCCTCAGTAAGCTCAAGCGAATCCGCCTCAGCGAGCTCGAGCCGATCCGCTTCAGTGAGTGCAAGTCAATCTGCATCAGTAAGTTCGAGTCAGTCCGCATCAGTGAGTGCCAGCCAATCAGCCTCAGTAAGCTCCAGCCAATCAGCCTCAGCGAGCTCGAGCCGATCCGCCTCAGTGAGTGCAAGTCAATCTGCATCAATAAGTTCGAGTCAGTCATCTTCGGCAAGTGCCAGCCAGTCCGCCTCAGCGAGCGCCAGCCAGTCTGCCTCTGTAAGCACCAGCGAATCCGCTTCAGTAAGCGCAAGTGAGTCAGCATCAGCGAGTGCCAGCCAGTCTGCGTCCGTAAGCTCAAGCCAATCTGCATCATTGAGTGCGAGTGAGTCAGCATCAGCGAGCGCAAGTGAATCGGCTTCCGTAAGCTCGAGTCAATCCGCATCTGCAAGTGCTAGTCAGTCAGCGTCTGTAAGCTCGAGCGAATCGGCTTCAGTAAGTTCGAGCCAATCTGCTTCAGCGAGCGCTAGCCAATCAGCCTCAGTAAGTTCAAGCGAATCTGCATCGGTAAGCTCTAGTCAATCAGCCTCAGTAAGTGCAAGTGAATCTGTATCAGCGAGCTCGAGTCAATCAGCGTCAGTGAGCTCTAGTCAATCCGCTTCATTGAGTGTGAGCCAATCTGCGTCGGCAAGTTCGAGCCAATCAGCTTCAGCGAGCGCAAGTCAATCAGCATCAGTAAGTGCAAGTCAATCAGCATCGGCAAGTGCAAGTCAATCAGCCTCAGTGAGCGCCAGTGAGTCAGCATCTGTAAGCTCGAGCGAATCGGCTTCAGTAAGTTCGAGCCAATCAGCTTCAGCGAGCGCTAGCCAATCAGCCTCAGTAAGTTCAAGCGAATCTGCATCGGTAAGCTCTAGTCAATCAGCCTCAGTAAGTGCAAGTGAATCTGTATCAGCGAGCTCGAGTCAATCAGCGTCGGTGAGCTCGAGTCAATCCGCTTCATTGAGTGCGAGCCAATCCGCTTCAGCGAGCGCAAGTCAATCAGCATCGGCAAGTGCAAGTCAATCAGCTTCAGCGAGCGCTAGCCAGTCTGCATCAGTTAGCTCGAGTCAATCCGCCTCAGCCAGTTCGAGCCAATCAGCATCGGTAAGTTCGAGTCAGTCCGCTTCATTGAGTGCCAGCCAATCAGCCTCAGCGAGCTCGAGCCAGTCTGCCTCAGTAAGCGCAAGTCAGTCTGCTTCAGCAAGTGCGAGTCGATCAGCATCGGTAAGCTCCAGCCAATCCGCTTCAGCGAGCTCGAGCCAGTCTGCCTCAGTAAGCTCAAGCCAGTCAGCATCTGCAAGCTCGAGTCAATCGGCTTCATTGAGTGCCAGCCAATCTGCCTCAGCAAGTGTCAGCCAATCAGTATCTGTAAGCTCGAGTCATTCCGCTTCAGTAAGCTCAAGCCAGTCAGCATCTGCAAGTGCAAGTGAATCCGCTTCAGTAAGTTCGAGCCAATCAGCGTCCGTAAGTGCTAGTCAATCAGCATCGGCAAGTGCCAGTCAATCCGCTTCAGCGAGCGCTAGTCAATCAGCATCTGCAAGTTCGAGTCAATCCGCTTCAGCGAGTGCGAGTCGATCAGCTTCATTGAGTGCCAGTCAATCCGCTTCAGTGAGTGCGAGCCAATCCGCTTCAGTAAGCTCGAGTCAATCTGCGTCGGCAAGCTCGAGTCAATCGGCTTCAGTGAGTGCGAGCCAATCAGCATCGGTAAGCGCAAGTGAGTCAGCCTCAGTAAGTTCGAGTCAATCCGCTTCAACAAGTACTTCAACTTCTGCAAGTATGCTAGCAGCCGAGTTAGCATTAGAAAGTGCCTCGATCTCAGCAAGTACATCAGTGAGCGAATCTACTTCAACGAGCGCATCACTCTCAGCTAGCATGTTAGCCAGTGAATCGATTCTAGAAAGTGCTTCGGTTTCAGCAAGTATGTCAGTGAGCGAGTCAACGTCGATTAGCACTAGTCTCTCGACTTCAGATTCTATTAGTAGTTCTGCATCAGCAAGTACTCTGGCATCTACTTTAACAAGCACCTCTCTCTCAATGGCAAACATTGCAAGCCAAGGTCAATCCGCTTCAAGCAAGCCGAAACAAGCCTTGCCAAATACAGGAGCGTCGACTTCGGTAGCGTCTGCTTTGTTGGGAGCATTGACAGCTGTGACAGGTATCGGTCTTCTTGCCAAGAAGAGTCAGAATGACGATCAAGAAAGTCATTGATAAGATATAAAAATCAATGAATAAATAGTGAAATGGAAAACCTTTGAAAACATGATTTTTCAAAGGTTTTTTCTATATGTGAGAAGGGGGAAATCCTCTTTTGAGTTTGAAATAAACTAGGGGAAAAGGTATAATAGGAAGGTGAGATAATCATCGAAAAAATCAGAACTATAGTAGTAGAAAAGTAGCCAAAAGAATGTGAAAAGAAAAGGGGACGAAATGAAAAAAGAGCTTCAAAAAGCCATTGTACTCGGTGGTGATAATGCTTATATGGACAAGATTGAGACAACAATCAAGTCAATCTGTGCCCATAACCGAGCAGTGACTTTTTATGTTTTCAATGATGATTTGCCATCAGAATGGTTTCAGCTCATGGAGAGACGCTTAGAACCTCTAGCCTCAAAAATCGTCAATGTCAAGATTAGTCATCAAGGTTTGAAAGAGTATAGTTTGCCACTAGCCCACCTAAGTTATGCAACTTTCTTTCGTTATTTTATTCCTCAGTTTGTTAGCGAAGATCTAGCCTTGTACCTGGATTCGGATATTATCGTTAGATCAAACCTAGATCAACTCTTTTTAGAAGATACGGCAGACTGGCCAGTAGCTGCTGTCGCAGATGCGCTAGTTCCTAGCACTTTTAATGCAGGTGTCTTGCTGATTAATGTGGCCCTCTGGCGTCAAGAAAAGGTGACGGAGCACTTGTTGAGCTTGACAGACCAACTGCATGACCAAGTTTTTGGTGATCAGGGCGTGTTAAATCACCTCTTTGAAGGTCGTTGGAAATCGCTGCCAGCTACCTATAATTTTATGGTTGGTATGGATACAGTGGCTCGAAATTACCAGATGGATTCTTGGTATAGGGACTCTCTTGCTACTGAGAAGACAGCCAAGATTATCCATTATACAGGGGACAAGCCTTGGTACCAAATCAACCTCAATCGTTTTAGGGAGGACTGGTGGTTTTACTACGGACTAGAGTGGCCTGATATCGTCATGAAAAAATGTGATTTCCATAAAGGATTGGCATCTTTAGTTCAAGCTCCCCAGTATGCGACCGCTATTTTTACCAATACATGTCACATAGAGAGAATCGAACACCTGATCCAAGAATTGCCCGATGTAGAGTTCTCTATCCTAGCTCATACCAATTTTGCGCCGGAAATCATGAACTTGCAATCGCATCTGAATGTACGCCTCTATCCTTACTTTAATCCCATGAATGTTAAAAAGGTTTTAGAAAAGATTGACTTTTACTTGGATATCAATCATGAGGATGAAATTGCAAACATTATCCAAGAAGTGCAGCAAAGAGAAATCCCTATATTTGCTTTTGAGACCACTAGTCATGACTCGAGTGGTTGCAGTCATGTCTACTCACCAGCAGCCGTAGATCAAATGATCCAGTCTATCCGTACGCTTTTAAAATCGAAGAAGCAGTCATTGTGAACTAAAGGAAATTAAATGAAAAAAACAATTGTTCTAGCAGGAGATTATGCCTATATCCGCCAGATTGAAACAGCGCTCAAGTCTCTCTGCTATCATAATAGCCATGTCAAGGTCTATATCTTTAATCAGGATATACCCCAGGAATGCTTCCGGGTTCTCAGACCGATAGTAGAGCAAATGGGCGGTGAGTTGGTGGATGTCAAGATGCTTGGTGCCCAGTTTCAGATGAACTGGAGTAACAAACTGCCCCATATCAATCACATGACCTTTGCCCGTTATTTTATCCCTGATTTTGTCGAAGAGGATAAGGTTCTTTACTTGGACAGTGATTTGGTTGTGACGGCTGATCTGACGGCTCTCTTTGAAATGGACTTGAGAGAAAACTACCTGGCTGCTGCGCCATCTTGTTTTGGAGTTGGGGTTGGCTTTAATGCAGGTGTACTCTTGATTAATAACAAGAAATGGCGGTCAGAAGCTGTAAGAAAAAAACTTGTTGAGTTGACGGAGCGGGAACACCAACATGTGAGTGAGGGAGACCAGTCCATCCTCAATATGCTCTTTCATGATAGCTACACTCATCTGGATCAGAACTATAATTTCCAGATTGGTTTTGACAGTGGTGCTGCCTCACATGGACATGAATTTATCTTCCAAATCCCTTTGGAGCCCCTGCCAGCCATCCTGCATTTCCTCTCTCAGGACAAACCTTGGAATACTCATTCGGTTGGGCGTTTGCGTGAGATTTGGTGGCACTATCATCTGATGGAGTGGTCTGCCATTACTGAAAAATGGCGTCAGGCTGGAATTGACTATCCAGTTACAGTCTATCAGCCAGCTATGTCTTGTGTTAATTTGACCAATTCTTGGCATCTTGAGAAAATCGACTATCTGGTTCAAGCCTTGCCAGAGGTGCATTTCTACATCGCAGCCTATACGACGATGGCACCGGAACTCATGCTCTTGTCACGTTTTGAAAATGTGACCCTCTACCCCAACACCTTCCCCCTCTTGGTCGAGAAACTGATCCAGCAGACAGATGTCTACCTCGATATTAACCACGATGACAAGTTGAGTGTTGTTTATGACTATGTTTCACGCTTTGAGAAACCGATTTTGAGTTTTGAGAATACCCAGTCGCAGGAACTGCCTGAAAGTGCCTATGCAGGTATCTTCTCAGCAGAAAGACCAGAAGAAATGGTGGCTGCTTTGAAGGCTTATCTGGACGAGAAAGCTCACGAAAACTGAGATGAGGATTTGAAGATACTAAGATAAAAATGCTGAGTTATCCCCCTCGGGTAGGATGATTGAAGGATAAAATGAAAAGGAGGAGCTAGTGAAAGAATTTCGTTCATCGATAGCAGTAAAAAAAGGGATGCGCACCCTGTTTTTGCTCTTTATTTATGTGCTCGGGAGCCGTCTGGCTCTTCCTTTTGTTGACCTCAATAGTCGGGATTTTCTCGGAGGAGGCGCAGCCTATCTGGACTTTTCAGTAGCCCTGACTGGTGGAAATCTTCGCAGCCTCTCTCTCTTTTCCATTGGGCTTTCACCTTGGATGTCAGCTATGATCCTGTGGCAGATGTTTTCCTTTTCAAAGAAACTAGGCTTAAACTCGGTTTCTTCGGAAGTCCAGGATAGACGGAAAATGTACTTGACGTTAGGGATTGCCTTGATTCAGGCCTTGGCCTTGACTACAAACCTTCCTGTCCAAGCTACCTACAATCCCTTCTTGGTCTTTCTCCTCAATACCAGCCTTTTGATTGCGGGGACCTTTTTCTTAGTTTGGCTGTCGGACATCAATGCGTCTATCGGAGTTGGAGGCCCAATCGTTATTTTATTGGCGAGTATGGTGGCTTCACTCCCTCAGGACATCATCCAATCGGTCCAAGTTCATAAGATCTCTCCTTGGTTGCTTTTCCTGTTGGTAGTGCTAGGTGTCCTCTTTACCTATCTAGTCGTTCTCTTTTACAGAGCTAGATACCGCATCCCTATCAATAAAATCGGGCTCCATTCTCGCTTTAAACGCTATTCTTATCTGGAAATCATGCTCAATCCTGCTGGTGGCATGCCTTATATGTATGTGATGAGTCTCATGGGCTTGCCTTCTTATCTCTTGCTCTTGCTTCACCATCTGGACAAGGGCAATCCGCTCTACCCTACCCTACTGGAGCAGTATGCGATGGGGAAACCCTTGTGGATATACGCTTATATCCTTATCCTCTTTGTCTTTAGCATTGCCTTTGCCTTTGTCAATGTGAGTGGTCAACAGATCGCAGATCGGATGAAGGAATCGGGAGATTACATCTACGGGGTCTATCCTGGTGAGGATACCAGTCGCTTTATCAATCGCTTGGTTCTGCGATTTGCTCTGATAGGTGCAGTCTTTAACGTTACCTTAGCTGGACTTCCGATCTTGTTTGTCTTGAAGGATGAGAGTTTGTTAAAAGTCAGCATGATCCCCGGACTCTTTTTAATTTTGAGTGGCATGCTCTTTACGATTCACGACGAACTGCAAGCGCTCAGACTAAATGAAAGGTATCGGCCATTATTCTAGGAGGTTTTGATGTATTACTTTATCCCAGCCTGGTATGGCAAGGAGCGTCCCTGGCATGCTGATTTGACACCTTGGTATTTTTCTCATTTTAAGCTAGAATTTGATGACACCTTCAATCAAATTCGCTTGATGCAACGCCAAGGGATCCCTGCACAGGTCCTCCTTTTGTCCTATCAGCCTCATTTGCGCTATTTTCTCCATCGCCAAGGTATTTTAGAAGCACAGGTTTATTCCTTATTTGATGAATTGCAGGATTTTCACGAGATTCGATCGCAGGTCTTGCAGCTCAGAGATATTGAGTGGGAAGAGGACTGCGAGTTTGTTTACAGTCCCTTTACCATTTTAGTTTTGAGAAATGGAAAGCCCTATGCTCAGGTGGAGCATGGGATTGAAGGCTTCATCAGTACGATTCAGTATTTCAAGGAAGATGGGCTCTTGTCTGCCAACTACCTGATGGATGATCGGGGGCTGGTTTCCAGTGTGATTTATTACGAAGAGGGTCAGGCTCTCTACCAAGACTACCTCAATCCCAAGGGACTGTGGCAGTTTAGAGAGCACTTGCAAGATGGGGGCCGTATCGAGGTCAATCCTATCTTTGCTTTTCGATTCCAAAAAGAGGCCTACCAGGATATGGGAGAATTGATTGCGGAGTTTTTTGAGAAGAAAATAGCTCAACTCCCTGAGGAAGGAGCGACCTATTTTCTGCCTGCTTGTGATCAGCACAATGCTTTCCTTTTAGATCGGTTGCCTCACCAAACCACCAAGGTTCTCAGCCTTTTTATCGGACGAAATCCTCAAGAGCAATTATCCCAGTTGGCAAGTCTGCTGGATAAGGTGGACCTTGTTCTGGTTGACAGAGAGGACACCTTGCACTTGGCTCAGCCTGTCTTTCCAAATCAAGCAACGAAATTTCGTCATTTATCACCTTTTGATACGCGCTTGGAGCTAGGAAAGAGCCAGACTCGGAAGGAGTCGCTCCTCTACTATCAACTGGACTTTGAGCAGGGAATAGAGGACCAGGCTCTCTATCAGGTCTTGCATTTCCTTTCTGAAAACAAGGATACGGAGCTGATCTTTGGAGCCTTTTCTGCTAGTCAAGAAGAAATGAAGCAGCTGGAAACACGAGTTGCTGAGATGGTCTCAGAGCAGTTTCAAAACCAGGAACTAGAGAAGGAAGTTGATTACCAAGGAGCTGAAAATCCGCTCGAGGACAATCGCCACCAGGCTATGCGTTATTCGTTTGTCAATATGAAGGATGAATCGGAGTTAATCAAGCAGCTGGAATTTGTTCGTTTGATTGTCGATTTGAACTGTCAGCCTCTTCTCTATACTCAGATAGCGGGGATTAGTGCCGGTATCCCTCAAATCAACAGGGTCAAAACAGAGTATGTCAGCCATCAGAAGAATGGCTATCTGTTGGAAAACATAGTTGATTTTGCTCAAGCGGCCCATTACTATCTCGATAGTCTGCAGGTGTGGAATGATGCTTTAATCCATTCCATTGAAAAGATAAAGGAACACACTGGGGAGCAATTCCTGATCAAGCTTGAAAAGTGGTTGGAGGAGGTGTCTCATGGAAAAGAAGTATAAGATCTTGCAAATCGGTCCAGAGGATTGGCGAGATACACTTGCCCTACCCGCCCAATTAGACTGGTATCATGTCCCTCCCAACACACCGTCTGCCATCCAGAAAATCATGGATGAGAATGTCCTAGATCACTTTCATGCTGTCATTCTCACGGATGGGGCTTACCTAGTAGATTTATTGCCTTTTGCATCTAGCTTGGAACCCTATACGGTTTTCTATCCAGAACAGTTTACAAGTCAGGATAAAAACATTCAGAACCTCATCAAACAGCACTGCATGCAAGCGATGGACCTGTCAGACCAACAGGGCTTTGTTCGAGACCTTTCCACCTCCCTCTTTGAAGGTGGTTATGGGGACAAGATGAGTCCAGCTACGATAAGGATTCACCCGAGATTCCAAGGATCTGTCTCCTATCAAGGGTTTGAGCATCTGAAATTAGAAGGAGACTTTGGGAAGACCTATACCCAGCTAGCCTCTTGGGCCTATAATCAGTCTGTCCAAGCCCATTCGCCAATCGAACTCTGGCTCGAATATGAAAAGAGTGGTCCAGTGGACTTGCGCCTGCGTTTGCGAAAAATCCCAGCAGAATCCGTTTCAGAGATTAGACAGGACATTCTCTTTGAGGAAGCAGACTTTGCCTCAGCAATCATAGTGGAGCAAGACTATGACGCTTATCTGAGCATTTCTCTTGAAGCGCGTGGCCAGGGAAAGGTCAACATCGGCAATCTCCACCAACGCTGGAGCCGGAAACAGTTTGGAAAGTTTGTTCTCGGAGGCAATATCCTGCATGACAAAAAACGTGAGGAAATCAACTATTTCTTTCATCCGGGAGATTTCAAGCCTCCTCTAGCAGTCTATTTCTCAGGTTACCGTCCGGCGGAAGGTTTTGAGGGTTACTGGATGATGAAGAATCTCCAATGCCCCTTTCTCCTCTTTTCGGATCCTCGATTAGAAGGAGGAGCCTTTTACCTAGGAACTGAGAAATTAGAAGCCAGCATACAAGCAACGATCCAACACTATCTAGCCTACCTAGGTTTGGATAGAAGTGACTTGATCCTATCTGGCCTGTCAATGGGAACCTTCCCAGCCCTCTATTATGGCTCTCACTTTGAGCCCAAAGGAATCGTAGTCGGAAAACCCTTGACCAATCTAGGAACCATCGCACAGAGGGGCCGACTAGAGGCGCCAGGAGTTTTCCCGACCAGTTTTGATGTATTGCACCTTCAGACAGGAGGAGTGAGCGAGAAAGACATGAAGGACTTGGATCAACGTTTTTGGACCCGATTTAAACAAGCTGATTTTTCCCAGACGACCTTTGGTCTTTCTTACATGAAAGACGAGGATATGGATAGTGGTGCCTATGACCAGCTAGTGGAGACCCTCTGCCAGACAGGTGCCAAGATCTTGTCGAAAGGGACAGCTGGTCGACACAATGATGACACAGGGACAAACGTTGCCTGGTTTATTCATTTTTATAAGATGATACTAGAAGAATACAGAAGAGGTGAGACATGATTATCATCAAGAGAAAGGATATTAGGTGGGGCGAGATGGGAGCCACTTATCTTTATGGTAGTCAGATCACCTATCATGCAGATGGTCATGTTACCATGAAAAATCCTTTGCTGGCTTCAGGTGAAACCCTTAAAACCTGGTTTTCCAGTGTCAATTACCAGGCTACTAGAAGCCAGCCCAGCCTCCCTCTTCTCAAGAAAAATCACACCTACCGTCTCTCTATGAAGATGCAGGTTCAACCGACTAATGGCCTCTATCTCAAACTGACTTTTTTAAACCGTTATGAAGAAATCATCGAGGAGAAGATTGAAAGGCAATTTTCCTTTAGCTTCACCTATCCTGAAGCGGCCTACACCTACCGCCTTTCCTTGATTAGTGCAGGTTTTGAGGCTCTTGACTTTGTTTCGTTTTCTATTGAGGAGGATGATAGTGTTTAATCGTTTGTATCAAGAAAGACAACTGAGAAAGGTCAAGAAATTTTTAAGCCAAATCAATGCCCTCAAAGAAGAGATGGCAGCTCTCAGTGATGAGGAAATGGCTACAAAGACAGAGGAGTTTCGCCAGCGCCTTGCTCAGGGAGCAACCTTAGATGAGCTATTGGTAGAAGCCTATGCCCTTGTTCGTGAGGCCGATAAACGGGTCTTGGGTCTCTTTCCCTATGATGTGCAGGTCATGGGAGCCATCGTGATCCATCAAGGAAATGTGGCAGAGATGAATACGGGTGAAGGCAAGACCTTGACTGCAACCATGCCCCTCTACCTCAATGCCCTAACGGGAAAAGGCAGCATGCTGGTCACGACCAATGACTATCTGGCTAGACGGGACGCAAGTGAAATGGGTCCAGTCTACCAATTTTTAGGTCTAACTGTAGGTCTGCCTTTTTCAGAGGATCCAAAAGAGGACTTGACTGCGGAAGAGAAAAGAAAAATCTACGCTTCGGACATCGTCTACACGACCAATAGTGTACTGGGCTTTGACTATCTCAATGACAATCTTGCCTCCACTCGTGAGGGGAAATTCCTGCCTCCCTTTAACTATGTTATCATCGATGAAATCGATGACATTCTACTCGATAGTGCCCAAACTCCCTTGATTATCGCAGGCTCTCCCCGTGTCCAGTCTAACTATTATGGGATGATTGATACCCTAGTGACGACCTTGGTTGAAGGAGAAGACTACATCTACAAGGAAGAAAAAGAGCAGGTTTGGTTGACCCGAAAGGGGGCTCAGACGGTTGAAGCTTTCTTAGGAATCGACCATCTCTACAAGGAAGAGTACGCCAGTTATGTTCGGCATCTGGTCTATGCTCTCAGAGCTCATACGCTCTTTACCAAGGACAATGACTACCTGATTCGAGGGCAAGAAATGGTCTTGTTAGACAAGGGAACAGGGCGTTTGATGGAAATGACCAAGCTTCAAGGCGGTCTCCATCAAGCCATCGAAGCCAAGGAACATGTGAAGCTCTCTCCTGAAACCAGAGCCATGGCTTCAATCACCTACCAGAGTCTCTTTAAGATGTTTCGCAAAATCTCAGGTATGACAGGAACGGGAAAGGTGGCAGAGAAAGAATTTTTCGAAACCTATAACATGTCTGTCATTCGCATCCCAACCAATCGCCCACTTAGGCGGATTGACCATCTGGACAATCTCTATGTGACCCTCCCTGAGAAAGTGTATGCTTCTTTGGAAGCAATCAAGACCTATCACTCTAAAGGCAATCCACTCCTTATCTTTGTCGGATCTGTTGAAATGTCCCAGCTATACTCGTCCTTGCTCTTGCGAGAGGGGATTTCCCACAATGTCCTTAATGCCAATCATGCGGCGCGTGAAGCCCAGATTATCGCAGAGTCTGGACAGATGGGGGCAGTGACCGTTGCGACTTCTATGGCAGGTCGAGGGACAGATATCAAACTCGGTCCAGGTGTTGCAGAATTGGGCGGTTTGATTGTGATCGGTACCGAGCGGATGGAGAACCGACGGATTGACCTACAAATCAGAGGTCGTTCTGGCCGCCAGGGCGATCCAGGCATGTCTCAATTCTTCGTGTCGCTTGAAGATGATGTGATCAAAAAATTCGGGCCGTCTTGGGTTCACGACCTGTATCAAGACTACCAAGTGGAAGATATTAGCAAACCTATCCTACTCAAGGCTCGCAAGTACCGCAATCTCGTCAGAAAAGCTCAAGAGGCTAGTGATAGTGCCAGTCGCTCAGCGCGCAGACAAACCTTAGAGTATGCGGAAAGCGTCAATATCCAGCGTCAGATGGTCTACCAAGAAAGAGATCGTTTGCTGGATGGGAGCCGTGATTTAGAGCATATCCTTGAGGACATACTGGTAGACTATACCAAACAAATCTCAGAAAAAGCCTATAGCAGCCCCCAAGAACTCTTTCACTTCATCGTGACCAATATTAGCTTTGGGATGAGAGAATTACCAGCTGATCTGGATTTAGCTGATGCAGATCAGATTCGGGAGTTACTAGAGAAAATAATAGCCAAGGAAATCGTAGCTAAAAAGGAAGTCCTCCAACCTCACCAGCTCTATGACTCTTTTCTGAGAATATCCATGCTCAAGGCTATTGATGACAACTGGGTTGAGCAAGTCGACTATCTCCAACAGCTCAGTCTAGCAATCGGGAGCCAGTCTGCTTCTCAAAAGAACCCTATCGTGGAGTACTATCAGGAGGCCTATGCTGGCTTTGAAACTATGAAGCAACAAATCCGTACAGATATGGTACGCAATCTTCTCATGGGGATTGTGGAAGTAACGCCCAAAGGTGAGATTCTCACCCATTTTCCATAAAAAGAGGATCATATGACAATTTACAATATAAATCTAGGGATCGGTTGGGCGAGCAGTGGTGTCGAGTATGCCCAGGCCTACCGAGCAGGGATTTTTAGAAGTTTAGACCTAGCATCTAAGTTTATCTTTACCGACTTGATTTTAGCAGATAATATCCAGCACTTAACGGCCAATATCGGCTTTGCGGATGATCAGGTAATCTGGCTTTACAATCATTTTACAGATATCAAGCTAGCACCGACCAGTGTTACAGTTGATGAGGTCTTGGCCTCTTTTGGTGGCCTAGAGAGTCATAGGGAGCAGGATGGCAAGGTCTTGCGCGTCTACTTTTCAGACGAGGACAAGTTTGTGACCTGCTACTTGGTAGACTCGGCTAAGAATCTAGTACAACATGCAGAATATGTATTTGGAGGGAACTTGATTCGCAAGGATTATTTCTCCTACACACGCTACTGTACAGAATATTTCGCGCCCAAAGACCAGATGGCTAGACTCTATCAACGAAGCTTTTTCAATGAAGATGGCAGCACTGCTTACGATATCTTGTTGACTGAGGGACAGGAAGAGGTCTATCGATTTAAGGACCGGATTCTGTATGGAAAGCCAGCCCTTATGCGCTATTTTATGCAAAGTTTGAACTTGAGCAAGTCTGATTTGGTCATTTTGGATAGGGAGACAGGGATTGGTCAGGCTGTTTTTGAAGAAGCACAAAAGGCCCATCTAGCAGTTGTCGTTCACGCAGAACACTATAGTGAAAATGCTAGCAACGAAGACTATCTCCTCTGGAATAACTACTATGAGTATCAATTTACAAATGCGGACAAGGTCGATTGCTTTATCGTATCCACGGATCGGCAGAAGGAAGTTCTCGAAGGTCAATTTGCCCAGTACAGTCAGCATCGTCCACGAATCGTCACGATTCCAGTTGGGAGCATTGATCAGCTGACGGAACCTGCTAGGGAACGCAAGCCCTTTTCTATCATTACCGCTTCGCGTTTGGCCAAGGAAAAACACATCGACTGGCTCGTCAAGGCGGTTATCCAAGCGCATCAAGTCCTTCCAGAGCTTACCCTTGACATTTATGGCAGTGGGGGTGAGGAGTCCCTTTTAAGGGAAATCATCACGGCTCACCAAGCGGAGAACTATATCCAGCTCAAAGGGCATGCAGATCTAGCTCAGATCTATCCCCAGTACGAGGTCTATCTGACAGCCTCAACCAGTGAAGGCTTTGGTCTGACCTTGATGGAGGCAGTTGGTTCAGGCTTGCCCCTGATTGGTTTTGATGTGCCTTATGGCAACCAGACCTTTATACAGGACGGTCAAAATGGCTACTTGATCCCAAGTTCGGATGACCATGTAGAAACGGCGATTAAAAGAGCCTTTGCAGAAAAGATCTGCCAGCTCTATCAGGAAAAACATTTGCCAGCTATGCGAACAGCATCTTATGAGCTAGCTAGAGGATTTTTAACAGACAAAGTAAGGGACAAGTGGAAGAAAACGATAGAGGAGGTCCTGCATGATTCAACTATTTGATCGATATGGCCAGGAAAGCCGCGATTTGCACGAAAGTTTAGAAGCTGCTGGTCTGTCCCATGCCACAGTTGTGATCGAACCAGATGGATTTCTCCCAGATGGGATTCTCTCTCCCTTTACCTACTATCTAGGTTACGAGTCGGGAAAAGCTCTTTATTTCAACCAAGTAGCCGTACCTGAATTTTGGGAGATTGCGGGCAATAACCAGTCGGCGCATATCCTAGAGGATTCTCGGGAGAGGGGCGTGATTCACTATGTGGATGCTCCTCAGGCCCGTTTGGTTAAGAAAGTCGACTGGATAGACCTATCCGGTCGCATCTACCAAGCAGACCACTATAACCGATACGGAGCCTGCTTTGCCAAGACCACTTATAGTGTGGATGGACAGGCTATCCTGACCAAGTATCAGGATGCAAAGGGACAAGAAATTGTCCTAGAAAACCATGTGACAGGCGATATCCTCCTAACCTTGCCCGGACAAGCCCTGCGCCATTTTAAAAATCGAGTGGAGTTCACGATCTTCTTTTTGCAAGACTTAGGAATCGACACTCGCCACCTTCTCTTTAATACTCTAGCTACCTCTTTCTTGGTCTCATATCATTATCCAGACAAGAGCGGACAGGATATCTTGGTTTGGCAAGAACCGCTAGATGATTGCCTTCCTGGAAATATGCAGCTACTCTTGGAGCAAGAGGAGCTGAGAGCCAAGCAGATCCTCATACCAGACAAGGCTACCTATGAACAGGCCTTGGCCTTGACTAACCCAGCCTATCATGACAAGTTTTTCTATCTAGGTTATCATTATCAATTTAAGAGAGAAAATTTCGTTCGACCAGATGCCTTGATCGTTACCAACTCAGATCAGATCGAACATATCGAAACCCTGATTGAGTCCTTGCCAATGGCGACCTTCCGAATCGCGGCAGTGACTGAAATGTCGTCCAAGTTGCTAACCTTGCTTTCCTATCCCAATGTCGTTCTCTATCAAAACGCTAGTCCACAAAAAATCCAAGAACTCTACCAGCTGTCAGATCTCTATCTGGATATCAATTATGGAAACGAGCTTTTGGATGCTGTCCGTCAAGCCTTCGAGCACAATATGCTTATCCTAGCCTTTGATCAGACAGCTCATAACAGATCTTACACAGCTCCAGAACACCTCTTTGATGTGCAGGCTGTTGGAGACATGATTGCGAAGATTCAAGAAGCTCTCAGCAGTCTTGACAAGATGGGCCGAGCCCTTGGACATCAAGGTCGTCATGCCAACTATGTGGACTTGGCTACTTACCAAGAGAGGATGGAAAGGATAATAGGGGAAGGACATGACTAAAAAAGATTTATTTTACAAGGATGTTGAAGGACGCATGGAAGAGTTAAAGCAAGGAGCGCTTAAGAAAGAAAAGCCTACCCGAGGAGAAAAGATCAGTAAAACTTTCTCCATTTTACTCGGCATGCTCATCCTTCTTACCCTGATCTTTACATTATTAGGAATCTTGAGGTGAAAATGATGGAAGTTTTGATGCTTATAGGAATAATCCTAGCCGTCGCCTTAATTGTTCTGGTTCTCATCCAACCTCGCCAAAGCCAACTCTTTTCCATGGATGCGACCAGCAATATCGGAAAACCAGACTACTGGCAGAATAACCGCTTGGTAAAAATGGTGACCCTCTTGATTAGCCTAGCCTTGTTTGTCTTGCTCCTCGTTTTTATGATGGTGACCTATCAGTAAGAACGCGGTACCATTCACAGATAGAGGATACTAGAGACGGGGAAAATACATCTAAACCAGAGGAACATATGGAAAAACAGATTAATGAGAAAATTATCGAAATCGTGCATCAAGCCAACGATATGATTCCAGTTGAGTGGGATGATTTGTATGCTTTATATCAAGCAGGCTACATCCCTTGCGGATATGCGGGTGGACAATATGAAGTCTTCTAGCTTGTTGGATTGTTATGAAAGTCAATCTAACTGTTGAAACAGTCTGTGAATTTTTAGGTATGGCTAGTCTTGATAGAGATTTAGGTTCTACAGAAGATATCCCTGTTTTGATGATTCTAAGGGGAATGGTCAAACAATTTTCCTCCAAATGCAAAACGCAAGAACCTCAGAGGAAGTCCTCTGAGGTTCTTTGCGTTCTAGTTTCCATATTTCTGGTAAAAATCGACCTTAACCTGGATAAAGGTTTCGGCTTCGCGTAGTAGTTGCAGGAGGGTGGCACGTGTTTCAAACTCCTCACGTGTTTTCGGGAGACTCCGATTGCGGAAGACTTGCAGATAGCGTTCGATGTCATCAAGTAGGTCATGAGCAGGATTGGTCTGGCTTAGCTGGGCAGCAATCTTAGAAAAGAGCTGGGCCAAGATCAAACTCTCACTTGCGGCCAGATGACAGGTATTGATCTGCTGGGCCATATTTCGCAGGATGCGACTTTGTCGCTGTCTCATCTCAAAGTAATGGATGTGGTAGTCCGTCTGGTGAAAGAGATGATCCGAGTGATCCAGGTAGACCAGTTTGAGAGCTTCATCGAGGAGCTTGTCTAATTGGTCAACGAGTTGGGCTTGATTGCGCCCGTCTCCTCTTGACAGATAGTATTTAAAGCGAAGCAAGATGTCTTTTAATTTTTCTTCGACCTGAAGGTGGTAGCTTTGGATGGCTTTCTCACGAGAGGGCATATAAAGGTTGACCAATAGGGCAAAGCTTGTCCCGATGAGAAAGAGGAGCACTTCATTAAGCAAGAGATCTGGGGAAGTAGACTCCTGTACCAAGAGATGACCGACCAAGACACTGCTAGGGGTGATGCCGATTTCCCAACCCATTTTATAAGCAAGAGGGACATAGAGAGCCAGATAGAGGCCCAAACTCCAGATGTGAAAACCTGTCAGCTGAAAGGCTAGAACACCGATAGCGAGCGCTAGGAGCATGGAAAAGAGGCGGTTACGTGCTAATTTCAGTGTGCTTCTGCGCGTGTCGGAGAGGCTTAAAAGGGCGATAATTCCAGCTGAAACTGCTGATGATAAATCTAAAAAATAAGCGAGTAAACAAGCGAGACAGGTCGCTAAGATCAGTTTGGTCGTACGTTGAGTGAGAGACATGAAAATTTCCTAAACTAATAGAGTCAAGTGTTTAACGAGGAGTCAGAGACTAGGGGCGAAGTTTTCGGTTTGTAGCATACTCGGCAACCGCTGTAAAGAGGACATCTGTTGAAGAGTTCAGGGCTGTTTCGCAGGAGTCTTGCACAACCCCAATCACAAAACCGACTCCGACAACTTGCATAGCCAAGTCGTTGGAAATCCCAAAGAGGCTACAAGCGACAGGAATGAGGAGAAGGGATCCCCCAGCGATTCCAGAGGCTCCGCAGGCAGAAATGGCAGCCACGACACTGAGCACAAATGCTGTCCCAAAGTCTACCGAGATTCCGAGTGTATTGACAGCAGCCAGGGTCAGGACATTTATGGTAACAGCAGCGCCAGCCATATTGATGGTCGAACCAAGCGGGATGGAGACAGAGTAGGTGTCAGGATTCAGTCCCAAGTCTTGGCAGAGTTTCATATTGACAGGGATATTAGCGGCAGAGCTACGAGTGAAAAAGGCTGTAATACCACTGACACGTAGGCATTTCAAAACAAGGGGATAGGGATTTTTCCTCATAAAGAGAAAGGCGATGATCGGGTTGATGATGAGAGCAACAAAGGCCATGGTAGCAATCAAAAGTCCTAGGAGGATGCCGTAGTTAGCCAGACTGGCAATGCCCTTGTCAGAGATGGTCTTGAAAACCAAGCCTAAAATCCCAAAGGGTGCTAGATTGATAATCCATTCCACAATTTTAGAGGTGACATCTGCCATGGTTCTCAGTAATTCTTTACTGTGTTTACTTGCCTCTCTCATAGCCAAGCCAAAGATGACTGCCCAAGAGAGAATCCCGATATAGTTGGCTTCAACAATGGCATTTAAGGGATTGTCCACCAGTTTGAGCAAGAGGTTGCTGAGGACTTGACCGATACCGTCAGGAGCAGCAACTTCTGTATTTGCACTGGTCAGGGTGATTTGCACAGGCAGTAAGAAACTAGCTAGAACGGCTACCAACGCAGCAGCAAAGGTTCCAAGCAAGTATAGGAAAATAACAGTCTTCATATTGGTGTTTTGTCCCTTTTGGTGTTGGGAAAGGGCATTGGCAACAAGGGCAAAAACCAAAATAGGAGCGATGGCTTTCAGTCCACCTACAAAGAGGTCTCCAAGCAGACCAATTCCTGTAAAGTTTGGAAAGAGCATCCCCAATGTTGCTCCCAAAATCATTCCAATAAGGATTCGTTTGATGAGGCTTGCCTTGGTCCAGGCTCTAATGATTCGTTTCATAGCAGTCTCCTTCAAATGTATTGTTTATAATTATAGTATAAATATGCTATAGAGGCAAGCGATATTTTGAAAATAGGAACAATAATTGAATAATTATGAAAGAAAAGAGAAGGACGATTTTATGGTATAATAGTAAAAAGGAGTTTTATATGCAAGATTTTTTTCAACGCTATTTTGATAAACTTGACTTAACAACTATTTTAGAGAATCTCTTGACCAAGGTGATTTCTCTTTTGATTTTGTTTTTGCTATTTTATATAGCTAAAAAGATGCTTCATGCGACTGTACGAAAGATTGTCAAGCCCTCACTTAAATTTTCCAATCGAGATGCAGGAAGACAAAAAACCATCTCTCGTTTGCTGGAGAATGTCTTTAACTACATTCTTTATTTCTTTTTGCTCTACTGTATCCTGTCTATTTTAGGACTGCCAGTTTCTAGCCTCCTTGCTGGTGCGGGGATTGCTGGGGTGGCCATTGGTATGGGGGCGCAAGGCTTTCTATCCGATGTCATCAATGGCTTCTTCATCCTTTTTGAACGCCAGCTTGATGTGGGTGATGAAGTAGTTCTCACAAATGGACCGATTACCGTTTCTGGAAAGGTCGTTAGCGTAGGGATCCGTACAACGCAACTGCGAGGTGATGATCAAGCCCTTCACTTTGTTCCCAATCGCAATATCACCGTCGTCAGCAATCTATCTCGTACTGAATAGGCCGGCTATTTTAGCAGATTTGTGGTACAATAGAAGGAGTTTGGTAAAGGAGAGAGTATGCTATTTGTAGAGAAAAAACTAGGTCACGATTGTACGTGGATAGACCTTGATGTGGACAAAATTAAAAACATGGAAGACCTTTCAGATGTCTATGGATTGGACAAGGAAACTATCGAGTATGCTCTGGATAGAAATGAGCGTGCCCACATGGACTATCACCGTGAAACGGGAACGGTAACCTTCATTTATAATGTTCTTGACTTAGAAAAAGACAAAGAATATTATGAAGCGATTCCGATGACCTTTATCGTTGAAAAACAACGGTTGATCACAATTAGTAATCACAAGAATAGTTATGTGATTAAACGTATGGCAACCTACCTTGAAAGCCATGAAGTTGTTTCAATCTACAAATTTCTTTTTGCCAGTTTAGAGATTATTAGCAATGCTTATTATCCAGTGATTGAAGAAATGGATAAAAGTAAGGATGAAATCAGTGCACTTCTTCGTCAAAAAACAACTAAAAAAAATCTCTTTGCCCTCTCTGACTTGGAAACTGGTATGGTTTACCTGACAGCAGCTGCCAAACAAAATCGTCTCCTCTTGGAACACATCCAAGGGCATGCTCTTTATCGCAATTTTAATGAGGTAGAAAGAGAGCAGTTTGACGATGCCATGATTGAAGCGCATCAGTTGGTTTCGATGACAGACTTGATTTCTCAAGTTTTGCAACAACTCTCAGCCTCTTACAACAACATCCTAAATAATAATCTAAATGATAATTTGACAACTTTGACAATTATCTCAGTCTTGCTAGCTATCCTTGCGGTTATTACAGGATTCTTCGGAATGAATGTTCCCTTACCGTTTGCAGATGAACCAAATGCTTGGATTTATATTTTGATAGCTAGTCTCATTTTATGGGTAGTCTTAGCCCAATATTTAAAGAATATTGCTAGAAATTAAAAAGAAAAGGAGCCAGAATGGCGATTGAAAATTATATGCCAGATTTTGCTGTGGAAGCAGTTTATGATCTGACAGTCCCAAGCCTGCAAGCGCATGGTATCAAGGCTGTTTTGGTCGATCTGGATAATACCCTCATTGCTTGGAACAACCCTGATGGGACGCCAGAGATGAAGCAATGGCTACATGACCTTCGGGACGCAGGTATTCGCATCATCGTGGTCTCAAATAACACCAAAAAACGGGTCCAACGAGCAGTTGAGAAATTTGGGATTGACTACGTTTATTGGGCCTTGAAGCCTTTCACTTTTGGGATTGACCGTGCCATGAAGGAATTCCACTATGAGAAAAATGAAGTGGTCATGGTCGGCGACCAACTCATGACGGATATACGAGCAGCCCACCGTGCAGGCATTCGCTCGATCTTAGTCAAACCCTTGGTCCAACACGACTCCATCAAAACGCAGATTAACCGGGCTCGCGAGCGCCGTGTCATGCGCAAAATCACTGAAAAGTACGGACCGATTACATATAAAAAAGGAATTTAACTATGGAAGAAATTCTCTGTATTGGTTGTGGAGCAACCATTCAGACGACAGACAAGACTGGTCTTGGATTTACTCCCCAGTCAGCACTTGAAAAAGGTTTGGAGACTGGCGAAGTTTATTGCCAACGCTGTTTCCGTCTTCGTCATTACAATGAAATCACAGATGTCCAGTTGACGGACGATGATTTCCTCAAGCTCTTGCACGAGGTGGGAGACAGTGATGCTTTGGTGGTCAATGTCATTGATATTTTTGATTTTAATGGTTCTGTCATCCCAGGCCTGCCACGCTTTGTATCGGGCAATGATGTCCTCTTGGTCGGAAATAAGAAAGATATCCTGCCCAAGTCAGTTAAACCGGGCAAGATTAGCCAATGGCTGATGGAGCGTGCCCACGAAGAAGGACTTCGCCCTGTGGATGTCGTCCTGACTTCAGCACAGAATAAGCATGCTATTAAGGAAGTCATTGACAAGATTGAACACTACCGTAAGGGCCGCGATGTCTACGTAGTTGGGGTAACCAACGTTGGAAAATCAACTCTCATCAATGCCATTATCCAAGAAATAACGGGTGACCAGAATGTCATCACGACTTCGCGCTTCCCAGGGACAACCTTGGACAAGATTGAGATCCCACTTGATGACGGTTCTTATATCTACGATACACCAGGGATTATCCACCGTCACCAGATGGCCCACTACTTGACGGCAAAAAACCTCAAGTATGTCAGCCCTAAAAAGGAAATCAAGCCCAAAACCTACCAGCTTAACCCTGAGCAAACCCTGTTTTTAGGTGGTCTTGGACGCTTTGACTTTATTGCAGGAGAAAAGCAAGGCTTTACTGCCTTCTTTGACAATGAACTCAAACTCCACCGTACCAAGCTTGAAGGCGCTAGTGCTTTCTACGACAAGCACCTCGGAACCCTTCTGACACCACCAAATAGCAAGGAAAAAGAAGATTTTCCAAAACTAGTCCAGCATGTCTTTACCATCAAGGACAAGACTGACCTAGTTATCTCAGGACTTGGCTG
Organism: Streptococcus oralis subsp. oralis; assembly: GCF_002096445.1. Classification (GTDB taxonomy): domain Bacteria; phylum Bacillota; class Bacilli; order Lactobacillales; family Streptococcaceae; genus Streptococcus; species Streptococcus oralis_N. Next base: position 211,462 of record NZ_NCUK01000013.1, read on the forward strand.
GATCCGCGTAACAGGCACCGCCAAAGTCGCTGTCTGGGCACCAGAAGGCGTCGCAGTCGTCACACGAAAAGCAATCATTTAAACACAGAAAGGAAAGGGTTATCTTTATAAAGGCGAGCAGGGCGAGCCCATAGAAGATACTTTTCTCCGTGGTGTCAGTTGATACAAGGAGTTGTATCAACTGCGGAAAATCTGAGACCTTAGGCTCAGATTTTAGTCATGAAAGTCCGAAGGACTTTGCTGACGTCCGTAACCACTTCAGAAAAGTATAAAAAGAAACTCTTTTAAAGAAATTATGTCATTAACATCAAAACAACGTGCCTTCCTCAACAGTCAGGCACACACCCTCAAACCTATCATCCAAATTGGGAAAAATGGTCTCAACGACCAAATCAAAACCAGCGTCCGTCAAGCTCTTGACGCCCGCGAATTGATCAAGGTTACTCTCTTACAAAACACAGATGAGAATATCCACGAAGTAGCTGAAATCTTGGAAGAAGAAATTGGTGTGGATACAGTCCAAAAAATCGGACGCATCTTGATCTTGTTTAAACAATCCAGCAAGAAAGAAAATCGCAAGATTTCCAAGAAAGTTAAAGAAATCTAAAATTGAAACTCCAAGAAACTGTTTTTACAGAGAATTAAAGGAAGACGAGCCTATGGCAATCGAATTATTGACTCCCTTTACCAAGGTAGAGTTGGAGCCAGAAATCAAGGAGAAAAAACGCAAACAAGTCGGGATTTTAGGGGGAAATTTTAACCCTGTTCACAATGCCCATCTTGTTGTGGCGGACCAAGTACGACAACAGTTAGGACTGGACCAGGTCCTGCTTATGCCCGAATACCAACCACCTCATGTGGATAAAAAGGAAACCATCCCTGAACACCACCGTCTCAAGATGCTTGATTTGGCGATAGAGGGGATTGAAGGTCTGGACATTGAAACCATTGAGTTAGAACGTAAGGGTATTTCCTACACCTACGACACCATGAAGATTTTGACCGAGCAACATCCAGATACGGATTATTACTTCATTATCGGGGCTGATATGGTGGACTATCTGCCTAAATGGTACCGAATTGATGAGCTGGTCGAAATGGTTCAGTTTGTTGGAGTTCAGCGCCCGCGCTACAAGGCAGGGACTTCCTATCCAGTTATCTGGGTGGATGTGCCTCTCATGGACATCTCGTCCAGCATGGTGCGTGACTTCATTGCCCAAGGTCGGAAACCTAACTTTCTCCTACCTCAGCCAGTGCTAGACTACATCGAGAAGGAGGGGCTCTACTGATGGCATACCAAGACTATATCAACTGTTCCCGAGAGGCTTTGTTGGAAAGAATGGCAGAGCTTCTGCCTGAAAAACGTTTAACCCATTGTTTGGGTGTGGAGCGTGCAGCCATAGAACTGGCTCAGCGCTTTGGTGTGGATAGTGAGAAAGCAGGTCTAGCAGGACTTCTCCACGACTATGCTAAAAAGTTGTCAGATCAGGAATTTCTAGACTTGATTGACCGTTATCAGCTAGACCTCGACCTCAAAAACTGGGGAAACAATGTCTGGCATGGCATGGTCGGAATTTACAAGCTTCAAGAAGATTTGGATTTGCATGATTCTGAAATCCTGCGAGCTATTGAAATCCATACAGTCGGGGCTGGTCAGATGACAGACCTAGATAAGGTTATCTATGTAGCCGACTATATCGAGCACAATCGTGCCTTTCCAGGAGTGGACCAGGCACGTGAAATTGCTGAGCTATCTCTCAATAAGGCAGTGGCCTACGAAACAGCTCGTACCGTGGAGCATCTAGCTCATCAGGGATTCCCCATCTATCCCCAAACCCTTGAAACCTATAACGCATTTGTGCACTATTTGAAAGAGGACTAAATGAACGAAAAAGAATTACTAGAACTAGTCGTGAAAGCGGCTGATGAGAAACGTGCGGAGGATATCCTCGCACTTGATGTACAAGATTTGACCAGCGTGACGGACTACTTTGTTATCACTAGCTCGATGAATAGCCGTCAGTTGGACGCTATCGCAGATAATATCCGTGAAAAAGTAGCGGAAGCAGGCTTTAAAGGCAGTCATGTTGAAGGTGATGCAGCTGGAGGATGGGTTTTGTTGGACCTCGGCGGTGTTGTTGTGCATATTTTTTCAGAAGAAATGCGTGCCCACTATAACCTAGAAAAACTATGGCATGAGGCGGCTTCTGTAGATATTTCAGAAGCCTTGGCCTAGTAGATGAACTCAGTTGCAGGCAACTGGGTTTTATTTGCTTATTTTAGAAAATTGATGGAAAGGTAAAGGGCGAGTGGTGTTTGCCATGGAGGCTCTTGGTATCATGATTATGGCAACTTATGAAACCTTTGCGGCTGTTTACGATGCTGTGATGGATGACAGTTTATACGATAAATGGACGGATTTTTCTCTACGTCATTTGCCTAAGACTAAGGAGAGAAAGAAACTTTTGGAACTGGCTTGCGGGACAGGTATCCAGTCTGTCCGCTTTTCTCAGGCTGGCTTTGATGTGACAGGACTTGACTTGAGCGCGGATATGTTGAAGATTGCGGAAAAGAGAGCTACTTCAGCCAAGCAAAAGATTGATTTTATAGAGGGCAATATGCTGGATTTGTCCAAGGCTGGTCAATACGACTTTGTTACGTGTTACTCGGACTCTATCTGCTACATGCAGGATGAGGTCGAGGTAGGAGACGTCTTTAAGGAAGTGTATAATGCCCTCAATGAAGATGGAGTTTTCATCTTTGACGTGCATTCGACCTACCAGACAGACGAAGTATTCCCTGGCTATTCCTACCATGAAAATGCGGAAGATTTCGCTATGCTTTGGGACACCTATGAGGACGAAGCTCCTCACTCCATCGTGCATGAGTTGACTTTCTTTGTCAAGGAGGCTGACGGTTCCTTTAGTCGTCACGATGAAGTACATGAGGAGCGAACCTATGAGGTCTTGACCTATGATATTTTGCTGGAACAGGCTGGTTTCAAGTCTTTCAAACTCTATGCGGACTTTGAGGACAAGGAGCCGACAGAAACCAGCACCCGTTGGTTTTTTGTCGCGCAGAAGTAGGAGATTACCATGACCATCACAGGTATTATCGCAGAGTTCAATCCTTTCCATAATGGGCACAAATACTTGCTTGAGCAGGCGAAGGGACTGAAAATCGTTGCCATGTCTGGGAATTTCATGCAGCGTGGAGAGCCGGCTATCGTGGACAAGTGGACTCGGGCTCAGATGGCGCTGGAAAATGGAGCGGATCTGGTAGTGGAATTGCCCTTTTTAGTCAGTGTTCAGGCAGCGGATTTCTTTGGACAAGGAGCAGTGGCTATCTTGGATCGGTTGGGCATTGATAGCCTCGCTTTTGGGACAGAAGAAGTTTTAGATTATCAAAATATCGCTGACTTATACACAGAGCAAGGTACTGAGATGGAGAAATTTGTGGAAAATCTGCCTGATTCCCTCTCTTATCCCCAGAAAACCCAAGCCATGTGGAAGGATTTTGCAGGTCTTGATTTTTCAGGAAACACGCCCAATCATGTCCTTGCTCTGGCCTATGCCAAGGCGGTTGCAGGACGCAACATCAAACTCCATCCTATCCAGCGTCAGGGAGCGGGTTATCATTCTGTGGACAAGGATGTGGACTTTGCCTCTGCAACAGCTCTCCGCCAGCATCAATCAGACCAAGATTTCTTAGAACGCTTTATGCCCTCTGTTACCCTCTTTGAGCAGACCTGTAAGGTGAGTTGGGATGACTATTTTCCCTTGCTCCGCTATCAAATTTTGTCAAATCCAAACCTAACGGCCATCTATCAGGTCAATCAAGAAATGGCTGTGCGCATCAAGGATGCGATCAAAACAGCCCAGTCTGTTGACGAATTGGTCGAGGCGGTTGCGACCAAACGCTACACCAAGGCGCGTGTCAGACGCCTCTTGACCTATATCCTGGTGCAGGCTAGAGAAAGTGAACTGCCAGAGGGCATCCATGTCCTAGGATTTACAGAAAAAGGCAGACAACATCTCAAGTCTCTGAAAGAGCAGGTCCATCTAGTCAGCCGAATTGGCAAAGAACCTTGGGATGCTATGACCCAAAAGGCAGACCAGATTTACCGACTGGGACAACCAAGTATAGCAGAGCAGGATTTTGGCAGAGTGCCGATTAGAATAGAAACAAACTAAGTCTACTGAAAGGTAGGCTTTTTTAGAAGATTTTCGAATAAATAGATAGAAAAGAAAAATCTTGTACAAGTTCCTGACAATTTCTTTCTTTTTGTGTATAATAGTGGAAAAGAGGCAAAACGAGGTATGGTTATGGAAGCAGTTCTTTATTCAACATTCCGAAATCATTTAAAAGACTACATGAAGAAGGTGAACGATGAGTTTGAGCCTTTAACGGTGGTCAATAAAAATCCAGATGAGGATATTGTAGTTCTTTCAAAGAGTGAATGGGACAGTATTCAGGAAACCCTGAGAATCGCTCAAAACAAGGAACTTTCTGACAAGGTCTTGCGAGGAATGGCTCAAGTCCGAGCTGGAAGTACTCAGGTCCATGTTATTGAGGAGTGAGAAATGCTGCTCAAGTTTACAGAAGATGCCTGGGCAGATTATTGCTACTGGCAAAACCAAGATAAGAAAACATTAAAAAGAATCAATATGCTAGTCAAGGATATTCAACGAGATCCTTTTGCAGGAATTGGTAAACCAGAACCACTCAAGTATGACTATCATGGAGTTTGGTCACGTCGTATTGATGCAGAAAATCGCTTGATTTATATGATAGATGGAGATAGCGTGGCTTTCTTGTCCTTCAAAGATCATTACTAAGTCTACTGAAAGGTGGGCTTTTTTATTTTAGAAATTTTAGCTAGCAAATTGAAGATAAAGTCTTTGAGAAATGATAGATTTCCTAAGTTAAGAAATCAGTGAAAAATTTTAGTATAATAACTAGGTTCTTGTCCCTTGAATCCGCTTTATAACTCTTATTTTGTGGTATAATCATGATAATATAGATTAAAAGGGGTATATATGAAAAATATAATGACGAGGATTCTTAATTTTTTTCTGAATTTCAAACCATTGAAATATTTATTGAAAAGGCCATCATGGAGTAGTAATGTTAGAATTGTTGAATGGTACAAAATATTTATAGCCAGTATATGGGTACTATATCTTGCACTTGAGATTGAACAATTTAAACGCTTTGCTTTACCTATTTATAAATTTGTATCTAATTATAATTTTTTAAAAGATATTATTTCAATTTTGTATGTGAATCGTGTAATAATATTGTTAGCACTGACTATACCAACAATACTATTCTGGTTTTTAGACATAATTTTAAAAAAAGTTAATTATAAGAAACTAGACCCAGAGCTATTTCCAGAATATGACTTGGATGACCATCCTTTTCAAACTCATCTGGTGGAGTTTTTAAATAGTCCTGACTCTATTCATAATGTGTACTGGCTGGATGGTTCTTGGGGGAGTGGGAAAACATTTTTTATAAAGACGTTTTTTGAAAATCAAATTTACAAAAAGAAAGAAATCTACTATATTTCCTGCTTTGGTATAAAAACAAGAGAGCAAGCCGAGAGAATATTGATTAATGAGATAGAAAAACAATCCATACTCGGAAATTTGGACTTTATTCCACTTGTTGGAGGAGTTTTTAAATGGTTCTTTAAAACAGTTGGAACGGATTTGATGAAGCGAGATTCTATCATTATTTTTGATGATCTTGAACGGGTTTCATATGTAGCAAAATCGGATAAGCCTTCATATGTAGCAAAATCGGATAAGCCTTCAGATGCAGCAAAATCGGATAAGCCTTCAGATGCAGCAAAATCAGATAACCCTTCAGATTACAATGATTTATTGGGTTATATTGACCATCTTTCTGAGAATAAAAAATTTAAAATTATTGTAATTTTAAATAGTAAGGAAATGGAATCAACAAAGGAAAATCTCATTGATAAAAAATTTAAGCTGAATCATAATCGAATGGTATCTACAGGAGAAGTCATAGATAACATTTTGAAAAAGAGTAAATTGAGAGATGATGACTTTGGAAAAATGTTATCATTGATTTTTAAAATTTATTATGTAGATAAAAATTATAGAGAGGTACAGGAAAAAAACCAACAAATGAAAGAAGAAAAATTGAGTTTGAGAGAATTTCAAAAGTCATTAGAAAAACTTTCAAATAAAACTGATGAAAGCGAGAAAGCAAACTATATTATTAAGTGGATGAATGGTTGGGGAGGAACTGAAAATATTCTAGTCTCACTATTTGAATACTTAGACAAAGATGAAATAGATAAATATTTTGAACATCTTTATGAGAGAAATTCGTACCTGTATTTTGAGATGTTATCGATAATTTTAAACTATGATATTCCTGGTATTATGTCGGATTATCCTTTGGTGTCTATCAATCAGAAAACAATGTATAGTATGTTTGATGTTAAGCAGAAATATTTTTTTGATTTGTTATCATTTTTATGGAAAAAAGGTTTAAAAAATTTATTTATATCAAAAATAGGAGATGAGATAACAGTGGATGATCCTGGAATTCCTGATATTGAGGTAAAAAAATATTTAGTTGAAATTTACTATGGATTACAGAATGGTTATATAAATATAAAAAACCACAAAGATAAACTCAATGAACTATTGAAGAATGAAAAATATCGTGATTTTGTACAAAATTACCTTCGTTTCAAAATCTAAATTACAAATGACTATCAAATATATTTTATTGTAGCATTTAGTCAAAATGAAGATTGAATCAGGCGAACTTTCTTCTAAAATTCACACAAAACTCTTCAATTTGGGTTTGTGAAAATTGTTTTTTTATGATAGAATATTAAGGAATGTATGTCATTCGATAAACAAATTTAATGAGGTAAAAACATGGAAATCATGACCATTGCGATTGTTGTTTTTGCCGTCATCATTGGTTTAGTCATTGGATATGTCAGCATCTCAGCTAAGATGAAATCATCTCAAGAGGCTGCAGAGTTGATGCTTCTAAATGCTGAACAAGAAGCAACTAATTTACGAGGACAAGCTGAGCGCGAAGCGGATTTATTACTAAATGAAGCCAAGAGCGAAAGCAAGTCTCTTAAAAAAGAAGCACTATTGGAGGCCAAAGAGGAAGCCAGAAAATACCGTGAAGAAGTGGACGCTGAATTTAAGTCAGAACGTCAGGAGCTCAAGCAAATTGAAAGTCGTTTGACGGAACGTGCAACGAGTCTTGACCGCAAAGACGACAATTTGACGAACAAAGAAAAAACACTTGAACAAAAAGAACAAAGTATTTCTGATAGAGCAAAAAACCTTGATGCACGTGAAGAGCAATTAGAGGAAGTCGAAAGACAAAAAGAAGCTGAACTTGAACGTATTGGCTCCCTTTCCCAAACTGAGGCTCGAGATATTATCTTGGCTCAGACAGAGGAAAATTTGACCAAGGAAATTGCTAGTCGCATTCGTGAGGCTGAGCAAGAGGTCAAGGAACGTTCAGACAAGATTGCGAAAGATATCTTGGTTCAGGCTATGCAGCGTATCGCTGGTGACTATGTAGCGGAGTCAACAAACTCTACAGTTCATCTACCAGACGATACCATGAAGGGACGCATTATCGGTCGTGAAGGACGCAATATTCGTACCTTTGAAAGTTTGACAGGGGTCGATGTGATTATCGACGACACGCCAGAAGTGGTAACCTTGTCAGGATTTGATCCGATTCGTCGTGAAATTGCTCGTATGACCATGGAAATGTTGCTCAAGGATGGACGTATCCACCCAGCTCGTATCGAGGAGTTGGTGGAGAAAAACCGTCAAGAGATTGACAATAAAATCCGTGAATACGGTGAGGCTGCTGCCTATGAGATTGGTGCGCCAAACCTTCATCCAGACTTGATGAAGATCATGGGACGCTTGCAGTTCCGTACTTCTTATGGACAAAATGTCTTGCGTCATTCGATTGAGGTTGCTAAGTTATCTGGTATCATCGCGAGTGAACTTGGTGAAAATGCAGCTCTTGCCCGTCGTGCTGGATTCCTTCATGACATCGGAAAAGCTATTGACCGCGAGGTTGAAGGCAGCCACGTTGAGATTGGTACGGAGTTGGCTCGTAAGTACAAGGAACACCCAGTTGTGGTGAATACGATTGCTAGCCACCACGGCGATGTGGAAGCCGAAAGCGTCATTGCAGTGATTGTTGCTGCAGCAGATGCCTTGAGTGCAGCGCGTCCAGGTGCTCGTAGCGAGTCTCTTGAAAGCTATATCAAGCGTCTCCATGATTTGGAAGAAATCGCCAATGGCTTTGAAGGAGTGCAAAATAGTTTTGCCCTTCAAGCAGGACGTGAAATCCGTATCATGGTTAATCCAGGACAAATCAAAGACGACAAAGTCACAATCTTGGCTCACAAAGTTCGTGAGAAAATTGAAAACAATCTCGATTACCCAGGAAATATCAAGGTAACCGTGATCCGTGAACTTCGTGCAGTAGATTATGCTAAATAAATAAGAAAGAGCAGTTGAAATATTACTGCTTTTTTGTTACACTAGATAGAAAGACTGTAGAAGGATAACTGACCTTATCATCAGTATCCGAGGGAAATTTTACTTTATTTCACAGACTAACTAAAGGAGACACAATGGCAGACCGAGGCTTGCTAATCGTTTTTTCTGGTCCTTCAGGAGTTGGGAAAGGAACGGTTAGAAGAGAGATTTTTGAGAGTTCTGAGAATCAATTTCAATATTCTGTATCGATGACGACGCGCGCGCAACGTCCTGGTGAAGTGGACGGAGTGGACTATTTCTTCCGTACTCGTGAAGAGTTTGAAGAGCTAATCCGTCAAGGTCAGATGTTGGAATATGCAGAATATGTCGGTAACTATTATGGAACTCCTCTGACCTATGTCAATGAAACTCTGGACAAGGGAATCGATGTCTTTCTTGAGATTGAAGTGCAGGGAGCCCTTCAGGTTAAGAAAAAGGTTCCAGATGCTGTCTTTATCTTTCTAACACCACCAGATTTGGATGAATTGCAAGATCGTTTGGTAGGTCGTGGAACAGATAGTGCGGAAGTGATTGCCCAACGAATCGAAAAAGCCAAGGAAGAAATTGCTCTCATGCGTGAGTATGATTATGCCATTGTCAACGATCAGGTGCCCCTCGCTGCTGAACGTGTCAAGCGTGTGATCGAAGCAGAACACTTCCGTGTGGACCGTGTCATTGGTCACTACCAGGAGATGTTGCCAAAATCTCCAACTACTCGATAAACTATAGGAAACAGGTACAAGCAAATGATGTTAAAACCCTCTATTGATACCTTGCTGGACAAGGTGCCATCAAAATATTCACTCGTAATCTTGGAAGCAAAGCGTGCCCACGAACTAGAAGCAGGTGCGCCAGCAACTCAAGAGTTTAAGTCTGAAAAATCAACTCTTCGTGCTTTGGAAGAAATCGAGTCTGGAAATGTAACCATTCACCCAGATCCAGAAGGAAAACGTGAAGCAGTTCGTCTCCGTATCGAAGAAGAAAAACGCCGCAAGGAAGAAGAAGAAAAGAAAATCAAAGAGCAAATCGCTAAAGAAAAAGAAGATGGTGAAAAAATTTAAGGTTGGGGGGACTCAATCTTATTTTTTCTATTGCAAGAATGTAGTGACAAGAAGGAGGTGAGAAAATGGCTATCGCAAAAATTATAGTGGATGTTCCCCTGATGCAGACGGACCAGCCCTACAGCTACAAGGTCCCTGAGGAATTTGTAGAGATGCTGGAAGCCGGTATGCGGGTCCATGTCCCCTTCGGCAAGGGCAATCGTTTGATCCAAGGGATTGTGTTGGGCTTGGAGTCCCAGTCGGATGAAGAAGTGGATGATCAGGACTTGAAAGAGATTGCAGAAGTCCTAGATTTTTCTCCCGTCTTGACCCAGGAGCAACTCTGGCTAGCTGAGGAGCTACGTAAGTCTGTCTTTTCTTACAAAATCTTCATCCTAAAAGCCATGCTTCCGGGATTTTTAAACTCCAGCTATGATAAGATTCTCTATCCTTTAGAAGGTCTCAGTCAGGCAGACCGAGAGCGTCTGTTTGGTTCAGAAGATTCGCTAGCCTTTTCTTCTTTAGACCTTGCCAAGCAAGCTGAAATGATGCGCTTGACCAGAAAAGGGTTGCTCCGTTTAGAGTACCAGGCTGTTGATCAGAAGAAGGTCAAGACCCAATCTTGGTATGAGGTCCATGTTGAGCAGTTAGAAGGTGTTGAGATTTCTGCGCGTGCTAAGAAAAAGGCAGAGCTGAGAGACTATTTACTGTCTCGTCCTGAGAGTGCTCCTCTGGCTAGCTTGTTAGAGTCTTATTCGCGGGAGCAAGTCAACTTCTTTGTGGATCAAGGAGCTCTAACCCTTGTTCAAAAGGAAGTGCAACGTTCAGCTGCTTATTTCGAAGGCATTGAAGCCAGTCAACCTTTGGAGCTGAACCCAGAGCAAAGACAGGCGCGTGATGCGGTTATCAGTGCTATTGGCAGTCAGCAACCACCATTCCTCCTTCAAGGGATTACAGGAAGTGGGAAAACAGAGGTTTACTTGCAGATTATCCAAGGAGCCTTGGACAAGGGTAAGACAGCTATTTTACTGGTACCTGAGATTTCTCTGACGCCACAAATGACGGAGCGTTTCATTGCTCGTTTCGGCGAGAAAGTAGCTATCCTCCACTCAGGCCTTTCCAATGGTGAAAAGTACGATGAATGGCGCAAGGTTGAGCGTGGCGATGCCCAAGTTGTCGTTGGCGCTCGATCAGCTATCTTTGCTCCTCTGAAAAATCTAGGTGTCATCATTATCGATGAAGAGCATGAAGCTAGTTACAAACAAGACAGCAATCCCCGTTACCATGCTAGAGAGGTCGCCATTCTACGGGCCCAGTACAATCAAGCAGCCCTGGTCCTTGGTTCGGCAACACCGAGCTTAGAGAGCCGTGCGCGGGCTGGAAAAGGTGTCTACCAACACTTACGTCTGACCCAACGGGCCAATCCTTTAGCCACCATTCCTGAGGTTCAAGTGATTGACTTTCGGGACTATATCGGGCAGAATGAGACGTCAAACTTTACGCCCCCTTTACTAGAAGCCATCCAAGACCGTTTGGATAAAAAAGAACAGGTAGTCCTCATGCTCAACCGTCGGGGTTATTCTAGCTTTGTTATGTGTCGGGAGTGTGGAACGGTAGATAGCTGTCCCAACTGTGATATTTCTCTGACTCTCCACATGGATACCAAGACCATGAACTGCCATTACTGTGGCTTTTCTAAGGGAATTCCTCATGTCTGTCCTAACTGTCAGAGTCGCAGCATTCGCTACTACGGTACAGGGACTCAGAAAGCCTACGATGAGCTAGCAGAGCTCTTTCCTCAGGCTCGCATTCTGCGGATGGATGTGGATACGACCCGCAGGAAGGGGAGTCACCAAGCTCTTCTTGACCAGTTTGGCCGAGGCGAAGCGGATATCTTGCTGGGAACTCAGATGATTGCCAAGGGCTTGGATTTTCCAAATGTGACTTTGGTTGGAGTACTCAATGCGGATACGGCCTTGAACCTGCCTGATTTCCGTTCTTCTGAGAGAACCTTCCAACTCTTAACTCAGGTGGCTGGTCGGGCAGGTCGTGCGGAAAAAGCTGGGCAGGTCTTGATTCAGTCATACAATCCGGAGCACTATGCCATTCGTTTTGCAAAAGATCAGGATTATGAAGGTTTTTATGCCTATGAAATGAGTATCAGACGCCAACTTGGCTACCCACCTTATTATTTCACCATTGGGATTACCCTCTCTCACAAGAAAGAAGAAGAGGTTGTCAAACGTGCCTATGAAGTTATGGGAATTTTGCGCTCAGGTTTATCGGAAACTAGTAAAATCCTTGGACCGACACCAAAACCCATTGCCCGTACCCACAACCTTTATCATTACCAGATTTTGATTAAATACCGTTTAGAAGATGAGCTGGGACCAACTCTCAATCGGGTTTTGGCCTTGACTCAAGAACGGGAAAATAGTGAGCTCCGTCTCAGCATTGACCACGAACCGCAGCAGTTTTTATAAGAAGGAGAAGAAATGACAAAACTAATCTTTATGGGGACACCCGACTTTTCAGCGACAGTTTTGAAGGGGTTGTTATCGGACGACCGTTATGAGATTCTAGCTGTTGTGACCCAGCCAGACCGCGCTGTCGGCCGTAAAAAAGTGATCCAAGAAACCCCAGTCAAGCAGGCTGCCAAAGAAGCAGGCCTTCCTATCTACCAGCCTGAAAAATTATCTGGAAGTCCTGAGATGGAAGCCATTATGAAGCTAGGAGCGGATGGGATTGTGACCGCTGCTTTTGGGCAATTTCTCCCAAGTAAACTTCTTGATAGCATGGACTTTGCGGTCAACGTTCATGCTTCCCTCCTTCCCAAACACCGTGGTGGCGCTCCCATTCATTATGCCCTGATTCAAGGGGATGAGGAAGCTGGTGTGACCATTATGGAAATGGTTAAAGAAATGGATGCAGGAGATATGATTTCCCGTCGCAGTATTCCCATCACAGATGAGGACAATGTCGGCACCTTGTTTGAAAAATTAGCGATTGTTGGTCGTGACTTGCTTTTGGATACCCTTCCTGCCTATATTGCTGGGGAGATCAAACCTGAACCACAAGATCCTAGTCAAGTTACTTTCTCGCCAAATATCAAGCCAGAAGAAGAGAAACTCGATTGGACTAAAACCAATCGCCAACTCTTCAACCAAATCAGAGGTATGAACCCATGGCCTGTTGCCCATACTTTTCTCAAGGGAGACCGCTTTAAGATCTATGAAGCTCTACCAGTAGAAGGTCAGGGAAATTCAGGTGAGATCCTCTCAATTGGTAAAAAGGAATTGATCGTTGCAACGGCTGAAGGAGCTCTATCTCTCAAGCAAGTGCAGCCAGCAGGTAAGCCTAAGATGGACATTGCTTCCTTCCTCAACGGTGTTGGACGCACATTGACAGTAGGAGAACGATTTGGTGACTAAAGTAGAAACGGCTAGAAGTCTAGCTCTAGCAGTGCTAGAGGATGTTTTTATCCATCAAGCATACTCCAATATCGCTTTAAATAAACACCTCAAGGGCAGTCAACTTTCAGCAGCAGACAAGGGTTTGGTGACAGAGATTGTCTACGGAACGGTAGCCCGCAAACTCACCTTAGAATGGTACCTGTCCCACTTTATCGAAGACAGAGATAAGCTGGATAACTGGCTCTATGTTCTTCTTCTCATGAGTGCCTACCAACTTCGGTATCTGGATAAGATTCCTAATCACGCTGTAGTCAATGAAGCGGTAGAGCTAGCCAAAGCCCGTAAAAAAGGCAGTGAAAAATTGGTCAACGCCGTCCTTCGTCGTATCTTGCGAGAAGGCTGGCCAGATATTGCAACTATCAAACGCAAAAACAAGCGTGATTCCATTGCCTATTCTCTCCCAGTTTGGCTAGTGTCTAAGCTCAAGGAAGAATACGGTGAAGAGCGAGCCCAAGCCATCTTTGAAAGCCTCTTGGTGCGCAACAAAGCCAGCATCCGAGTGACCGACTTGAGTCGAAAGGAGGAAATCAAAGCCGTGTTAGAGGCGAGTGATTCACCTTTGGCTGTTTCTGGTTTGGTTAAGGAACAGGGACACTTTGCGGGACATGATTTGTTCGCAGAAGGGGCTATAACCATCCAAGACGAGTCCAGTCAATTGGTTGCTCCGACCCTTGATCTACAAGGTGATGAACAGGTCCTAGATGCCTGTGCCGCTCCGGGTGGAAAAACAGCCCATATGGCCTCTTACCTCACATCCGGTAAGGTGACGGCTTTGGATCTTTATGACCATAAGTTGGACTTGATCCAAGAAAATGCGGAGCGTTTAGGTGTGGCAGATCGGGTGCAAACGCAAAAATTGGACGCCAGAAAAGTGCATGAGTTTTTTGAAAAAGACTCTTTTGATAAGATTTTAGTAGATGCCCCTTGTTCTGGAATCGGCCTCTTGCGCCGCAAACCAGATATCAAATACAATAAAGAAACGGCAGATTTCACGTCCCTACAGGAAATTCAGCTGGAAATATTAGGTAGTGTTTGTCAAACACTACGAAAAGGTGGTATAATAACGTATAGTACCTGTACTATTGTCTCTGAGGAGAACTTTCAAGTCGTTGAGGCGTTTTTAGAAAGTCACCCAGAGTTCGAACAGGTTAAACTAGAACACGAATGTAAAGATATCCTGAAAGATGGCTGTATCCTGATTACTCCAGAATTGTATGGAAGTGATGGATTCTTCATTAGCCAATTTCGTAAGATATCAGATTAGGAAGGAACTGACACAATGGAAATAGCATTATTAACAGATGTTGGTCAGAAACGAACAAATAACCAAGACTATGTCAATCACTTTGTCAACCGAGCAGGACGCACTATGATCCTCTTGGCTGACGGGATGGGAGGGCACCGTGCAGGAAATATCGCTAGTGAAATGGCGGTAACAGACCTAGGCGTGGCTTGGGTGGATACCCAAATCGACTCAGTCAATGAAGTTCGTGAGTGGTTTGCCCACTACCTAGAGATTGAAAATCAAAAAATTCATCAACTAGGTCAGGACGAAGACTACAAAGGTATGGGAACTACGCTAGAAGCTATGGCTATTATTGACAACCAAGCTATCTATGCTCATATTGGAGATTCTCGTATCGGTTTGATTCGTGGAGAAGAGTACCACCAGTTGACCAGTGACCATTCCTTGGTCAATGAATTGCTCAAGGCTGGCCAGTTGACTCCAGAAGAAGCTGAAGCGCATCCCCAAAAAAATATCATCACTCAGTCCATCGGACAAAAAGATGAGATTCAACCAGATTTTGGAATGATTACACTTGAGTCAGGGGATTATCTCCTGCTCAACAGTGACGGCCTAACCAATATGATTTCGGCCAGCGAGATTTATGATATCGTAACCAGCGATATTTCCTTAGCAGACAAGGCGGCAACCCTCATTCGTTTCGCTAACAATGCAGGAGGTTTAGACAACATTACGGTTGCCCTTGTTTACATGAACGAGGAGGAAGCAGAATGATCCAAATCGGCAAGATTTTTGCCGGGCGGTATCGGATTATCAAACAGATTGGTCGAGGGGGCATGGCAGATGTTTACCTGGCCAAGGATTTGATCCTAGACGGGGAAGAAGTGGCGGTCAAGGTCCTGAGGACCAACTACCAGACAGACCCGATTGCTGTAGCACGTTTCCAGCGTGAAGCGAGGGCTATGGCAGATCTGGACCATCCTCATATCGTTCGGATAACAGATATTGGTGAGGAAGAAGGTCAACAGTACCTAGCTATGGAATACGTAGCAGGCCTTGACCTCAAGCGTTATATCAAAGAACACTACCCTCTTTCAAATGAAGAAGCAGTTCGAATTATGGGACAAATCCTCTTGGCCATGCGCTTAGCCCATACTAGAGGCATTGTCCACCGTGATTTGAAACCACAAAATATCCTACTAACCCCTGATGGCACAGCTAAGGTCACTGACTTTGGGATTGCAGTAGCCTTTGCGGAGACCAGTCTGACTCAGACAAACTCGATGCTAGGCTCCGTTCATTATTTGTCACCTGAGCAAGCGCGTGGTTCTAAAGCGACTTTCCAGAGCGATATCTATGCGATGGGGATTATCTTCTATGAGATGCTGACGGGACATATCCCTTATGATGGGGATAGTGCAGTTACGATTGCTCTCCAGCATTTCCAGAAGCCACTTCCGTCCGTCATTGCTGAAAATCCATCTGTCCCTCAGGCTCTTGAGAATGTTGTTATAAAGGCAACTGCCAAAAAGTTGACGGATCGCTATCAGTCCGTTTCGGAAATGTATGTGGACTTGTCAACTAGCTTGTCTTACAATCGTCGCAATGAACCGAAACTGGTCTTTGATGATGCCAGCAAGGCAGATACCAAGACCTTGCCTAAAGTTCCACAAAGTACACTGACGTCTATTCCTAAAGCGCCTGCGCAGGAAGAGCGTCCTCAGCCAAAGAAAGCAACTCAACCAGTCGCTGAGCCAGCACCTGCACCAAAGCCAGCCAAGAAACGGAAGTTTAAGGCTCGCTATATGATTCTTTTGGCCAGTCTTCTATTGGTTGCAGCCTCTTTGGTCTGGATTTTGTCAAGAACACCAGCAACGATTGCTATTCCTGACGTAGCTGGACAAACCGTTGCAGAGGCTAAGGAAGCTCTTAAAAAATCCAAGTTTGAAGCCGGTGAAGAAAAGTCAGAAGCCAGCGATACAGTAGCAGAAGGACGTGTTATTCGAACGGATCCGGAAGCTGGTAGTGGCCGAAAAGAAGGAACCAAGGTCAATTTGATTGTTTCTTCTGGTAAGCAATCCTTCCAATTGAGCAATTATGTCGGACGTAAGTATACGGATGTTGTAGCTGAACTCAAGGAGAAGAAGGTTCCTGAAAATCTAATCAAGATGGAAGAGGAAGAATCCAGCGAAAGCGAACCTGGAACCGTCCTCAGACAGACTCCTGCTTCGGGTTCGACTTATGATCTCTCAAAAGCCACTACG
This sequence comes from Streptococcus oralis subsp. oralis, assembly GCF_002096445.1. Lineage (GTDB taxonomy): Bacteria > Bacillota > Bacilli > Lactobacillales > Streptococcaceae > Streptococcus > Streptococcus oralis_N. The sequence goes on from NZ_NCUK01000013.1 coordinate 228,064, forward strand.
ATTACCTTAACAGTAGCTAAGAAGGTGACTAGTGTCAGCATGCCGAACTACATCGGTTCAAGTCTCGAGTTTACAAAGAATAACTTGACTCAGATTGTCGGAGTAAAAGAGGCTAATATCGAGGTTATTGAAGTATCGACTGCTCCTGAAGGAACAGCAGAGGGTACAGTTGTAGATCAAACACCAAAAGCTGGTGAAAAGGTTGACCTTGCTAGCACGCGTATCAAGATTTCGATTTACAAACCGAAAACACCACCGTCAACTTCATCCTCTAACTCTGCTCAACGAGGGAACCAGGGTTCTACAACAACACCAAATCAAGGGAACCAGCAAGGAAATCAACAAGGAAATAATCCTCCAACGAATCAACCAAATAATGAAGGAAACCGCGAAAGTTCTCGAGATTAAACGAATCTTTGTCATGAAATCATGACAAAGATTTTTTTTAACAAGATTTTGTGATAAAATATAGGGAGTAGAAAAAGGAGGAGAAAATGGACGAATCGAGAGAGTTGAATGCCGTCATTGATGTGATTATGCTAGCAGGAACCATTCTCCTGAAAAGTGGCTCAGAGATTCATCGGGTCGAGGATACGATGATCCGTATTGCCCATTCGCAGGGAATATTGGATTGCAATGTTCTTGCCATGCCCGCAGCTATTTTCTTTTCTATTGAAAACACCAATATTTCTCGGATGAAACGGGTGACCTCATCCTCTTATAACATTGAAAAAGTTTGCGATGTCAATCAAGTATCACGGGAGCTTGTCGGTGGCCAGATTGATCTCTCGACAGCCTTTAAAAAGCTGAAAGAAATCGGCGATCAAGCACTTCCTTATACAAAGTTCCAAGTGACTGTAGCAGCGACCCTCAGTGCCCCTTTCTTCTCGATTATGTTTGGGGGCAATGTTTATGACGCTTTTGGTGCAGCTATTGCAACTTTATTTGGATTTGCCTTCTCTCTCTACGTCGAGAAGTTTGTCCGCATTCCTTTTGTAACGGCCTTTGCGGGTGCCTTTGTTTTCGGATTGATCGCCCAGTTCTGGGCCCGCTATACAGGATTTCCTTCGACGGCAGACCTGATTATAGCAGGAGCGGTCATGCCCTTTGTTCCAGGGATTGCTCTGACAAATGCGGTACGGGATATCATGACCAACCATATCAACTCTGGTATGAGCAAGATGTTTGAATCTTTGCTCATTACCCTCGCTTTAGGGGCTGGCACCTCTGTCGCCCTGGTTTTGATGACATAAGATGACTCTAACAAGTATTTTGCTCCAAGCAGTGGCGAGTTTACTCGCCATTATCACCTTTCTAATCGTACTGAATGTTCAACGCTCCATGCTCCTACCTGGTGGTGTTTTGGGAATGGGCGTTTGGCTCCTCTATCTCGTCCTCAAAGAACCAACCAATGTTATTGTCGCGACCTTTATCGCAGCAGTAATTGGCTCTTGCATCAGTCAGATTTTAAGTATTGTCTATAAGACACCAGCGGTGGTCTTTGTCTTGGCTATTCTTGCCCCCTTGGTGCCAGGTTATTTATCCTATCGGACGACTGCCTTCTTTGTGACAGGCGATTACAGCCATGCTATTGCCAGCGCGACTTTGGTGGTTATGTTAGCCCTCGTTATTTCCATTGGAATGGCAAGTGGAACGGTGATTCTAAAGCTTTATTACTACATCCGAAAACAACGAGGAATCTCTTCCTAATACAATCAAAGCAAAGACTTGATTTGTTGAATCAAGTCTTTTTTCTCTCTTTTGTTCCTATTTGTGATAAAATAGAATGAAACGATTTTTTACAATGAATGAAAAAACAGAGGTAAATATGACAATCGGTATTGATAAGATTGGTTTTGCGACCAGTCAATATGTCTTGAAATTACAAGACTTAGCAGAAGCGAGGGGAGTTGACCCCGAAAAATTTAGCAAGGGACTCTTGTTAAATGAAATTAGTATTGCTCCACTGACTGAGGACATTGTTACCTTGGCAGCTAGTGCAAGCAACTCTATTTTAACAGACAAAGAAAAAGAAGAAATCGATATGGTCATCGTGGCGACTGAGTCAGGGATTGACCAGAGTAAGGCAGCGGCAGTCTTTGTTCATGGCCTATTAGGCATTCAGCCTTTCGCCCGTAGCTTTGAAATCAAAGAAGCCTGCTATGGAGCGACAGCTGCCCTTCATTATGCTAAATTGCATGTGGAAAATTCTCCAGAGTCTAAGGTTTTGGTTATTGCCAGTGATATTGCCAAGTATGGTGTCGGAACTCCGGGCGAACCAACTCAGGGTGCTGGAAGTGTGGCGATGTTGATCACCCAAAATCCGCGCATTATGGCCTTTAACAATGATAACGTTGCCCAAACGCGCGACATCATGGATTTCTGGCGTCCGAACTATTCAAGCACTCCTTATGTAAACGGCATGTACTCGACCCAACAGTATCTTGATTGCCTGACAACGACTTGGGATGAATACAAGAAACGCTATGATTGGACTATGGATGACTTTGCGGCTATCTGCTTCCACTTGCCTTATCCTAAGTTGGCCCTAAAAGGCTTGCGCAAGATGATGGACAAGAACTTATCTCAAGAGAAAAAGGATAGTCTGCAAGAAAACTTTGATAAGTCCATTCTCTACAGTCAGATGATTGGAAATATCTATACAGGTTCCCTCTTCCTCGGCCTTCTCTCCCTTTTGGAAAATACAGAAACTTTGAAGGCTGGAGATAAAATTGCCCTCTACAGCTACGGAAGTGGAGCGGTTTCAGAGTTCTTTAGTGGTGAATTGGTCGAAGGCTATGAGGCCTATCTCGACAAAGATCGCTTGAGCAAACTCAAACAACGTACAGCACTGTCTGTTGCAGACTATGAAAAAGTCTTCTTCGAAGAGGTGCAGTTGGATGAGTCTGGCTCAGCCCAATTTGCAGGCTATGAACATCAAGACTATGCCTTGGTGGAAATTGTCGACCACCAACGCCGATATAGCAAGGTTGAAAAATAATGAAGATAAGTTGGAATGGATTTTCTAAAAAATCATACCATGAGCGCCTTGAGTTGTTGCGAGATCAGGCGCTCCTTAGTCCTGACAAGCAAACAAGTCTGGAGCAGGATGAACAAGTCAGCTTAGCTGTTGCAGATCAGCTGAGTGAGAATGTGGTGGGAACATTCTCACTGCCTTATTCGATCATTCCAGAGATTTTGGTGAATGGTCAGGATTATACAGTTCCTTATGTGACAGAAGAGCCGTCAGTGGTTGCTGCGGCTAGCTATGCCAGCAAAATCATCAAGCGAGCAGGTGGTTTTACTGCTCAAGTTCATCAGCGCCAGATGATTGGTCAGGTAGCCCTTTATCAAGTTGCTAATCCAGAGCTAGCGCAAGAGAAGATTGCCAGTAAGAAAGCCGAACTCTTGGAACTTGCCAATCAAGCCTATCCTTCTATCGTTAAACGAGGAGGTGGTGCGCGTGATTTGCGTGTAGAGCAGATCAAAGGTGAAACAGACTTTCTCGTCGTCTATCTCCATATCGATACCCAGGAAGCCATGGGAGCCAATATGCTCAATACCATGCTTGAAGCCTTGAAACCAGTCTTAGAAGAACTCAGTCAGGGACAGAGTCTCATGGGAATCCTGTCCAATTACGCGACCGATTCTCTGGTGACTGCAAGCTGTCGTATCGCCTTTCGCTACTTGAACCCTCAAAAGGATCAAGGACGAGAAATTGCGGAGAAAATAGCCTTGGCCAGCCAGTTTGCGCAGGCTGATCCCTACCGAGCAGCTACTCATAATAAAGGGATTTTTAATGGTATTGATGCCATTTTAATCGCCACGGGTAATGACTGGCGTGCCATCGAAGCCGGGGGTCATGCTTTTGCCAGTCGAGACGGACGCTATCAAGGTCTTAGTCGCTGGACGCTGGACATGGAAAGAGAAGAATTGGTCGGTGAGATGACCCTACCTATGCCTGTAGCGACCAAGGGTGGCTCTATCGGTCTCAATCCCCGTGTAGCTCTTAGTCATGAACTACTGGGAAATCCTTCTGCCAAAGAATTAGCTCAAATTATCGTTTCTATCGGTCTCGCCCAAAACTTTGCGGCCCTCAAAGCCTTGGTGAGTACGGGCATCCAGCAAGGTCACATGAAGTTACAGGCCAAATCCTTAGCTCTCCTAGCAGGTGCTAGTGAGTCTGAAGTTGCTCCCCTCGTTGAGCACCTCATCGCAGATAAAACCTTTAACTTAGAGACAGCCCAGCGCTATCTCGAAAACTTAAGATCATAAAAAACTCAGACGAATTCGTCTGAGTTTTTTGTACTTAAATACTTTTTCCAGGTAATAGGGTGACTGGTAAGAAGTAACCAGTTGTCGCGACTTCCTTGCCTTCGATCTTCTGCAAGAGAAGATCAACAGTGAGTTGGGCAATCTCTTCCAAGGGTTGCTTGATGGTCGCCAGTTGAGGGTAGTAGTTTTCGATAAAGTAAGTCCCATCATAGCCGATGACTTTGAGCTCTTCAGGAACAGAGATTCCCAGTTCCTGAGCTATTTTGATAACCAAGATGGCTGTCAGATCATCTGAAGCAAAGATAGCATCTGGTTTCTGATGAGTCAAGATATTCTTGATTTCCATTTCCTTTCTGACGGGAGAAAAGTCACTCGAAACATTGATAATAGGCGCTTTTGGGAGTACAGAGGCAAAACCAGCATGACGCAGTCCAGTAGGCGAATTGGAATTGTCATTCCCTGTAATCATGATAATAGACTGGGCACCTGTCTTGACCAAGGTTTGGGCAGCGAGAACCCCGCCACCGTAGTTGTCAGAGGAGACAACAGGAATGTCTGGAGACAAGTTTCGGTCAAAGGAAATGATTGGCGCTGTTACACGATTGTAGTCTTCAATTCCCAAGTTATGACTACCAGAAATGATACCGTCGACCTGATTGGCCTCTAGCATTTCGATGTACTCCCGTTCCTTCTTAGAGTCGTGCTCGCTGTTACAGATGATGGTCTTGTATCCATTTTTAAAGAGTTGGTGTTCCAACTTATCAATCAATTCTGCATAGAAAACATTGGAAATATTTGGGAAAATTAAGCCAATCAACTTAGCTGATTTTCCTTGGAGGCTACGAGCTAAATTGTTGGGCTTATAGCCCAATTCTCTCATGGCTTCATTGACCTTGAGAATGGTTTTTTCAGACAGATAACCTTTTTTATTGATAACCCGAGAAACGGTAGTAGGGCTGACACCAGCAAGTTTTGCGACATCAGTTAGTTTTGCGACCATAATCTAATTCATAGTAGGTTCCGGTTGGGTTTCCAGATTTGATCAGGATACCATTTTGATCGGCATTCGGAAAGACGCGACCAGAAAATACTTTTTCTCCTTTATTGATAAAAATTTCAAAAACAGAATTGTCGATGAAGATGTTAGCAGTAGTAGTTTGCTTGTCGATTGGGCAAGAACGAGTGCTTCCAAATTCTTGGGCGTACTGCTCACCAGCCTGGCTACGATCCACTGTCACTTGACCATTTACAAGGTCAAAGTTGATTGAAAGTCCCTTGCCTTCTTTATCAGCGAGCAAGACAATCTCGCTTTGGCTATTGGCCTCCAAGTTGAGCTCCAGTTCATAGGTGTTATTGGTTTGAGTACGATTTGAGAAGACCTCTTCAGAAGAACGAAGTTCTTTGACAGCTGAGACAGGATATTGGTGGAGTTTGCCATCTTTGATAGTGAGTTCTTTGACCAATGAGAAGGTTCCTTGGTGGTCAAAACGGTCAGATGGGTAAGAAACATCTGGTAACCCAAGCCAACTTACTGCTAGTGCACGTCCATCTGGAGCGTTGAAGGCTTGCGTTGCATAGGCTTCGAAACCATAGTCTAGATTTTGCAGTGGAGACACATCTACCATTTTGGCATTTTCAGAATCAAAGGAAGCCCCGATTTTGTACATGTTTGGATAGATATTATCATAGTCTAGGACACCCTTATCCAATCCTTGTGGGCAGTAGAGAAGGACAGGGTGCTCCCCTACAAAGACCAGATTTGGGCATTCCATCATGTAGGCAGTACGGTCGTTAGCAAAGTCAAGGTCGCCAACTGCTTGCCAGTTTGTATAATCATTGTCCACAGCCTTGTAGAGACGGACGAAGCCTTTTTTCTCCAAGTCCTGTCCACCGACGATGGCATAATATTGACCCTTGAAGTTAAAAATTTGTGGGTCACGGAAGTGATCAGTAGAGTCTGATGGCTGGTCAATCAAGATCTTGTCAATCTTTGTAATCTTGCCATCCTTATCCATCAGAGCACCAATCTGGTAAGGGTGACGAATCCAATTTTCATCACGGACATTTCCAGTATAAAATAGGAACAACTGATCGCCGAACTGCATGGCAGAACCAGAGTAGGCACCGTGGCTATCAAATGGAGTATCTGGCAAAACTTTGACTCCAGTTTCTGTAAAGTGCACTAAATCATCACTTTCAAGCTGCACCCAAGACTTCAACCCATGGGCTGCACCAAAGGGGAAGTTCTGGTAAAAGAGAATCCATTTGCCATCAAAATAAGAAAAACCATTTGGATCATTGAGAAGGCCCATTTTAGGCTCGACATGGTAACGAGTATGCCAAGGAGATTGTGCCATCGTTTCCTTGATTTGTTTGATTTCATCATTAGACCAGTCTTCATAGCGTCTGTAACGGCGCTCGGTTGTCCATTCCATTTTATCTTTCCTCCATAAGTTCTATTCTATTATTAATAGTAAACGTTTTCGGCAAAAAAAGCAAGTCTTTTATGTTAAAAAAAAGAAAAACATGTCAAACGATTGCCATAAATCGAGTAAAGGAAATCTGGCAAATTTTCACGAAAAAATGAAAGAAAATGTAAATAAAAGCCTTGATTCCTCAAGTATAAAGATATTTTTTTGAGGAAAAAGAGAATAACCCTCAAAAACGAGCAAAAATAATCAGAGAAAAAAGAAAGGGTTTAAAAAATTCTGCAAAACGCTTGACATATTTTAGAAACGTGATAAAATAATAGTCGTAGGGCGAATAAAATCGCTTTCAAACAAGAACAAAATTTTATAAGGAGATTTTTGCAAATGAACAATCAGGATATTGCAAAAAAGGTCATCGAAGCCCTTGGCGGACGTGAAAATGTCAACAGTGTTGCCCACTGTGCGACTCGTCTACGTGTCATGGTCAAAGATGAAGGAAAAATCAATAAGGAAGTGATTGAGAACTTGGATAAAGTTCAAGGAGCTTTCTTTAACTCAGGCCAATACCAAATCATCTTTGGTACTGGTACAGTAAACAAGATGTACGACGAAGTCGTTGCACTTGGTTTGCCAACATCTTCTAAAGAAGATATGAAAGCAGAAGCTGCTAAACAAGGAAACTGGTTCCAACGTGCTATCCGTACTTTCGGTGACGTTTTTGTTCCAATCATTCCAGTTATCGTAGCAACTGGTCTCTTCATGGGTGTTCGTGGTCTCTTGACTGCTCTTGGAATTACACTTCCAGATGATGTGAAGATTTACTCAGAAATCCTTACAGATACAGCCTTCATCATCTTGCCAGGTTTGGTTGTATGGTCAACCTTCCGTGTATTCGGTGGTAACCCAGCTGTTGGTATCGTTCTTGGTATGATGCTCGTTTCTGGTTCACTTCCAAATGCCTGGGCTGTTGCGTCTGGTGGTGAAGTAACTGCAATGCAGTTCTTCGGATTTATCCCAGTTGTAGGTTTGCAAGGTTCAGTTCTTCCAGCCTTCATTATCGGGGTTGTCGGAGCTAAATTTGAAAAAGCTGTTCGTAAAGTTGTTCCAGATGTACTTGACCTCTTGGTAACACCGTTCGTAACACTCCTTGTAATGTCAATCCTTGGATTGTTTGTTATCGGACCAGTCTTCCACGTTGTTGAAAGTTACATCCTCATTGGAACAAAAGCTATTCTTAACTTGCCATTCGGACTTGGTGGTTTCTTGATTGGTGGAGTTCACCAATTAATCGTCGTATCAGGTGTTCATCACATCTTCAACTTGCTTGAAGTTCAATTGCTTGCTGCTGACCATGCTAACCCATTCAACGCTATCATCACAGCTGCCATGACTGCTCAAGGTGCTGCGACAGTAGCCGTTGGTGTGAAAACTAAAAATCCTAAACTTAAAACACTTGCCTTCCCAGCTGCTCTTTCTGCCTTCCTAGGTATTACTGAGCCTGCTATCTTCGGGGTTAACTTGCGTTTCCGTAAACCATTCTTCCTTTCATTGATTGCTGGTGCAATCGGTGGTGGATTGGCATCTATCCTTGGACTTGCTGGTACTGGTAATGGTATCACAATCATCCCTGGTACAATGCTTTACATTGGTAACGGACAACTTCTACAATACCTTCTTATGGTAGCTGTATCATTTGTACTTGGTTTTGCTCTTACTTACATGTTTGGTTACGAAGATGAAGTAGAAGAAGTTTCAGGAGCAATTTCTGAAGCTGAAACTGACCGTTTAACAGAAGAAGCAGTAACTGGTACTGTGGTTTCACCTAGCGAAGGTGTTATCCAAACACCAATCGTTGGTGATGTCGTTGCTCTTTCAAATGTGAATGATCCAGTCTTCTCAAGTGGAGCTATGGGACAAGGTATCGCTGTAAAACCAAGTGAAGATGTTGTTTACGCACCAGCTGATGCTGAAGTGACAATTGTCTTCCCAACAGGACATGCTTATGGCCTAAGAACAGCTAACGGAGCTGAAATCTTGATCCACGTTGGTATCGATACTGTTTCAATGAACGGTGAAGGATTCAACCATAAAGTTGCCCAAGGTGACAAGGTTAAAGCTGGAGATGTTCTTGGAACATTTGACTCAGCTAAGATTGCTGCTGCAGGTCTGGATAACACAACTATGGTTATCGTAACAAACACTGCGGAATTTGCTTCAGTAAATCCAGTTGCTTCTGGATTAGTTGCTAAGGGTGATGCAATCATCGAAGTTAAAGCTTAATAGATTCATAAAAACGAACAAATGTCATGTTTGTTCGTTTTTGCTTGAATGGTAAAATTTACAGAGGAAAATCTAAAATATTGAGCAATTTTCAGTCTAGAAATATGCTATAATAAAGAAAATAAATACAAGAGGTTAATCATGACAAAACTATACGGAAGCTTGGAAGCGGGCGGTACAAAATTTGTCTGTGCTGTCGGAGATGAAAACTATAACGTTGTAGAAAAGGTACAATTTCCTACAACAACACCTATTGAAACAATCGATAAAACCATCGAGTTCTTCTCAAAATTCGACAATCTTGAAGGACTTGCCATTGGTTCATTTGGTCCAATAGATATCGATAAAAACTCAAAAACTTACGGATTTATCACAACAACTCCAAAACCTAACTGGGCAAATGTTGACTTGCTTGGTGCACTTCGTCGCGCTCTAAACGTGCCTATGTATTTCACGACAGACGTAAACAGTTCTGCATATGGTGAAGTGGTTGCTCGTAATAATGCCGGCGGTCGTATCGAAAACTTGGTTTACTACACGATCGGTACAGGGATTGGTGCAGGTGTTATCCAACGTGGTGAGTTTATCGGAGGTGTCGGTCACCCTGAGATGGGTCACTACTATGTGGCTAAACACCCAATGGATGTAGAAAAAGAATTTAACGGCGTCTGTCCTTTCCATAAGGGTTGTTTGGAAGGCTTTGCGGCTGGACCAAGTCTAGAAGCTCGTACAGGTATTCGTGGTGAAAACATCGAACTCAACAGTTCTGTCTGGGATGTTCAAGCCTACTACATCGCTCAGGCTGCGGTCAATGCTACAGTGACTTTCCGTCCAGACGTCATCGTCTTTGGTGGTGGCGTTATGGCCCAACAACACATGCTGGACCGTGTACGTGAGAAATTCACTGCTCTTCTAAATGGTTACCTACCAGTACCAGACGTGCGTGACTATATCGTGACTCCAGCAGTCGCAGGCAATGGTTCTGCCACACTTGGGAACTTTGTCCTTGCTAAGAGTGTCGCAAAATAAAACAAAGAAAATATCCGCTTGGGCAACCAAACGGATGTTTTGTTTGAAGACAATTTTTTTGAGCCTTTCCTTAAGTGATTATGGACGGTAGCGACTTTCTTCGAAATTCCATATCGAAACTTTGAGCCTACTGTCTCAAAGTTTCCCAACACCTGAAACCATGAGATTTCAGGTGTTTTTATCACGGCGGAAAGGCTAGGTTAGTCCTCGATTCACTATCGAAAAGTTGGCATGATTTCCATACCAAAGTATATTTAGTATCAGGCTATTTTCTATTATCAAAACATCTGCCAGAAGAAATCAATAATATAGGTCAAACCATAAGTATAAACCACTAGGGTAAAGGGCTTGGTCAGAATGATGATAATCATATAGCGCTTGAAGGTCATCTTGGTCAGGGCAGCCAGCATACAGAGAAAGTCAGCTGGACTGACAGGCCAGATCATCATAAAGATAAAGAACCGCTCGAAACGATTGCCCTTATCTAGCCAACCGATATACTTGTCATAGGTGCGCTTGCTGACGACGGACTGGACAAAGGCAGCTCCATAGAGACGCACCAGGTAAAAGATAATGGCACAGCCAATCACGATGCCGATATAGTTATAGATGGTTCCGATGATGTGGCCGTAAATAAAGACCCCAGCCACTGAGGTCAAAGCTCCCGGAATGATCGGAACGACGGTTTGTAGGATCTGTAAAAAGATAAAGAGTGGTGGCCCCCAAACCCCAGCTTGCTGGATAAAGGCTGATAGGGTTTCCTTGGACTGTAAAACACCTGCTTGATAGGCCCAAATACAGAAAATCAAGGTGCCGACTCCCCCGACGATAGATGAGATATTGATGACTTGCTGTAGAAGGGGAGAAACAGCTTTCATTTGCTTATCCTGTGACATGTAAACTCCTCATAGATAGTATGATACTACTATATCATATTTTGGGAAGAAAAACTATCTGGATTATCTGACTGGTGAAATAAGTATGGTAAAATGAGAATAAGAAAGTGACGGTATAGAATGAGGGGTATCATGTTAGGTTTAAACTTTAAAGGAAGCTGGCGCCAATATCAAAAACAGGTCTTGGATCGTTTTCAGGACTATCAAGCAGACGGTCATGTTCATCTAGTGGCTGCCCCAGGGTCTGGAAAGACCACCATTGGTATCGAGCTAATCGCTCGTTTTGGCAACCCAGCCCTCATCTTAGTTCCGACTGTCATCATTCGTGAACAATGGGTAGATAGGATTCAAACTGCATTTCTAGGGGAGGGTCAGAGGCTTTCAGACCTCGTTTCCCAAAACTTAAAGGAGATGAAGGCATTAACGATTGTGACTTATCAGGCTTTTCATAGTGCCATGAACCAACTGCAATCACAAGAAGATGGTGAATCAGAGGATTTTGTGGGGTTTGATTTGCTTGCAAGCCTAAGAGCTCAGAAAGTTGCGACTCTTTGTTTGGACGAATGCCACCACCTGCGCAATGAATGGTGGAAAAGTCTGGAAGCCTTTCGCAAGCAGTATGGACCGCTGAAACTCATCTCCCTGACAGCCACACCACCTTATGACAGCGAGCCAGAACTCTGGGAACGCTATATCCGTATGTGTGGGGAGATTGATCAAGAAATCACGGTACCTGAACTAGTCAAGGAAGACACTCTTTGCCCTCATCAGGATTTTGTCTATATGTGTTCACCAACAGCTGAAGAGGCGGAACGTCTCAAACGGTTTGAGGAGACTAAGTGGGACTATATTCATCAACTTATAGTCGATCCTGATTTTCAAACATTTGTAGCAGGGTCTAAGGTTCTCAAAGGGGATATTTCATCTGATTTGCTCTTAGAAGATCCCAAGTACTTGTCTGCTATGTTGATTTATATGCATTCTCAGGGGTTAACGATCCCTCCCTCTTTACAAAATTTACTGGGAACCCAGAAGCTTCCAGCATTGACCTCCTACTGGCTGGAGACGCTGTTGCAGAGCATACTCTATCAGACACCAGATTGGTATGAGGATCCAGATGGATATAGGAAAAAGTTAGAGGCTGACTTGAAGGCGCGTGGGTTGGTGGAAAAACGTCAGGTTTATCTGGTTAAGTCCAAGGCTTCTGACCAGCTTTTAACCCAATCTCTGGGGAAGTTGTCTGCCATTGCCGATATCTTCTTGACAGAGTATGAGAGTCTAGGTCAGGAACTGAGACAGTTAGTACTAGCTGACTATATTCGCAAGGATTTTGCCACCTATCTGGGAGATAATCAAGCAACCATTTCTCAGTTGGGGGTTCTCCCTTATTTTGAAAGCATTCGTCGAAAAGCTCAGGAGCAAGAGATACCTGTGTCTTTGGCTGTCTTGTCAGGTAGTGTCGTTATTTTGCCTACCGATGTGGCAGCAGAGTTGAAGGAGCTCTTGCCTCAGGTTCCTCTTAGTTTCTCATCTATTGGTCACTTAGATCCAAAAGATTATGTTCAGGTAGGTTTTCCGAGCTCAGCTAAGGGAATCGTAACGGCAGTGACGGAGCTTTTTCAACGAGGACGGATTCAAGTCCTAGTCGGAACCAAATCTCTCCTCGGAGAGGGTTGGGATGCTCCTTGTGTTAATTCCCTAATCCTCGGAAGCTTTGTGGGGAGCTTTATGCTGAGCAACCAGATGCGCGGGCGTGCCATTCGTATCTGGCCGGGACATCCAGAAAAGACCAGCAACATCTGGCATCTGGTAGCCGTTCAAGCTCAAGCACTCATCACTCTTCCTGGTGAGGAGTCTAGACCAGAGAGCAATCAGGATCTGCAGACCTTGTCGCGACGGATGGAGCATTTTCTTGGCTTGGCCTATAATCAGGAGAGTATTGAGACTGGTTTGGATCGTTTGGATTTTCCAAAGCCCCCTTTTAAGAAAAAGCAAATTAGTGAGTACAATGAGCGAGTTAAGAGTCTCTCCAAGGATCGAGCAGGCTTGAGAAAAAAATGGCAGGAAGCTCTTGTTGTAGCGGATCAATTTGAGATAGTTACAGAAGTCGCGGCTCAAAAACAGAAGGTCCCAGTCATGCTCTTGCTTGATGCATTAAAATGGGTTCGCCTGTCATTACTCTTGTTGGCAGTGGATTTGTTGGTCTTGCTATTTAGACTGAGACTGATCGGTGTTTGGTGGCTTACAGCAGCCTGTTTCCTCTTTTTGGCCTTTGCATCTTGGCGCTACCTCCGCTATAAGAGTCCCTATAAACGCTTGCAGTCTCTGGGTGAGCAGATCCGAAAGGCTCTGCTAGATTCGGGACATCTAACGGATGATCAATCCCGTGTTCAGGTAGAGGAGGACAAGGAAAACTACATGGTTTTCGCCTATCTCAAGGGAGGAAACATGAGGGACAAGGAGCTGTTTGCGCAGACTGTGGGAGAGTTCTTTGCTCCAGTGGATAACCAGCGCTATCTCTTGAAGGCAGAGAAAGTCCGACAAGGTCAGTCACCTTACTATGTCGTGCCTAGTCTTTTTGATAAGCGCAAGGAAGAAGCACAGAAATTCCTTGACTTTCTGACGCCAACTATTGGACGTTATCACCTGATCTACACACGAACAGAGGCAGGAAGGAAAACCCTTCTCGAAGCTCGTATAAAAGCTCTCTCTAACAAAAATGACCGTATCTTGACTAAGAAGAAGGTTAAAAGTCAGTTGGAGTAGGGGAGTTTACAAGAGATAAATAAGTAAATTCTCTTAAAATATAAACACAATTAGAGACAGTAAGAGACGATTGACTAGTTCAAGTAAGAAGGAGAAGAAAGTTAAAGTAGAAGAAATAGAACAAGTAGCAGGATAAAAACAAACGTCTTTACATATATTATTATCTAAAGGCGTTTTTTGGTGGATTCGTGGTATAATTTTGATAATTATCTATAATGTAGAGGAGAAAAAATCATGGCAGATACAATTTTAATTCTAGGTAATGGCTTTGATATTGCAATGGGGCGAAAAACAAAATATACCGATTTTATTGACTTTGAAAAACAATTATTTTCTAATCCAGATGAGGGGTTACTGGAGTTTTTAAAAGATAAAAATATAAAGATTGAGAAATACAAAGATAATTTATATTTGAAATTTATTAATGAGAATAAAGGTACTCTTGGAGATAATTGGTCTAATCTTGAAATAATGATTTCGCAACTTGTAGAATCAATTATGTATTTTAAGGAGAATAATGATTTACTTTTTCAAATTGCACCTGAAAATCAATTTTGGGCACTTGAAGATCAATTAGTAAGAGAAAAAAATTATAGTTCAAAAGCATTTGTTGCGAGATGTTTTATTTCCTTGTATAAAGAGGAAGGCTGGAGTTCTTTAGAAAGAGAAGTTGCAATGGAAAAGTTGAATAATGAATTTATCAATCAACTTGATCTATTGATTGAATTGTTAGAAATATATTTATCTTATAGAGACTTTCTTGATTTTAAAGTTATCGAGATAAAATCCAAGCCAACAGCTCTAGATGCAATATCAGATTTGTCAAATTCCTCTGTCCTAAACTTTAATTATACAAACACTTCACGATATTTATTTGAAACTTCTGAGAAGAGAACTCATTTCATACATGGGCGAATTGACTTAATTAGAACCTTCAGTCGAATTAATACGATGGTTTTTGGAATTGAGGATAAAGAAAATGATGTTAACAGTGATTTAATTCCCTACCAGAAATATTATCAAAGAGTAGTAAAAGAAACGGGAAATGATTTTGAAAAATTTTTTAAACGAACTTTCTATGATATAGATGACGAATTCGGAAGTCAACTTCCAAATTCAAAGAATATCATTGTTTTTGGACACTCGGTTGACCCTTTGGATAAAGAAATATTTCAAAAATGTTTTGCATTAGCAGAAAATGGAAAGTATGATTATAGATTTATTTTCACTTATTTTAATGATTTAGCTAAACGTTCAATTATTAAGAATCTCGCAATCATCCTTGGGAAGGAAAAACTGATAGAATTAACAGGTAAACAGAATGTTGTATTTATAAAGAGTGATGATAAGGATGGTATGAAAGAAGTACTACTGCCTTAATAAAATCAAAAAAATAATTGAAATCATAGAGTACAATTATAAAATCATATTTTAAAAATAGTTTATACCCCACTCATCCTCCCTAGTTCAAGTGGTTTTTCTAGGAATATGATAAAATAGAAAAGAAAATATATTTATTTAATGGAG
The DNA here is from genome assembly GCF_002096445.1 of Streptococcus oralis subsp. oralis. Lineage (GTDB taxonomy): Bacteria > Bacillota > Bacilli > Lactobacillales > Streptococcaceae > Streptococcus > Streptococcus oralis_N. The sequence continues at coordinate 243,266 of NZ_NCUK01000013.1, forward strand.
TGATTGTGATAGTATTTATTGAATTGATAAATGAGAAGATTAAAGCGGTGTAGATAAATTGGAATTTTTGGAGAGATAGGATGATTAAAAAAAGTGTGGAATCGGAACAAGGAAATACGTATTATTGGACTAATGAAAATGTCGAAAAACCATGCATTGTAATGCTTCCTGGATTGACAGCTGATCATAGATTATATGATAAACAAGTAGATGAATTTAAAAAGGATTTCAATATTATTGTTTGGGATTGCCCATGTCACGGAGAGTCCAGACCATACAGTACGTTTAATTACAAATTAGTGACGCAAGAACTGGAAATTATATTAAAAACAGAGAATGTTAAATCGGCAATATTTATTGGGCAATCACTTGGAGGAATGATAGCTCAATATTACATAGAAGGACATCAAGAACAAGCAATAGGTTTTATTTCTATAGATAGCGTTCCTTTTGGAAATTATTATAGCAAATCAGATATGTTTTGGTTAAACCAGATTGAGTGGATAAGTAAACTATACCCTGATAAAATGCTAAGAGATTTCATGGCAAAAGGTTGTGGTGTTTCTGAGTATACTCAGAACAGTATGAAACTTATGCTTTCAATCTATAGTAAAAAGGAACTATGCCATTTGATGTGGATAGGTGAAGCAGCATTTATTCCTGAAAATCATGAAATAAATTTGAAATGTCCTGTAATACTTTTACTTGGGGAGAACGATAAGGTTGGTAAAGTGTCGCAGTATACAAGAGAGTGGCACAAAAGGGAAGGATACCCACTACACATTATTAAAAATGCCGCTCATAATTCAAATCAAGATAATCCTGATGAAGTAAATGATTTAATAAGGAAATATATAAATAAATGGCTATAAAGATATTGTAACTACTGTAAAATCGACAAATCCCAGTTTGTTGAACTTAGCAATTTATAAGTTTTTAAGAGATAGAACCTATAAAACTTGCACGAGAACTGTAGGTAGGAGAAAAAATCTTCCTATTGACTTATCTCAGTGTAGTTAATAAATTTGGGCAAATTAAGTCATGGGATAGCAGTATATTAAATGCGATAGATTGTTTTGGAGATAAGGAATTTTTATCATTTTGGAAATTCCAAGAGATTCTTTCTACAGTGGAAATTATTTTGACTTTGATAAAATTCCAGAAAATATGACCTATACTCTTTGGATAGAAAAATACGCTTTTGAACCTCCTCATGAATTTGAAGATTATAGGGAGGAGGTTATGAGAAAGATTCGTCCCAAACTTGAGCAACTGGAATTAAAAGGATTTAAATTTGTAGAAGAAATAGATGGAGAACATAGACGTAGAGATTAGGATTTTAAAATTTGGGAATTTTTTCTACTTCATTGCTTATTTTTATCGTTATACTAAAGTTAATTTTTAGTTGTGAAAATATGATAAAATAGAAAAGATAATACATTAATTAAGGAAAGTAAAAATGGCAAGTAAAGAAAATGCAGAACGCAAGGAGCTGCATCGTAAAATTTGGGCTATTGCGGACGATGTGCGTGGGGCTGTAGACGGTTGGGATTTTAAACAATATATCCTAGGAATTCTGTTCTATCGTTTTATTTCAGAGCATATGGCAGACTATTTTGACCATGCTGAGCATGAGGCTGGTGATTTAGAATTCCGTTATGCTGACTTAAGTGACCAAGAAGCTGAGCAAGATTTTAAACCGGGGACAGTTGAGGATAAGGGATTCTTTATCCTTCCGAGTCAACTCTTTGAAAATGTGGTCAAGAATGCCTCGCAAAATGAAAATTTAAACGAAGAATTGGCCAATATTTTCCAAGATATTGAAAAGTCAGCTATTGGCTTCAAATCAGAAGATGATATCAAAGGTCTGTTTGATAACTTGGATACACGAAGCAACATCCTTGGTGGAACTGTTCCAGAAAAAAATAAGCGGCTTTCTGATATCCTTAACGGTATCAATAGTATTAACTTTGGTAACTTTGAGGAAAATGATATCGATGCCTTTGGGGATGCTTATGAGTTCTTGATTTCCAACTATGCCAGTAACGCAGGGAAAAGCGGGGGTGAATTTTTCACACCACAGACAGTATCTAAACTGTTAGCTCGACTAGTCATGGTCGGAAAAGATAAGATTAACAAGGTCTATGACCCGACATGTGGTTCAGGCTCTCTCCTTCTTCAAATGAAAAAACAATACGAAGATCATATCTTGGAAGATGGATTCTTTGGCCAGGAAATCAATATGACCAACTACAACTTGGCTCGTATGAATATGTTCCTACACAATATCAACTACAATAACTTTGATATTAAGCGAGGAGATACCCTTTTAAATCCTCAGCATCTGGAAGAAAAGCCTTTTGATGCTATCGTTTCTAACCCTCCGTATTCTGTCAAATGGGTGGGAGATGGAGATCCAACTCTGATAAATGATGACCGTTTTGCTCCTGCAGGGAAACTAGCGCCCAAGTCAAAAGCTGACTTTGCCTTTATTATGCATAGTCTCAACCACTTGTCTAATAAAGGTCGGGCAGCTATTGTTTGCTTCCCAGGCATTTTCTATCGTGGAGGTGCTGAAAAGACCATTCGTCAGTATTTGGTAGATAACAACTTTGTTGAAGCAGTCATTGCCCTTCCAGATAATCTCTTCTTTGGCACTTCTATCGCAACTACGATTTTAGTTCTGGCGAAGAATAAACTTGAAAATAAAACCCTCTTTATTGATGCGAGTAAAGAATTCAAAAAAGAAACCAATAACAATGTTTTGACAGACAGTAATATTGAGCATATTGTTGAATTGTTCACTAATTATCAAAGTGTAGACTATAAAGCAGCTCTTGTTGATAATGATGTGATTGGTTCAGAGCAGGATTACAATCTATCTGTGTCAACTTATGTCGAACAAGAAGACACACGTGAGAAGATTGATATAGATGTGCTCAATAAAGAAATCGCTGAGACTGTTGCCAAGATTGACCACTTGCGTGCAGAGATAGATAAGATTGTAGAGGAACTTAGCCATGGCAAATGATGTGATTCTCTATAGAACAGATGACGGGGAGTCTGCTATTGAACTTCACTTGGATAATGGAACGGTTTGGTTGACCCAACAGGAACTAGCTGAGCTTTTTCAGACTTCCAAGCAAAACATTAGTAAACATATCAAGGCCATCTTTGAAGATGGTGAATTGGATGAAACAGTGGTTGTCAACTATCAGTTGACAACCACTCGTCACGGTGCAATAGCTGGTAAAACTCAGTCAAAAAAAGTAGCCTACTATAATCTCGATATGATTTTGGCGATTGGCTATCGTGTGCGTTCCCCTCGTGGAATCCAGTTCAGACACTATGCTTCGACAGTCTTGAAAGAGTATCTGATTAAAGGCTTTGCTATGGATGATGAGCGTTTGAAAAATTTGGGTGGAGGCTCTTACTTTAAAGAACTCCTTGAAAGAATCAGAGATATCCGCTCTAGTGAAAAAGTCTTTTATCGTCAGGTTTTAGATCTTTTTGCGACATCAAGTGACTACAATGCAAACTCTCCAGAGGCAAAGAAATTCTTTGCGACGGTGCAAAACAAGATGCATTATGCCATTCACCACAATACTGCGAGTGAACTCATTTATAACCGTGTTGATAGTGAAAAGGAGTTTATGGGATTAACCACTTTTAAGGGAGACCTCCCTACTTTATCCGAAGCAAAAGTTGCTAAGAACTATCTGACAGAGAAGGAACTTCGTGGGCTTAATCAGCTTGTATCAGGATATCTAGACTTTGCTGAAAGGCAGGCGGAGCGAGAAGAGGTCATGACTATGGCTGACTGGGTGACTCACGTAGATCGTATTCTTCAGGCTACTGGAGAAGACTTGCTGGACAATAGTGGTTCTATCTCTCGTGAACAGATGAAGCAGAAGGTAGATAAGGAATATAAGAGCTACCAAGCCAAGACCCTCAGTCAAGTTGAAAAAGATTACCTCAAAGAAATTAAAAGCATTGAAAATCTAGCCAAGGAAGGAGGTAAGTGATGAACATCCTAGAAGAAATCCAGAACTGTCCCGTTGAGTGGAAAGAGTTAGGGGAAGTAGTTGAGGTTTTGGATAGTTTAAGACGCCCAATAACAAAAAGTCAAAGAATTCCGGGTGATATTCCTTATTATGGAGCTAATGGAATTCAAGATTATGTCAAAGATTGGATTTTTGACGGCACTTTTATTTTAATGGGAGAAGATGGAAGTGTAATAAAAAATGATAATTCACCTATATTACACTGGGTGATAGGTAAAATTTGGGTTAACAATCATGCGCATATTTTAGGTGAAGTACCAGGATGTGCTTTATTGAAATATGTGTATTATGTATTGAGTCAAACTGATGTCTCTGATATTGTTAGAGGGACACCTCCTAAGCTTAATCAAAAGAATCTAAAAAGTATAAAAATTCCAATTCCTCCTCTAGAAATTCAAGAAAAAATAGTGCAAATACTTGACAAATTTACCGATTATGTTACAGAATTGACCTCAGAATTGACCTCAGAATTGACCTCACGTAAAAAGCAATATTCTTTTTATCGAGATAAACTTTTATCATTTGAGGATGAGGTTTATCAGGTTGAGTGGAAGAAGTTGAACGAATGTCTTAAAAAAGGAAAAGGAACTAAAATTACAGCTAGTCAGATGAAATTACTTCACAAAGATGGTGCGCCAATCCGTATCTTTGCAGGAGGAAAGACTTACGCTGATGTGAACTATGGAGATATTCCCGATAAAGATATTCACACAGAAGAGGCAATTGTTGTAAAATCTCGTGGAATTATTGATTTTGAATACTGCACAGAACCATTTAGTTTTAAAAATGAATTTTGGTCATATAGTTCAGACAATGAAAATATCAACTTAAGATATATTTATCATTACTTAGTTCATAATAAAGAACATTTTCAAAACATCGCTAATAATATGCAGATGCCACAAATTTCTAGTAATGATACTGAAAAATTCAAAATCCCAGTCCCTTCTCTCGAAATCCAGTCTCGTATTGTTCAAGTTTTAGATAACTTTGACATGGTTTGTAATGACTTAAATATTGGACTTCCTAAGGAGATTGAACTTCGTCAAAAACAGTACGAATATTTCCGAGAAAAACTCTTGACATTCGTCGCCGAAGGCGAGTACACTGACAGTACAGTACAGTACAGTACAGACAAGACATCATTAGGCTCCTAAATTGGGTATTTGGTCCAATCCGAGTGGAGTTGGGACAAGTTATTAATTTACAACGTGGGAAACGTCTTGTGAGACAACAGTTAGCTACTACAGGAAGTTTTCCAGTTTATCAAAACAGTTTGACGCCTTTAGGATATTATACTGAATCAAACAGAGTGAAAAATACTAGCTTTGTAATTTGTGCAGGGGCGGCTGGTGAAATTGGGTATAGCGCTATGGACTTTTGGGCAGCAGACGATGTCTACACATTAGAGACATCAGATAATATTTCTGATAAATTTATGTACCATGTCTTGTTAAGTAAGCAAGATAGACTCAAATCACAGGTTCGAAAGGCTAGTATTCCTAGATTATCTAAGGATGTTATTGATAAAGTAACGTTCTACTTACCATCTCTTACTGAACAAGTAAGAATTGTCTCCATTCTTGACCATTTCAACACTTTAACTAACTCTCTTTCTGAGGGCCTTCCAAAAGAAATCGAACTAAGACAGAAACAGTATGAATACTGGAGAGATGAACTACTTCATTTTCATGTATAAGGAAACAGTAAATTATGGCAGATGATAAAGTATTTAATACGTTAGAAGAGATTGCAGATGAACTCATTTCAAGTAATAAGAAGGTGCATTTAATTTATGCTTTTAATGCTACGGGGAAAACGCGTCTTTCTATGATTTTAAAGGATAAATTAAATGTATCGGAGAATGACGAAGAGTCAGAAATTAAGAAAATACTTTATTTTAATGCCTTTACAGAAGATCTTTTTACTTGGGAAAATGATTTAGAAAATGATGAAAATCGTTATCTTAAATATGATAAACGTACCTATTTGGGTAACTTTTTGGAGAATCAGCAACAATTTAATCAGGTTATTATAACTTTCCAGAAATTTGTCGGTGATTTAATAGTTCCAATTTTTGAGGATATTGAAGAACAGGCTGTTGATGATTTTGGTATTCCAATTATTGATATTATTGGTGAACAGCATATACCAAGATTAGAGAGTAACTTCAAAAGTATTCGTTTTACAGTAGATGATGAAACGATCAAAATTTCTAGGGGTGAGGAGAGGATTTTTGTTTGGTCTATTTTCGTTACTCTCTTAGATCTTATTATTGAAGAATTGGGCGACTCAGAAATTGACTCTGACTTTCAAAACTTTAAGTATATTTATATAGACGATCCAATTTCTTCATTAGATGATAACAATATCATTGATTCCGCGATTTTTTTAAAGGATATCATTGCAAAATCTGGAAATACAGATTTGAAGTTTATACTTTCTAGTCACCAACCACTTTTCTACAACGTCTTATATAATGAAATTAGATTTGAAAAAAGAATTAAGAAGACCTGCTTCCATGTGATGAAAAAAGTTATTGAAAATAACAATGAAGTGAAATATATCTTGACTGACGTTGAGAAAGATTCTCCTTTCGGGTATCATCTAAAGGTAAGAGAAGAATTACGTAGAGCTGTGGACAGTGGACGAGTAGAAAAATTTCATTATGCTTTGTTAAGAAATCTATTAGAAAAAACAGCTACATTCTTAGGTTATAGTAGATGGGAAGAAGTTTTATTAGGGTTAGAAGTGGCTGGTGATGAGATTACTCCAGAAAATATAGAGTTATATGCTCAAAGGATTGATTTATTCACACATAATCGTCAATCAGATTTGGAGTTTAGAGAATTGCAAGAACGAGAAAAAAATACTTTAATAGAATTATTCAATAGTTTTGAGAAAAAATATAAATTTAACCAAGAAGAGGAAAATGAAAATGGTTGATTATTCAAAAGTACATGAAGTAATTGCGGAAACAAATGAAGGGATTCTCTTGGCTGAGTATCAACCAGAGTATCGCACGGATAGAGAATATCAGACAGAGGCTGATTTAGAAAATCAGTTAATTTCTGATTTGGTGAATCATCTCAACTATGAACGCTTAAATATTCATACGCCTGAAGAACTCTTAGCAAATGCAAAGGTTCAAATTGAAAAACTTAATAAGGTGGTCTTTACGGATGTGGAATGGAGTCGCTTTGTAGTCGAGTATCTGGACTGTCCGAATGAAGGGTTGGTTGAAAAAACACGAAAAATCCAAGAAAATCATATCTATGACTTTGTCTTTGATGATGGGCGGATTAAAAATATTTTCATCCTTGATAAGAAAAACATTCACAATAACAGTATGCAGGTCATCAACCAAGTGACTCAGGTGGGGAGCCATACCAATCGTTATGATGTTACTATTTTAGTGAATGGTCTGCCGTTAGTTCAAATTGAATTGAAGAGACGCGGGGTTAGTCTCAAACAAGCTTTTGAACAAATCCATAGATATAGTAAGGAAAGTTTCAATAGCGAAAATTCTTTATACAAATATATTCAGATTTTTGTGATTTCGAATGGCACTTATACACGCTACTTTGCAAATACGACAGCTCAAAATAAAAATCATTATGAGTTCACCTGTGAGTGGGCGGACCGCAAAAATAAAACAATTCATGACCTCGAGGACTTTACTGTCACTTTCTTAAGTAAGCGAGTCCTCTTAGAAGTTTTGACCAAGTATTGTGTTTTTGATGCTGATAATACCTTGCTCATCATGCGCCCATATCAGATAGCAGCAACTGAGAGTATCTTGCGCAAGATTCATTCTTCCAATGAAATGAAGAACTTTGGCTCTATCAATGCTTGTGGCTATATCTGGCATACGACAGGGTCGGGGAAAACCTTGACCAGCTTTAAGACTGCACGCTTGGCAACAGAGTTGGACTACATTGACAAAGTGATATTCGTCGTTGATAGAAAAGACCTTGACTATCAGACCATGAAGGAGTATCAAAAATTCCAGCCAAATTCAGTCAATGGTAGCAACAATACAAAAGAACTCCAACGTAATATTGAAGAAAATGATGGTAAAATCGTTGTCACAACTATTCAGAAGTTAAATAAATTTATAACAGCAAATCCAAATCATGAAATCTACAGTAAGAAATGTGTCTTGATTTTTGACGAGTGCCATCGCTCCCAGTTTGGAAAGGCGCAAAAGCGTATCAAAAAAGCTTTTAAACAGTATGCTTTATTTGGATTTACAGGTACTCCGATTTTCCCAGAAAATAGCTTAACAGGAGAAACAACACAAGAGGTTTTTGGAGAGCAACTTCATAACTACGTTATAACAGATGCTATTCGAGATAAAAAAGTGTTGAAGTTCAAAGTCGACTATAACTATATCAAGCCTGAAATAAACAAGTATAGAGAAGCTGAAAAAGCAGTTGGTCAAGAGATTGATGAGAAGAAACTCAAAAAGATGGAGAAGGAACTCCTATTGCATCCAGAACGGATTGCAACCATCACTGAGTACCTGTTGAGAGTTTATAATGACAAGACGCGTCGGAGTAAATATTACACTCATAAGCAAAAGAAGATGCAAGGTTTTAATGCTATGTTGGCTGTACAAAGTATTGAAGCAGCAAAACTATACTATGAAGAACTCCAACGGCAACAAGCAACTTTACCAGAAGCTAAACGATTGAAAATCGCAACCATTTTTAGCTTTGCACCTAACGAAGAACAGTCAGCTTATGGGGAAATTCAAGACGAAGAGCTAGACCCTCAAGATACAGCTATGCCTCTATCTTCTAAAGAGTTTCTGGCTAAGGCAATCTACGACTATAATCAAATGTTCAAGACGAACTTTTCGACAGATGGTAAAGAGTTTCAAAATTACTATCGTGACCTTTCTAAACGAGTTAAGTCCAAGGAAGTGGATCTTCTGATTGTAGTGGGTATGTTCTTGACGGGATTTGATGCTCCGACTATGAATACGCTATTTGTTGACAAGAATCTTCGTTATCATGGATTGATTCAGGCATTCTCGAGAACCAATCGAATTTTTAATAGGGTTAAACCTTTTGGAAATATTGTTTGTTTTCGTGATTTAGAAAAGGCTACGCAAGAAGCTATTAAGACTTTTGGAGACACAAATAAGCTTGAAATCATCTTAGAAAAAAGCTTTAGTGAATACATGGATGGTTTCGTTGACCAAGTAACAGGTATTGAGGTCAAAGGCTATACTGCGGTTTGTCAGGAAATTCTGGAAAAATTCCCAAATCCGCAAGAGATTGAAACAGAGCACGATAAAAAAGAGTTTGTTAAGTTATTTGGTGAGTTATTGAAACTTGATAATGTTCTTCGAAATTATGACGAATTCCAAGAAATCGACAAACCTATTTCTGAAGGTTATCTTCAAGATTTAAGAAGTGCCTATGTGGAAATTCGAGATGAATTTTTGAATCTTAAAAACTATGAAAAGACTAAGGATTTGGATGTTGACCTTTCAGATGTCGAATTTGAAATTGAGTTACTAAAAACTGATGAGATTAACCTAGACTATATCTTGGCATTGATTGTTGAAAAATCGAAGAATTCTGAGTCTAAAGAAGTAATGAAAGCAGAAGTTAGTCGTGTGATTCGTTCTAGTATTGATATCCGTGCCAAAGAAGAGTTGGTTATTGGATTTATCAATGACACCGATTTGCAAAAATTGAAAGACCATGATGGGATTATCCATGCTTTCTACGAATATGGCAAGGAGCGCAAGAAAATCGCGATTCAAGACCTAGCTGAGGCTGAGAAACTTGTAGATGACTATCAATTGTTTATCGACAAATCAATTCAACGAGGTTATGCTGAAAATAGTGGTACTGATTTGGATTCGATTATTCCACCAACTTCTCGTAGACAGGGAGCGCGTGAACGGAAAAAACAAGAAGTTTTACGTAAGATTCAGTTGTTGGTAGAGACTTATTCAGGTATTTAAGGGGCTGTCGAACAAGGTTTATTAGAAAAATCAGGAACTACAAAAAACACTATTTATTCGCTCATTTTTAGGATACAATTTTGTTTCCATATTTCCTGGAAACGGATAGAAAACAAGGAGAAACATGGAACAAACTAATCAAAAATCCCAGTGCCAGCAACTCTGGGCTAGAAACAAATACCTTGTTTTGAGCCATTCCAGCAATATTTACAAGGACATTCGCCAGTATCTCAAGCAAGAAGTGGTGGAGCTGAGTCAGGTTCAAGAGATGATTGACCGTGCCTGCCAGATTCCAGAACACAGGGGTCAGGTTTGCAATGCCTTTCAGCATATTTGGGGTTACTTCAAAAAGCAAGCCAGCCTTGATGAGCGCAAGGACTATATGCTCTTGCTGGATCGCTATCGCTTTGGTCAAGCTTCTAAGGAAGATTTGATTGCTATGACTCGAGACTTGCTTGAGCGTTACCCAAATGCTTATCTGCAAGATTCTACCCTGCTGAAAGGAGACTCCCATGAGACTTTGGCATGAGGCTTTGATTCCACAACTTCCCCGTCCTCAGCTCTTGGGGCAACATCGAGAGTGCTGCGCCCTTCGTGGCAATGGCTGGGGCAGAAAGCATGCGACGGTTGACTATGTCTTTACCCACTCGCCCTATCGTCTCTATGCCTATCATCGCTTGATCATGGCGGAGATGGCTAGCCGTGGCTACAATGTCAGTCCAGAGTGGCTGGATAAGAACTACCGTGGAAAGACCTGCCCTTCCTATGAAGACTTGGCAGAGGAAAAGCTGAAAAGTCCTATCTATAGCGAGCATGACGCTGCCTACTATGAGGAGTGTCTGGCTAATCTCCGTGACAAGGGGGTAGAGCTGGAGTAAGAGTATGGATTAGCTCCACTTTATAACTCTTTTCGTATTTTTTCGAATAATAAAAATGAGACCTTTAGAATAATTCTAAGGTCTTCTTTTTATGAGTGTTGGGATTTACTTTTAATAACTTTTGAGTTATAATTGAATTGAAAAGAAGTTGCTTGGTGCATACAATTTACTTCTATAAGGACAAAAATGGAAATGAGCCAGTCTTAAATTATATGAGAGAATTGGCTAGTCAGAAAAGTAAGGATAGTCGCATCAAACTCAATAAATTAAATGACTATATTGAGTTGTTGAGTCAGCATGGGACTAGAGCTGGTGAACCCTATATCAAACATTTGGAAGATGAAATTTGGGAACTAAGACCTCTGAGGGATAGGATTTTATTTGTGGCTTGGCTTGATGGGAGTTTTGTTCTCTTACATCATTTTGTCAAAAAGACTCAGAAAACTCCTAGGAGAGAAATTGAAAAAGCCAAGCGTGAATTGAAGGACATAAAAGAAAGAGGGTTAAGTGATGAAGAATAGGGCCATTGGAAGTAATTGGAAGGATGTCCGAACAGAACTCTTTACCAAGGAAGAAATTCTTGAAAGTGATATGCGAGTGGCTATTATGAGTGAGTTGATTGAGGCTAGACATGAGCAAGGTATCAGTCAGAAAAAGCTAGAGGAACTCAGTGGAGTAAGCCAGCCTGTCATAGCTAGGATGGAAACAGGAAAGACTAGTCCTCAGTTGGATACGGTCTTGAAAGTCTTAGCCAGTTTAGGAAAGACACTAGCAGTCGTCCCACTTGAACAGGAAAAAAGTTGATAGAGATGAGATTACTTGGTTGGCTAAAATCATCCACTGGATAATTTTACCTCCCGTCCGCACTTTTTCAGGGAAATATCAGAATTAGAAAAGAAAACCAACCTATAGTCTTTTCTAATAACAAGCCATAGTCACTGATGAGAATCGTCAATAGCTCGTTTGAGCATTTCAACTAAAATACAGCCACCAAACAAGCTATACAAAGGATTTGAGACGCTGGTCTCAAGTCTTTTTCTTTTGACCAAAAGAGTGATATAGTTTCAAACTATATCAAAGCCTAATTATTTACAATTATACAGACAGTTTCTTTTCTGTTAAGATAGTTTCAACAACAAATTTTGGAGGACACATCATGTCAACTACGATCATCGGTTTCCCTCGTTTGGGCGAATTCCGCGAATTGAAATTTACAACTGAAAAATACTTTAGAAAAGAAATCTCAGAAGAAGAACTCTTGGCAGCAGCAAAAGAATTGCGTGCGAAACACTGGAACATTGTCAAAGAAAAGGGCATCACTGAAATCCCATCAAATGACTTTTCTCACTATGACAACTTCCTCGATGCAGCCTTCCTCTTCAACGTGGTGCCTGCATCTGTTCAAAACTTGGACTTGTCTGACCTTGAGCGCTACTTTGCTTTGGGTCGTGGTTACCAAGGAGAAAAAGGGGACGTGCGTGCCCTTCCGATGAAGAAATGGTTCAACACCAACTACCACTACATCGTGCCTAAATTTGAAAAAGACACTCAAGTTAAATTGGCTGGTCACAAGATCTTTGATGAGTTCCAAGAAGCAAAAGAACTTGGTCTTAACACTCGTCCTGTTCTTGTAGGTCCATTCACTTTCCTTCAATTGTCAGACTTTGAAGACGGTGTGAAAGCAGAAGACTTCGTAGATAGCTTAGTAGCTGCTTACCAAGAAGTTTTTGCTAAATTAGCTGAACTTGGTGCGACTCGTATCCAATTGGACGAAGCGGCTCTTGTCAAAGACTTGACAGAAGAAGAAAAAGCTCTCTTCTTGAACCTCTACAACAAGCTTTTGGCTGATAAAAAAGGTCTTGAAGTCTTGCTTCAAACTTACTTTGGTGACGTTCGTGACGTCTACTCTGACCTTGTGAACTTGCCAGTAGATGCCATTGGTTTGGACTTCGTTGAAGGTAAGAAAACTCTTGAACTCGTTAAAGGTGGCTTCCCAGCTGACAAGACTCTCTACGCAGGTATCGTCAATGGTAAAAACATCTGGCGCAACAACTACGAAAAGAGCTTGGCTGTTCTTGAGCAAATCCCAGCTGAAAACATTGTTTTGACTAGCTCATGCTCACTTCTTCATGTGCCATTTACAACTGCTAATGAAGAATTTGAACCAGCTATCTTGAACCACTTTGCTTTTGCAGTTGAAAAATTGGATGAAATTCGTGATTTGGATGCTATCCGCAACGGTCAAGGCGCAGAAGCTCTTGCAGCTAACAAAGAACTCTTTGCGACTGAACGTGTTGGTGAAAATGCAGAACTTCGTGCGCGTATCGCTGGTTTGACAGATGCTGACTACACTCGTTTGCCAGCCTTTGCAGAACGTGAAGCTATCCAAGAAGAAGCTTTCAAACTTCCAGCTCTTCCAACAACAACTATTGGTTCATTCCCTCAAACTAAGGAAGTCCGTGCTAAACGTTTGGCTTACCGTAAAGGTGAATTGTCTCAAGAAGAGTACGATGCTTTCCTTGCTGAAACCATCGACGAATGGATCAAATGGCAAGAAGAAGTTGGATTTGACGTGCTTGTACACGGTGAGTTCGAGCGTAACGACATGGTTGAGTACTTCGGTCAAAACTTGTCAGGTTACCTCTTCTCTAAGAATGGTTGGGTACAATCTTACGGTATGCGTGGGGTGAAACCACCAATCATCTGGGGTGACGTCACTCGTCTTAACCCTATCACTGTCAAATGGTCTAGCTACGCTCAAAGCCGTACAGACAAACCTGTCAAAGGTATGTTGACTGGACCGGTTACCATCCTTAACTGGTCATTCCCACGTGAAGACATCTCTATCAAGGATTCAACTCTTCAAATCGCTCTTGCCATCAAGGATGAAGTTCTTGACCTTGAAGCTGCTGGCGTGAAAATCATCCAAATCGACGAAGCTGCTCTTCGTGAGAAATTGCCACTCCGTCGTAGCGACTGGTACGAAGACTACCTTGACTGGGCAATTCCTGCCTTCCGCTTGGTACACTCAACAGTAGCGCCAGATACGCAAATCCACACTCACATGTGTTACTCAGAATTTACAGATATCATCCCAGCTATCGACAACATGGATGCGGACGTTATTTCCTTTGAAGCAAGCCGTTCAAACCTTGAAATCTTGGACGAACTCAAAGCGAAAAACTTCCAAACAGAAGTGGGACCTGGGGTTTACGATATCCACTCTCCTCGTGTGCCTAATGAAGGCGAAATCGACCACACAATCGATGCTATTCTTGCCAAAGTTCCAAGCAAGAAAGTTTGGATTAACCCTGACTGTGGTTTGAAAACACGTGGTATTCCAGAAACAAAAGAAAGCTTGATCCGCCTTGTCGAAGCAGCAAAAGCTGCGCGTGAGAAATTGTAAGATAGAATTTCTCTCTTGACCCTGACTGATCAAGGAACTGCTTAGCCCAAGCCGGCTTAGCAATCATGAAATCAAAAAGAAAAGGATAATGACTATGTCACGCCAAACTCCGTCACTTTCATTTGAAGTGTTCCCTCCAAATCCAGCAGTGGGTAATGATAAAATTATTTCAGCCTTGCAGGATATGCGGGAGCTGACACCGCACTTTATCAGTGTGACTGCCAGCAATAATAAATTTAATATCAAGGAAACAACGGTTCGTTTGGCTGACTTTATCCAGAATGACTTGGCGATTCCAACCATTGCCCACTTACCAGCTATCTATCTGACCAAGGACAAGGTTGCTGAAACCATTGCAGACTTGGATAAGGTTGGGGTGCAGAAAATCTTGGCCTTGCGTGGGGATATCATCCCTGATGTAGAGCCACAAAAGGATTTCCGCTACGCAACAGATTTGATCGAGTTCATCAAGGAACAAGCTCCTCACTTTGATATTATTGGCGCTTGCTACCCAGAGGGGCACCCTGACTCGCCAAACCAGATTTCAGATATTCAAAATCTCAAGAAGAAAGTGGATGCAGGCTGTTCAAGCCTTGTAACGCAACTTTTCTTTGACAATGAGCGCTTCTATGATTTTCAAGACAAGTGTACCTTGGCAGGGATTGATGTTCCTATTCATGCGGGGATCATGCCCATTCTTAACCGTAACCAAGCGCTTCGTCTCTTGAAGACTTGTGAGAATATCCACCTTCCACGCAAATTTAAAGCCATCTTAGACAAGTATGAGCATGACCCTGAGTCGCTCAGAGCAGCAGGACTTGCCTATGCAGTGGATCAGATCGTGGACTTGGTAACCCAGGATGTCGCAGGTGTGCATCTTTACACCATGAACAATGCTGAAACAGCAAAATACATCCACCAAGCAACCCATGCCTTGTTCAACCATCAGTCTTTAGGATAATAAAAAGCAAACCATTCTTCTCAGGTGAGGGGAATGGTTCCTTTTTAATAGAAAAGCCCGCACTTTTTAAGAAAAATATGATAAAATAGACTCTGTACGTACTTGATACAAAGATGAGGGTATAAAAGTGTTAAAGGCTTTGTCGATTCTCAATTTTATGATAGAAATTTTTTCATAATTTGTTCTTTTCAGTATTTAGTTTGAGCGACACGAACGAGTCAAATCGATGTTATTTGATGAGAGAGTTAGTAAAGCATTTAGCTAATCGCCTAATAGCGATTAGCGTGAAAGGATTAGATGCTTTAGCATCAAACCTTTCTAATGATTTGTATCTTGAAAGTTGAACACGGGCTAAATTCCTAGTGAAAAAGATAGATTTCCTGGTGTGCATCGCACACTGCGTCAATCTCCTATTTTCATACGGGATTCTTTACGCCCTTTGTATCCTGATTTTTGTAGGCAAGGCGTATAATTTCATCAATCCAAAGGGGATTAAAATGACAAAACAAGTGTTTCAAACGACTTTTGCGGGTCGTGAGTTAATTGTAGAGACTGGTCAGGTTGCTAAGCAAGCAAATGGCTCTGTTGTCGTCCGTTACGGTGAGTCAACTGTCTTGACTGCGGCCGTTATGTCTAAGAAGATGGCAACTGGGGATTTCTTCCCACTCCAAGTCAACTACGAAGAAAAAATGTATGCGGCTGGGAAGTTTCCTGGTGGCTTTATGAAACGTGAAGGGCGTCCTTCAACAGATGCGACTTTGACAGCGCGTTTGATTGACCGTCCAATCCGTCCGATGTTTGCGGAAGGTTTCCGTAACGAAGTGCAAGTGATCAATACGGTTCTTTCTTATGATGAAAATGCCTCTGCACCAATGGCAGCAATGTTTGGATCATCATTGGCACTTTCTATCTCAGATATTCCATTTGAAGGACCAATCGCTGGGGTACAAGTGGGTTATGTAGATGGCCAAATCATCATCAACCCAAGTCAAGAACAGGCAGAGCAATCACTTCTTGAATTGACAGTAGCTGGGACCAAACACGCTATCAACATGGTTGAGTCTGGTGCCAAAGAATTGTCAGAAGAAATCATGTTGGAAGCCCTTCTGAAAGGTCACGAAGCAGTCAAAGAATTGATTGCCTTCCAAGAAGAAATCGTTGCTGCTGTTGGTAAGGAAAAAGCAGAAGTGGAATTGCTTCATGTAGACGCTGACTTGCAGGCTGAAATCATCGCAGCCTACAACAGCGACCTCCAAAAAGCGGTTCAAGTAGAAGAAAAATTGGCTCGTGAAGCTGCAACTCAAGCAGTTAAAGATCAAGTGACTGCTGTTTACGAAGAAAAATATGCAGACCACGAAGAATGTGACCGTATCATGCGTGATGTGGCTGAAATCTTGGAACAAATGGAACACGCTGAAGTGCGCCGTTTGATCACAGAAGACAAGGTTCGTCCTGATGGTCGTAAGGTCGATGAAATCCGTCCTTTGGATGCGGTTGTTGACTTCCTTCCTCGTGTGCATGGTTCCGGTCTCTTCACTCGTGGGCAAACTCAAGCCCTTTCAGTTTTGACTTTGGCTCCGATGGGAGAAACTCAAATCATCGATGGTTTGGACCCAGAGTACAAGAAACGCTTTATGCACCACTATAACTTCCCGCAATACTCAGTAGGGGAAACAGGTCGTTACGGAGCCCCTGGTCGTCGTGAAATCGGTCACGGTGCTCTTGGAGAACGTGCTCTTGCTCAAGTCTTGCCAAGCTTGGAAGAATTCCCATACGCTATCCGTCTGGTAGCTGAAGTGTTAGAATCAAACGGTTCATCTTCTCAAGCCTCTATCTGTGCGGGAACGCTCGCCCTTATGGCTGGTGGTGTGCCAATCAAGGCGCCAGTAGCTGGTATTGCCATGGGTCTCATCTCAGATGGGAATAACTACACCGTATTGACCGATATCCAAGGATTGGAAGACCACTTTGGAGATATGGACTTCAAGGTTGCGGGTACTCGTGATGGGATTACAGCTCTTCAAATGGATATCAAGATCCAAGGGATTACTGCAGAAATCTTGACTGAGGCCCTTGCCCAAGCCAAGAAAGCCCGTTTTGAAATCCTTGATGTCATCGAAGCGACTATTCCAGAAGTTCGTCCAGAATTGGCTCCAACTGCACC
The DNA here is from genome assembly GCF_002096445.1 of Streptococcus oralis subsp. oralis. GTDB lineage: Bacteria > Bacillota > Bacilli > Lactobacillales > Streptococcaceae > Streptococcus > Streptococcus oralis_N. The sequence continues at coordinate 260,722 of NZ_NCUK01000013.1, forward strand.
GAAAATTGATACCATCAAGATTGATGTGGACAAGATTAAGATTGTCATCGGTAAGGGTGGAGAAACCATCGACAAGATTATCGCTGAAACAGGCGTTAAGATTGATATCGACGAAGAAGGTAATGTGTCCATCTACTCTAGCGACCAAGATGCCATTAACCGTACCAAAGAAATTATTGCTGGTCTAGTTCGTGAAGCCAAAGTGGATGAAGTTTACCATGCGAAGGTTGTTCGTATCGAGAAATTTGGTGCCTTTGTCAACCTCTTTGATAAGACAGATGCACTTGTGCACATTTCTGAAATGGCTTGGACTCGTACCAACCGTGTCGAGGACTTGGTGGCTATTGGAGACGAAGTCGATGTCAAAGTTATCAAGATTGATGAAAAAGGCCGTATCGATGCCTCTATGAAGGCTCTTCTTCCTCGTCCTCCAAAACCTGAGCATGATGAAAAAGGCGAAAAGTCTGAGCGATCTCACCGTCCACGTCATCACAAGGACCACAAACCTAAGAAAGAATTCACAGATACGCCAAAAGATTCAGAATAAGAAAAGGAGAAATGTATGGGATGGTGGCGCGAAACCATTGATATTGTAAAAGAAAATGATCCAGCGGCGCGCACCAGTTTGGAGGTTTTGCTGACTTATCCAGGTGTCAAGGCCTTAGCTGCCCACCGTCTCTCGCATTTTCTCTGGAATCATGGCTTCAAACTCCTGGCTCGGATGCACAGTCAGTTTTGGCGCTTTTGGACCCAAATCGAGATTCATCCGGGTGCCCAGATTGATTCAGGTGTTTTTATCGACCATGGTTCAGGATTGGTGATTGGAGAGACAGCGATTGTTGAAAAAGGCGTTCTTCTCTATCACGGAGTGACTCTTGGTGGGACTGGTAAGGATGTTGGCAAACGCCACCCGACTGTGCGTAAAGGAGCTCTCATATCAGCCCATGCCCAAGTTATCGGACCGGTAGAAATCGGTGAAAATGCCAAAGTCGGTGCTGCTGCAGTAGTCGTGGCAGACGTACCTAGTGATGTGACGGTTGTCGGTATTCCGGCCAAGATCGTCCGAGTTCATGGACAGAAGGATGAACCAACAATCCACGAAGTCGAAGAAAAACGCGAGTACTACGTCAATAAACTAGAGCAGGCTAGAGAAGCCAGTCACAGATCGTCGGGGTTGTAGAGGATACCTATATGATTCAAGCAAGAAATAAGTTGAGCCAAGAAGAGTTATTTGAAGCGAAAAAACTAATTGACTGTTGCCAAGCCTATGATGGAACTTATCGTGATCCCTATCTTTCTAACATGCTTAATTTTGACCCAAACATGCCCGCCTTTTTCCTTTATTATGAAAAAGGCGAACTTGTTGGTCTATTAACTGTCTATGCTGATGACCAAGATGTGGAAGTGACGATACTGGTTCATCCAAATCATCGCCGTCAGGGAATTGCGTGTGCTTTGTTTACGAGTTTTGAGAAAGAAACGGCTTCTTTCCCTATTCGTTCAGTTACTTTTCAGACAGAACGTATTTTTCTAGAGCGTCATCCTGATTTTGTCAGCAACTGGGGATTGGTCGAGGATGAAGAGACAGAAACCTGGTTAGGTAAGGATAGAAGACCTTATCAGTTAGTAACTGTTTCTAATCTTGAAGTTTTGTTAGCAGATAGTTCGTATCAGGAGCAAATTAGCCAGTTAAAATTTCAGGCATTTTCAGAGGAACATGAATCGAGAGAAGTTGTGGATAGATATGTCGCTGAAGCTCTGAAGGATTCAGAAAGTCGCCTATATATTTTATTAAAAGACGGTCAGGTTATTGGGACTTGCACGGTAGATTTATCGACTAATACGAATTACTTCTACGGTTTAGCAATATCAGAACTTGAACGTGGCAAAGGCTACGGAAGCTATTTAGCAAAATCCCTAGTCAACCAACTGATTGAGCAAAATGATAAGGAATTTCAGATTGCAGTAGAGGACTGCAACGTAGGTGCCAAGCGCTTGTATGAAAAAATCGGCTTTGTCAAACAGACACAGGTGATTTATCTGAAAGCAAAAGTGTAGAACTAGAAAGGTAACTACAAGAATGGCAGTATATTTTTACGGCTGTATCACCATGGATGGCTACTTGGCAGACAGCCAGCACAGGATAGACTGGCTGCATCAGCTTGGTTCTGTAGAGGATACAGGCTATGATGACTTTTACAGGCAAATGGATATCACCATCATGGGCAAGCGGACCTTTGAGGAAATCCAGGATTTGCAAGATGTAGAAAGTTTTTATCAAGCTACGGAAAACTATGTCTTTACACATGATAGGCACCTGCCTGTCAGCAATTACCAGCCAGTAGCTGGGGATGTGGTGGACTTTGTTCAGCAGATTGACAAAGGCAAAAATGTCTTTGTGATTGGTGGTAATTCCTTGGTAGGACCGCTCTTGGATGCGGATCTTTTCGACCACCTCGTTATTCAGATAGCGCCCCTTATCCTAGGAAAGGGGGTTCCCCTCTTTACCCAAGAGGAAGGGCAGCGCTTTTACCAACTGGATAGCCTCAGACAATTTGGCCCATTTGCAGAGCTGGTTTTCAGCCGAAAAAGTCAGAAATAGAGAAGGGAGTGGACCGCATGATTAAAATTTACGACACCATGTCTCGTGATTTGCGAGAATTTGTCCCAATCGAAGAAGGAAAGGTTCGCATGTATGTCTGTGGGCCAACGGTATACAACTATATCCACGTAGGGAATGCCCGATCGACGGTGGCTTTTGATACCATTCGCCGTTATTTTGAGTACCGTGGGTATGAGGTTGCCTATATTTCCAATTTCACAGATGTGGATGATAAGATTATCAACCGTGCCAAGGAAGAAGGTATCACGCCTCAGGAGGTTGCGGACAAGTATATCGCTGCCTTTCGTGAGGATGTGACAGCTTTGGGCGTCAAACCTGCGACTCGCCATCCGCGCGTAGTAGAGTTTATGGCTGACATCATTCGTTTTGTCGCTGACTTGATTGAAAAAGGTTATGCTTACGAGAGTCAAGGAGATGTTTACTTCCGCGTGGAAAAATCTCACAACTATGCTAAGTTGGCCAATAAAACCTTGGAAGATTTGGAGCTAGGTGCTTCAGGTCGTACCGATGAAGAAACAGCTCGCAAGGAAAATCCTGTAGACTTTGCCCTTTGGAAAGCTGCAAAACCAGGCGAGATTTCTTGGGACAGTCCTTGGGGACCTGGTCGTCCGGGTTGGCATATTGAATGTTCAGTCATGTCGACAGAGATTTTGGGAGATACCATTGATATCCACGGTGGTGGAGCTGATTTGGAGTTTCCGCATCACACCAATGAAATTGCCCAGTCAGAAGCCAAAACAGGCAAGACTTTTGCTAACTACTGGATGCATAATGGCTTTGTCAATATCGACAATGTCAAGATGTCTAAGTCCTTGGGCAACTTTATCACAGTTCATGATGCCCTTAAAACTCTTGATGGGCAAGTGCTTCGTTTCTTCTTTGCGACACAACACTACCGTAAGCCTATCAACTTTACGGAAAAAGCAGTACGCGATGCAGAGACAAATCTTAAGTATCTAAAGAACACTTACGAGCAACCATTTTCTGGGACTGTAGATGCTCAAGAGTTACAGGACTTTAAAGATAAGTTTGTAGCCGCTATGGATGAGGATTTCAACTCCGCAAATGGTATCACAGTTGTCTTTGAAATGGCCAAATGGATCAACTCCGGCAACTATGATGCAAGTGTTAAGGAAGCTCTTGCGGCTATGTTGGAAGTCTTTGGGATTGTCTTTATTGAGGAAGTTTTGGATGCAGACATTGAAGCCTTAATCCAAAAACGTCAAGAAGCGCGTGCCAATCGTGACTTTGCGACAGCAGACCAAATCCGTGATCAATTGGCTGCTCAAGGGATTAAGCTCCTTGACACCAAAGATGGAGTGAGGTGGACACGTGATTGATGTCAATCTCATTAATGGGATTGCGCTAGCTTTTGAGGGAGATGCGGTTTATTCCATGTATATCCGTCGCCATCTCATTCTCAAAGGCATGACCAAACCCAACAAACTCCATCAAGAGGCGACTAAGTATGTCTCAGCCAAGGCTCAGGCTCGCTTGATTTCCCTCATGTTGGAGGAGCAAATCCTGACGGAAAAAGAAGAAGAAATCTACAAACGTGGCCGCAATACCAATAGCCACACAAAGGCTAAAAATGCAGATGTGGTGACTTACCGCATGTCTACAGGTTTTGAAGCAGTGATGGGCTATCTCCATCTGACTGAAAATGTGGAGCGTCTAGAGACCATAATTTCTTGGTGCATCCAAAAAGTGGAGGGCTAGGATATGATTGCAAAAGAACTACAAGACTGGTTTCCAGAGGCTCAGATTTCAGATCAGCCAGTAGAGAAACCAGGCTATCTTACTCTCCCTTTAGCTTCTCAGCAGTGGATTTTACTGGAGGAAGCTGGGCTCAGCGAACGTGAAAAGCAGTTAATTGCCCTTTTAACCCAGCAGGAGCTGGCTCGTTCGCTCAATCCTTGGTATTCCTATCTGATCGAGGGGAAGGGGCAGGCACCGCAAACTTTCAAAAAGCTTCAACTGGTTTATTGCCATCTATCTTATTACCAACAGGAAAATCTATCCTCTTGGCTGGATATGATGCGGACTCTTTTTCCCAACTGCCGGACAGTATTGCAGGTCGGGGCTCAGGATTATGTATTTGTGCTTCAACAAGATAAGTATACCTCTGTTCGCTCAATCTTATCTGATACGATTGAAGCGGTTGAGTATGACTTTGGCCTTCGTCTGTCTATCATGTTGGGACAGGTTTGGTCTCAGACAGGCCATCAAGCCCTATCAGACCTGATCAAAGCGGAGCGAGATTTGTTTAAGACATGGTGGCGTCAGGGTCACCAAGGTGTTCACACCTTTTCACAGCTCTATCTGTGGAGTATGGGGGAAAGACTTGTGGACCTGAGGGTCTTTAAAGAATGTCTGCACCAGATGATTTTGGATCAGGATCAGATTCAGGAAATTATCCTTTCTCTCTGGGAAAATAGTGCTGTCCTAACTAAAACAGCCCAGCAACTCTATCTACATCGCAATTCTCTCCAATACAAGATTGACAAATGGGAAGAATTGACAGGACTTCAGTTGAAGGAGTTAACGGATCTTACCTTGTGTTATCAGTTGATTTTACCAGATATTCTTTAAAGTTTTGTGCAAGTTGCACAGAACTTTTTTATTTTTTTGGTCACCTTGCCATAGAAATGTAAAACGTTTTCATCTATAATAAAACTATCAAAAGACAAAAGGAGTTCACCTCGATGGTAGAATTAAATCTTAAAAATATTTACAAAAAATATCCAAACAGCGAACACTATTCAGTTGAAGACTTCAACTTGGACATCAAAGACAAAGAATTTATCGTTTTCGTAGGTCCTTCAGGATGTGGTAAATCAACAACTCTTCGTATGATTGCTGGTCTTGAAGACATCACAGAAGGTACTGCATCTATCGATGGCGTGGTTGTCAACGACGTAGCTCCAAAAGACCGTGACATCGCCATGGTATTCCAAAACTACGCTCTTTATCCACACATGACTGTATATGACAACATGGCTTTCGGTTTGAAATTGCGTAAGTACAGCAAAGAAGACATCGACAAACGTGTGCAAGAAGCAGCAGCAATCCTTGGTTTGAAAGAATTCTTGGATCGTAAACCAGCTGACCTTTCAGGTGGTCAACGTCAACGTGTTGCCATGGGTCGTGCTATCGTCCGTGATGCAAAAGTGTTCTTGATGGACGAACCTTTGTCAAACTTGGATGCCAAACTTCGTGTATCTATGCGTGCTGAAATTGCGAAGATTCACCGTCGTATCGGAGCTACAACTATCTACGTAACTCACGACCAAACAGAAGCGATGACTCTTGCAGATCGCATCGTTATCATGTCAGCAACTAAGAACCCTGCTGGTACAGGTACTATCGGACGTGTTGAACAAATCGGTACCCCTCAAGAAGTTTACAAAAACCCAGTTAACAAATTTGTAGCAGGATTTATCGGAAGCCCAGCTATGAACTTCATCAATGTGAAATTGGTTGGTAGCGAAATTGTTTCTGACGGTTTCCGTTTGAAAGTGCCAGAAGGTGCTTTGAAAGTTCTTCGTGACAAAGGCTACGAAGGAAAAGAATTGATTTTCGGTATCCGTCCAGAAGATGTGAATGCAGAACCTGCTTTCCTTGAAACATTCCCAGAATCAGTTGTCAAAGCTACTATCTCAGTATCAGAATTGCTTGGTTCAGAATCTCACCTTTACTGCCAAGTTGGTAAAGACGAATTTGTTGCCAAAGTGGATGCTCGTGACTACTTGCAAACAGGTGCAACAGTTGAACTTGGATTTGACTTGAACAAAGCACACTTCTTCGATGTAGAAACTGAAAAAACAGTCTACTAAGCAAATGAAATGTCAAAACACTGCTAGAGAAATCTGGCAGTGTTTTTCTTTTAAATGCTTGTTATTGGTATAAAAACAGGCTTTTCTAGTTTTCATATCCTTAAAAAAGTGATAAAATGGTAGGAAGAATTGGAGAGTATAGATGCCGAAAGAAGTGAATTTGACGGGCGATCAGGTAGTCGCTTTAACGAAAGAATATTTAACAAAGGAAGACGTTGCTTTTGTACAAAAAGCATTGATTTACGCAGTTGATTGTCATAGTGGGCAGTTTCGGAAATCAGGTGAGCCCTATATTATCCATCCCATTCAGGTAGCAGGCATTCTGGCTAAGCTCAAGCTGGATGCCGTAACCGTTGCCTGTGGTTTTTTGCATGATGTGGTTGAAGACACAGATGCGACACTGGATGATTTGGAGAGAGAGTTCGGTCATGATGTTCGGATTATCGTTGATGGGGTGACCAAGCTTGGTAAGGTTGAGTACAAATCACTCGAGGAACAATTGGCTGAAAATCACCGCAAGATGCTTATGGCCATGTCAGAGGATATCCGTGTTATCTTGGTTAAATTATCGGACCGTTTGCACAATATGCGGACTCTCAAACACCTTCGAAAGGACAAGCAAGAGCGTATCTCCAGAGAAACCATGGAAATTTATGCACCACTTGCTCATCGTCTAGGGATTTCCAGTGTCAAGTGGGAGTTGGAAGATCTATCTTTCCGTTATCTCAATCCAACTGAGTTTTACAAGATCACCCACATGATGAAGGAAAAACGCAGAGAACGTGAGGCTTTGGTCGATGAAGTTGTAACCAAGTTGGAAGAGTACGCTACAGAAAGAAATCTCAAAGGGAAAATCTATGGTCGTCCTAAGCATATCTATTCGATCTACCGCAAGATGCAGGATAAGAAGAAACGCTTTGAGGAAATTTATGACCTGATTGCCATTCGCTGTATCTTAGATACCCAGAGTGATGTCTATGCTATGCTGGGTTATGTGCATGAACTTTGGAAACCTATGCCAGGCCGCTTCAAAGACTATATCGCCAATCGTAAGGCCAATGGTTACCAGTCTATCCATACAACTGTTTATGGGCCAAAAGGGCCGATTGAGTTCCAGATTCGGACCAAGGAAATGCACGAAGTGGCTGAGTATGGGGTTGCGGCTCACTGGGCTTATAAGAAAGGCATTAAAGGACAGGTCAACAGCAAGGAATCTGCTATTGGGATGAACTGGATCAAGGAGATGATGGAGCTCCAAGACCAGGCTGATGATGCCAAGGAATTTGTGGACTCTGTTAAAGAAAACTATCTGGCGGAGGAGATTTACGTCTTTACTCCAGATGGTGCAGTTCGTTCCCTTCCAAAAGATTCAGGACCGATTGACTTTGCCTATGAAATCCATACCAAAGTCGGTGAAAAAGCGACTGGCGCCAAGGTCAATGGCCGTATGGTTCCACTGACAACCAAGCTCAAGACAGGGGATCAGGTTGAAATTATCACCAACCCCAACTCCTTTGGTCCGAGTCGTGACTGGCTAAATATGGTCAAGACCAGCAAGGCGCGCAACAAGATTCGTCAGTTCTTTAAAAATCAAGACAAGGAATTATCCGTAAACAAGGGCCGTGAGATGCTGATGGTCCAGTTCCAAGAAAACGGCTATGTAGCCAATAAGTTTATGGACAAGCGTCATATGGACGAGGTCCTTCAAAAGACCAGCTACAAGACAGAGGAGTCTCTCTTTGCGGCCATTGGTTTTGGAGAAATTGGCGCTATTACCGTCTTTAACCGTTTGACCGAAAAGGAACGCCGCGAGGAAGAACGCGCTAAGGCCAAGGCGGAAGCAGAAGAGCTTGTCAAAGGTGGCGAAGTTAAGGTTGAGAACAAAGAAACCCTCAAGGTTAAGCATGAGGGTGGCGTGGTCATTGAAGGTGCTTCAGGTCTCCTAGTTCGGATTGCCAAGTGTTGCAATCCAGTGCCGGGTGACGACATTGTCGGCTACATTACTAAGGGACGCGGTGTGGCTATTCACCGTGTGGACTGTATGAATCTCCGTGCCCAAGAAAACTACGAGCAACGTCTCCTTGATGTGGAGTGGGAAGATCAATTCTCAAGCAAGGAATACACTGCCCACATCGATATCTATGGTCTCAACCGTACAGGGCTTTTGAACGATGTTTTACAAGTTCTCTCCAACACGACCAAAAATATCTCAACCGTTAATGCTCAACCAACCAAGGATATGAAATTTGCTAATATCCATGTCTCATTTGGTATTTCCAACCTCTCTACACTGACCACAGTCGTGGACAAGATTAAGAGTGTGCCAGAGGTTTACTCTGTCAAACGGACCAACGGTTAATTCTCTCTTCAGTTACCAGAAAGGCTATTATGAAAATCATCATTCAACGAGTCAAGAAAGCCCGAGTCAGTATCGAAGGTCAGGTTCATGGAAAAATTAATCAGGGACTCTTATTACTGGTCGGTGTTGGGCCAGAGGACCAAGAGGAAGATCTGGACTATTCTGTGAGAAAGCTTGTCAATATGCGGATTTTTTCTGATGCAGAAGGCAAGATGAATCTGTCTGTCAAGGATATTGAAGGGGAATTCCTTTCTATTTCTCAGTTTACCCTCTTTGCGGATACCAAGAAAGGCAATCGTCCCGCCTATACAGGAGCAGCCGAGCCGGATATGGCAGCTGCCTTCTATGAGGCTTTCAACCAAAAGCTAGCTCAGGAAGTGCCCGTTCAGACAGGCATCTTTGGAGCGGATATGCAGGTGGAGCTAGTCAATGATGGGCCAGTTACCATCATTCTTGATACTAAAAATAGATAAGAAAACCAAGCCCAGCTGGCTTGGTTTTTGTTTATAGACACTCCCAGAAGGTGATGTGTTTGTTGTAAAAGTCGGGATAGTTTTCTCTTAGGTGGCTAGCCGTTATATAGTATAAAGTAGAATGACAGGAAGTAAAGACTGGAGTAAGAGAGTAGAAATATTGAAGGCCAGTGATGGATAAAAAGACAAATAATAGAAAATCGCTGATGAGCACTCCTAAATAGTAGAAGCGAATTTTTTTGTTCATCTGAGGATAAATCTCAGAGAACTGTTTTTTGAGTCGGAAGACTAAGCGAGACAGCAGTAGTCCCTGAGTAAGGATGAAAATGAAGCAAAAAATCAGACCTCTCTCCAAAGAAAGTTCGTATCGGGGTCTGAAAGTTACCAACAGTAGCAAATCGCAGAGTACAATGGCTACAAAATGGATTCTAAAGAGCTTTTTCATAAGATGACCTCCCTCTTTTATCTAGCTTCATTCTACACCAAATGAATGGGACTTACAACTAAAATGACAAAAAATCCCTGAAATGAACTTCTTTCAAGGATAAGGGCTTAGTTGATTTTTTCGACATAGAGTTGTTTGGCGATATCCATACTAACTTGGAGGTCTTCACCTTTGTTGACCAGTGTAAAGGTATTGGAAAAATTATCAAACTGCTTGACTTGGACTTGGTCACCGATATGAATTTCATGCTTTTCTAAGTATTTGAGCAGATCAAAGCTATCGTGAACCCGAGTCAGGAGATAGGTACCGGCTTCTTTGGTATCTGCTAGAGGTAGGTTGTTGATTTCGATCAGGAGCTCTCCCTTAGCTGGGATGGTTCCTCCGTGGGGGCAGGTTTTAGGGAAGCCAAGCAGTTTATCCAGTCTCTCTACGAAGAGATCGGATACAGTGTGTTCTAGGACTTCAGCTTCTTCGTGGATCTGGTCACTGGTATAGTCGAGATGGTGAACTAGAAAGACTTCAATCAATCGGTGTTTGCGATAGAGCTCGGAGACTAGTTTGAGCCCAATATCTGTCAATAGATAGCCATTCTCCTTATCCTTGAGGATGAGATTTTCACTTTTCATGCGTTTGATCATCTCTGTTACGGCAGGTGGAGAGACTTGCATACGGGCAGCAATTTCTTTATTGGTGATTTTTTGCATTTCCGTACCGATTTCATAAATACATTTTAGGTAGTCTTCTTTATTTGGCGTCATTCGTTTCCTCTTGTCTTTTCTCTCCATCTAGTATATCAAAAAAAGCTAGATTTCTCTAGCCTTCTGCCCTAATGGCTTTGATTTTAGTCCAGTTCTTTCACTGCAGCAATGGCAGCTTCAAAGTCTGGTTCCGTGTTGATGTTGTCAACGTATTCTACGTAACGGATGACATTGTCAGTATCGAGAACAAAGACGGCACGTGCAAGGAGATGCCATTCGTTGATCAAAAGGGCATAATCGCGTCCGAAAGAATGGTCAAAGTAGTCTGAGAGCATGATGGCATTGTCAAGGCCTTCAGCCCCACACCAGCGTCCTTGGGCAAATGGTAGGTCCATAGAAACAGTAAGAACGACGGTATTGTCGAGGTTAGCTAGTTCTTGGTTGAAGCGACGTGTTTGCGTTGAGCAGACACCAGTATCGATAGAAGGGACAACACTCAAGACTTTTTTCTTCCCATCAAAGTCAGCTAGCGTTTTTTTAGAGAGATCTGTTGTAGTGAGAGAAAAGTCAAGTGCCTTGTCTCCGACTTGCAGTTGTTTACCTGTAAAGGTTACAGGATTTCCGAGAAAAGTGGTCATGAAACTACTCCATTCTTTTTTCTTTTATTTTACCGAGAATTGTCAGATTTTTCCAATGATTTGACCGGAAATTAAGTGATAAAAAAACGCCCATTCATGTGAGAACGACGTTTTTAATGGATTACTTAGACAAACCTTCAGCAATCTTGTCAAGGTTGTATTTCATCATGCTGTAGTAGCTGTCGCCTTCTTTGCCTTCTTCAGCAATTGAGTCAGTAAAGATTTGTGCGTAGATTGGGATGTTTGTGTCTTGTGAAACAGTCTTCATTGGACGGTCATCGACACTTGATTCAACAAAGAGTGATGGAACTTTTGTTTGGCGAAGTTTTTCAACCAAGGTCTTGATTTGTTCCGGTGTACCTTCTTCTTCCGTGTTGATTTCCCAGATGTAGGCACTTGGGACACCGTAGGCTTTAGAGAAGTATTTGAAGCATCCTTCGCTGGTTACGATGAGTTTCTTTTCAGCAGGGATATTGTTAAATTTCTCTTTGGCTTCCTTGTCTAGTTTGTCTAGTTTTTCAGTATAGTCTTTGAGATTTTTTTCGTAGAATTCCTTGTTGCTAGGATCTTTGGCAATGAGCTGTTTAGCGATATTTTTAGCATAAATCATCCCATTTTCAAGGTTGAGCCAAGCGTGTGGGTCTTCTTTGCCTTTCTCGTTTTGGCCTTCAAGGTAGATAACATCAACGCCTTCGCTGACTGCAAAGTAGTCTTTGTTTTCAGTTTTCTTGGCATTTTCGACCAATTTGGTAAACCAAGCATTGCCACCTGTTTCAAGGTTGATACCGTTATAGAAAATGAGGTCAGCCTCAGAAGTTTTCTTTACGTCTTCAGGAAGTGGTTCGTACTCGTGTGGGTCTTGACCAACAGGAACGATACTGTGAAGATCGATCTTATCGCCAGCGATATTTTTGGTAATATCAGCGATGATTGAGTTTGTAGCAACAACTTTTAGTTTTTGACCAGAAGTAGCATCTTTTTTTCCGCTAGCACATGCTACAAGTGCAATGACGGAAAGAAAGAGTACAAGCAATGTACCTAATTTTTTCATTAGATTCCTCCAGAAAGGGTCTCCCCTTATTTATTGATTTTTTTATTTTTTAGTTTCAAGTATCGTTGCTTTGGAGAGATAAAGAAACTGATTAAGAAGAAGCTGGCGGATGTGAGCACGATGCTGGATCCTGCTGCGAGGTTGAAGCTATAGCCGATAAAGAGTCCCAAAACAGAAGCGGTTGCCCCTAGGGTTGATGAAAGAAAAATCATGCTCTTTAGGCTATTCGCATAAAGGTAAGCCGTCGCAGCTGGGGTGATCAACATGGCCACGATAAGAATAGTTCCAACACTTTGCATGGCGGTGACGGACACAAGGGTCAAGAGCACCATGAGCAGATAGTGGTAGAAATTGACAGGCATTCCCATGGCTTTAGCTAGGAGCTCGTCAAAGGATGTAATCAATAGTTGTTTAAAGAAAATCCCGATAATCAAGAGAATCAATGCACCCACACCAATGGTGATCCACATGTCCGTATCTTGGACAGCGAGGATATTCCCGAAAAGGATATGGAAGAGGTCTGTCGAACTCTTGGCAACACTAATCAAGATGACACCTAGGGCTAAGAAAGATGAAAAGGTAATACCAATGGCAGTGTCACTCTTGATGATAGAGTTTCCCTTGATGTAGGTAATGATGATGGAGGCCATCAAGCCAAAGATAATGGCTCCAATAAAGAAATCAATTCCCAGGATAAAGGAAAGGGCTACGCCGGGCAAAACTGCGTGAGAGATGGCATCTCCCATGAGAGACATCCCACGTAGGATGATAAAACATCCCACGGCTCCAGCAACAACTCCGATGACAATAGCTGTGATCAAGGCGTTTTGTAGGAAATGGAAATGTTGCAATCCATCGATAAATTCTGCTATCATAGGCCACCTCCATTGAAAAAGAGTTTGCTACCGTAGGCCTTCTTAAGATTGGCTTCGGTAAAGGTTTCTATAGTCGGACCAAGGTCTATTAATTCTCGATTGAGAAGCAAAACTTGGTCGAAATAATGGGGGACTTTGCTGAGGTCATGATGGACGATGAGAACTGTTTTACCAGCTTTTTTAAGGTCTCTCAGTGTATTCATGATAATCTCTTCACTGATCGAGTCAATCCCGACAAAAGGCTCATCTAAAAAGATGTAGTCAGCTTCCTGCACTAAGCAGCGGGCAATCAAAACACGTTGGAATTGTCCTCCAGAGAGCTGACTGATTTGGCGATCAGCATAGTCTGAGAGTCCAACGATTTCAAGTGCATCCGCCACTTTTTTCCAGTGGCTGGCCTTTAAAGTGTGGAAGAGCGGGATAGATGGATAGAGTCCCAGTGAGACACATTCCTTGACCTTGATAGGGAAATTGTAGTCGATATGGATTTTTTGCTCGACATAGGCAACTCGATGTAAAGATTTCTTGACTTCTTTGTCATCGAGAAAGGCCTGACCTTCGTGTGGGATAATTCCCAACATACTTTTTAATAAAGTTGATTTTCCAGCACCGTTTGGACCAATAATTCCAGTAATAGTTGGTCCGTGGAGCACTAGTGAAATATCCTTTAGTGCCAACGTTTCTTTGTAGGAGACACTGAGGTTTTCGATACGTATCATACAGTTGTTTTCCTCCTGTCTTTTAATATACATTAAAAAAAAAATTAAGTCAAGTTAATTTTTAAAAAATTTAAAATAATAACTGAAAAATGAAGAAAAAAGAGAGACCATTTTTAATTGCATTCCCAAGTGTTTTTTGCTAAGCTAAGAATAAGTGAAAAAATGAAAGCGAGAACAAGATGACACGTTATCAAGACGATTTTTATGATGCAATCAATGGAGAATGGGAAAAAACAGCTGTTATTCCAGCTGATAAATCTCGAACAGGTGGCTTTATTGACCTTGACGAGGAAATTGAAGAGTTGATGCTGGCGACTACAGACAAGTGGTTGGCAGGTGAAGAAGTCCCAGAGGATGCCATCCTCGCAAACTTTGTTAAGTACCATCGTATGGTACGTGATTTTGATAAGAGGGATGCAGATGGAATCAAGCCTGTCCTTCCTCTGCTCAAGGAATACCAAGATTTGGAGAGCTTTGCAGATTTTACCAGCAAACTGGCAGAGTTTGAACTAGCAGGTAAACCAAACTTCCTTCCATTTGGAGTATCACCAGACTTTATGGATGCCAGAACCAATGTTCTCTGGGCAAGTGCACCAGGAACTATCTTGCCAGATACAACCTACTATGCTGAAGACCATCCTCAACGTGAGGAGCTCTTGACGCTTTGGAAGGAAAGTAGCGCAAATCTTCTCAAAGCCTATGATTTTTCAGATGAGGAAATCGAAGACTTACTAGAGAAGAGATTGGAATTGGACCGTCGTATCGCAGCAGTGGTTCTTTCAAACGAAGAAAGTTCAGAATATGCCAAACTCTACCATCCATACGCTTATGAAGATTTCAAGAAATTTGCCCCTGCCCTACCTTTGGATGATTTCTTCCAAGCAGTTCTTGGACAAACTCCAGATAAGGTTATCGTAGATGAGGAACGTTTCTGGCAAGCAGCAGACCAATTTTATAGTGAAGAAGCGTGGCCTTTGCTTAAGGCAACCTTGATTTTGGCTGTGGTCAATCTTTCAACCAGCTATCTCACAGACGAGATTCGTGTCCTATCAGGTGCCTATGGACGTGCCCTTTCAGGTGTTCCAGAAGCTCAGGACAAGGTCAAGGCAGCCTATCACTTGGCCCAAGGTCCCTTTAAGCAAGCCCTTGGTCTCTGGTATGCGCATGAAAAATTCTCCCCAGAAGCTAAGGCAGACGTAGAGAAAAAAGTGGCGACTATGATTGATGTTTATAAGGAACGTTTGGCTAAGAATGACTGGCTCACTCCTGAAACGCGTGATAAGGCTATTGTCAAACTCAATGTCATCAAGCCCTATATCGGTTATCCAGAGGAATTGCCAGCCCGCTACAAGGACAAGGTAGTGGACGAAACTGCCAGTCTCTTTGAGAATGCCCTAGCCTTTGCGCGTGTGGAAATCAAGCACAGCTGGAGCAAGTGGAACCAGCCAGTTGACTACAAGGAGTGGGGCATGCCAGCACACATGGTTAATGCCTACTACAATCCACAGAAAAACTTGATTGTCTTCCCAGCGGCCATTTTACAGGCTCCATTCTATGACTTGCATCAGTCGTCTTCTGCCAACTACGGTGGTATTGGTGCTGTTATTGCCCATGAGATCTCTCATGCCTTTGACACAAATGGTGCTTCCTTTGATGAAAATGGTAGTCTTAAGGATTGGTGGACAGAGAGTGACTATGCAGCTTTTAAAGAAAAAACGCAGAAAGTTATCGACCAGTTTGATGGGCAAGAATCTTACGGAGCAACGATTAACGGGAAACTAACTGTATCAGAAAATGTTGCAGACTTGGGAGGAATTGCTGCAGCCCTTGAAGCTGCTAAGAGAGAACCAGACTTCTCTTCTGAAGAATTCTTCCACAACTTTGCTCGTATCTGGCGCATGAAAGGCCGTCCTGAGTTGATGAAACTTATGGCCAGTGTCGATGTGCACGCGCCTGCCAAACTCCGTGTCAATGTGCAAGTACCTAACTTCGATGACTTCTTTACAACCTATGATGTCAAAGAAGGCGACGGCATGTGGCGTTCACCAGAGGATCGTGTGATTATTTGGTAAGACAAAAACCAAGGAAATCGTCCTTGGTTTTTTGCTTGCTAGAAAAAGGGATTAAAGGTCTTTTCGTGAGCGATAGTCGTAGCTGGACCATGCCCAGGATAGACATCGTAGTTAGGAAGTGTGAAGAGCTGCGTCTGAATGCTATGGAGAAGTTGTTCCGTGCTACCGGTAGGAAGGTCTGTCCGACCGATGGTTTCTCGGAATAGAGCATCTCCAGTCAAAACTAGATGGGCATCAGGAAAGACCAGGGAAACACCGCCAATAGAGTGCCCTGGGGTAGGTAGAACTGTAAAACGAAATTCCTCAAGCTGGTATTCCTCATGAAAGACAAAGGTGTGCTCTGCAGGTTTTGCGACCACATCTGCCATATCATCGTGACGAGGGAGACCAGAGAGATTATCTACAGGTGTATAAAGCCAGCTAGCTTCACTCTCTGCTACATAAACTGGAGGATTTCCAAAAGTATCACGAACCAAGTCCAGACTCATAATATGGTCGTAGTGGGTGTGGGTCAGGAGAATCGCGCAGACTGGTTTGTTGATTTTTTCAATAGTCTTGCGAATAGCTTCCCAATGGCTACCTGGGTCAACCACAATCAGGTGTTGGTCCCCTTCTAGATAATAAGTGTTTTCATAGGCAACGGGATTCACGGTTTTATGGATTTTCATACTGGCTCCAATCTCAAAGAATGTACTAAACTAAGTATAGCATAGAAGAGAGAAATAAAGTGAAAAGAAAGTCCCACTTTTGTATTCAAGGTTGGTTGATTTATATTAAAAAAAGAAGGAAATTACTGTGAGAAGACTTATTATATTTTTAGTTGAATGGTAATAAGAACATAGAACAAATAAGAAATAACTGATAAAAATACAGTTTCTTTTATTGAGAACGCATTTGGATTTTATAGTTATAATTATAAATAAAATATGTTAAACAATAATATTTGCGAAATGTATCAAAATATAAATATATATTTGATACATTAAATAGTATTTTATTGATTTTCATATAATAAAAAAACAAGGTTTACAGTTTGTAAAAAAGGGGTTTAATAAAGTTTTTATGAATCAAATGATTTGGATGTTATTAATTTTATTTTAAATAAAATTATAAAAATTGTTGAAAAAGATAGGGGAAAATGTTAGTATGAATATGCATATTGAATACGAGGATATAATCCTTTTAGAATAATGAAATTTAAAGACCATTTTTTGAGTAGGGAAGAAATTTCGTTTTTTCTATATTTCAATATCGATATAATAAAAATAGGAGGGTTGTGTATCTTATGAAGAGTAAGCAACAGGATTTTAGAACGGAGAAGTACATTCGTTATGGTATTCGGAAGTACAGCTTTGGGGCAGCGTCGGTGGCAATTGCGGCCGGTTTGATGATGTTCCTAGGTAATGGTGCGGTATCGGCAGCGGAAGTACAAGGTGCAGATGCAACAGTGGCAACGACAACACCAGTAGCAACAAAGGAGTCGGAGTCAACTATAACGGCGGAGAAATCTGAAGCTAAGGCGTCAGAAAAAGTAGTAGAGACTAAAAAAGTTGATAAGACTGCTCTGACTAAAAAAGTAGTTGAGTTAGAAGCGAAGATTGCATCTGCAAAGAAAGCTGATGCAACAGCGATAGCTACTGCAAATGAAGTATTGACTGCGGCAAAGGCAGTTCTTGCAAACGAAACTGCAAAACAGGCTGATATCGATGCAGAGCATGCTAAAGTTGAAGCTTTGATTACAGTTGTAGTTGAGTCAGACGAAGCTGGGAAACAAGTTGAGGAAACAGCAGCAACTACAGCAGTCAAACCAGTGGCGACCACTGCTACAGAAAAAGCTGTAGAAGAATCTAAAAAGGTTTTGGAACAGGTCACGTCAGAAGCGGAAGTGACAAATGTTCTTGCAGATGAAGCGGTTCGTAGAAATAAGGTTGAAGGCGCAAACAAAGCGGCAATTGAGGCGGCGATAGCTAATAATAAAGAAGTTATTGCAGAAACTAAGAAAGTCCTAGCGAATGACACCCTTACAGCTAAACAAATCAATGATCAATTGTCACGCTTAAATGATTCCATTATTGCTGTCTACAATGATTTGAAGAAAGCAGGAATCGGAAAAGATGGAAACTTTGGAGTCGCTTTGGCTGCTCAAGATTTCTATGCTGAAGAGGGTTCTAATACAACTCATGCATCGGAAACAAACGCTGCAAATCATACTGGTAAAGATACCTATACAATTCCAGTCCAAGAAATTAAATTAATTACGGGTACTGATGCTACAGGGTTAGAGATAGAAGTCTATTCTAATCAGCGGACTGGTGAAGATACTAATGCTGGAAATGGGATGCATACAGAACAGGGTGGAAAAACTGGTCATAACAACAAAGGACGTGTAGACTATCCATTAACCCCTGATGCCGCTAAAAAATTAGCAGAAGAAGCCCCTCTTTGGAGAAACAAACTCCGTGCGGATGGGTCAAGAATTTCAAACGCTGCGACGTCAATATACTCTGCCAACGGTGGTTATGAATACCTAGCTACAGAAATTTATGGCTATGGGTATGAACAAGGAGTTGACAGAGTTTATATTAAAGGTTTGAAAGATCGTATTGCAGTTACAGAAAAAGCTAAGCAAGCTGGTTGGAGTCTTACCTCTGTAACACCAACTAACCTTGTACCAGGCGTTACTTATGATGAGGCGACAGATACCATTCAAGGTAAAGTAGTTGCTGGTATTGAAAATGGAGTGTATGACTTACGATTCAATATTACTGCAACGAATACAGATGGGCGGACTGTCACCTTCCAAATTCAGAATCTACGTGCTGGTTGGGTAGGTTGGCAAGATAGCACACCTCCTACAATTCAGTCAGATTCAGCTCGTTATGATAGAACTGTTGGTGATGATGCGAATATCAATCTTCGTTTTCATGATTCTTCGGGAGCTAGTGCGATACCTGGCAATTCAGCAGGAAGCTATGACTATACAACTGCTGAAGGTAAAGTAGTTAAAGTTCGTCAAAATTCTTCTAAAGCAGTCACAGGTGTCTCAGGCTACAACACTATAGGAGCAGAATTAGATGATTCTAAAGTGTTGATTCCTGGTACCAACTATACTGTAACAAACAGTACTGCTGAAGAGCAAAAAGCTGCTGGAACCAACATGGGTAATGCTGTCATTGGAGGTAAGGTGACAGAGGCAGGTATCTATACCGTTTCAGTATTTGCTAAAGATTATGATAAATTATCTAATAATACGACATGGAATCAGTCAGGTCAAGAGGCGCACGGTTCTATTACTGTAGTTGTTAAGCCTAAAGTTGAAGTTCAAAACGTTGAAACCTATTCAACAACAGTTCCTGTTAAAATCTCGAAAGGTGCTACAAGTGCTAAGGTTACAATGCCAGATGGAACTGTAACAAACTTGAAAGCCGTTAATGGTAAATGGCTTGTAGATAGTGGTTCAACCAATACAGCGGTTACTGAGAATCAAGAACTAGGTGCTGTAGATTCAAATACCGTCTTTAATATTCCAGTCACGTCAGAAGCAACTGCAAAAGTTGGTGTTGATAATATCAAAGTAGAAGCATCAGCTGAAAATGTTAAGGGAACTTTCTTACGTGAGCGAGTTGAATTGAATGGAACTGATGGGCAAAAACACACTGCAGTTTTAAATAGTACATCTGGTCACTGGGAGCTTCCTGCTGACTATGCCGAAGTGAAAACAGCAAATGGAGATGGGACTACAACTTGGACGAAACGCCAAGTATACACTGAAACGAAACTAGATGGCGGTATGAAATTCTTCATTTACGAATATACTCGTCAACTTGATAAAGATGGAAATGTAACAAGTGTAACTACTCCTGATCGTCCAATGACGGAATATGTTTCTCAAAATACTAACCAAGCTGGCGATGGTATGTCAGTAACTATTACTTTTGACAAACATTCAAACACATGGACATCATCAGATGGAACAGAAGTTACTGCTAAAAAGTTGGGTGATGATTCATGGGAAGTTCATACTAAATCAGGATTTGGTGGAATCATTAGAGGAACAATCGCAACTAACTCAGATGTTGCGACTGTTGTCAATACGAAACCAACTGCAAGCTCACAAGATTATACTTCTACTAAAGGAACTGCGGTAGATCTCCGTAATGAAGCAAAAGCTGCAGTGACAATCTCTGATGCAGAAGATACTAAGTACGGAAAAACAACTTACATTACTCGTATTACAGTAACATCTCCTTCAGGAGTTCAGAAGGTTTATGACACTAAACAAGATGCAAACAACTATAATCTTGCTAGTGGTTATACACTGAGTGAAGTGGGAGTCTATACAGTAACAGTTGACGTTATTGATAGTAATGGCAATTACACAACAGATGCTACAATAGGTGGAACTGAATCTGGTGTGGATCATGGGGCTGGCTCATCAACAGCTACAACAACTTACCACATCACAGTAACAGACTCGATTGAAGGTCATAATGTAACATCCACAGATGTTCAAGGAGCGACTCAAACAGGTACTCCAACCTTTACATCTGTTGGTGATGGCTCACCTGTGGTACCAAGTGCTACTTCACCTGCTAAGTTGGTAGATCCTACCACTGGTAAGTTAGTTGACCAAGTAACAATTGATGGTCAAGGAACATACACAATTAATAATGAAACTGGTGTTGTGACATTTGTTCCGTTGAAAACATTCACAGGTACAGCAACCCCAGTGACTGTATCATTAACAGCAACTCTTGGTCAAGATAAAGATGGACAACCTATTACCGCTACAGCGACAGCAACTTATACTCCAACTGTTACACCAGTTACTCCAACAGCAACTCCTGCAGAATCAACTGGAATCCAAGGCGCTACTCAAACAGGAACGGTAGCATTCAAAGAAGGACACTCTGTTGCTCCAATCAAGCCGAACTCAGCTGTTCTTCTTGATAAGAATGGTACTCCGGTAGCACCTGGAGCTTCAGTAGATGCTTTGGATGAGAATGGTAACAAAGTAGGGGAATATACAATTGACCCAACTTCAAATACTGTAACATTCACTCCAACCGATAAGACTTACAAAGGTAAAGTCCAACCTGCAACAGTTCAGGCTGAAGATGAGAATGGTACAAAAGTTAAGACAACTTATACTCCACATATTGTAGGTGTTACTCCAACAGCAGAACCTGCTAAGTCAGTTGATGTCCAAGGAGCAACTCAAGAAAGTACAGTAACATTCAATGGTGGTACGACTACACTGGATGGTAAACAGGTGACTGTAGATATTGACCCAGCTACTTTCACTCTTTTAGATGAAACCGGAACTCCAGCAACATCTGTTCCAGCTAAAGACCCTAGTGGAAATGTTATTGGTACATATACTCTG
Source organism: Streptococcus oralis subsp. oralis (assembly GCF_002096445.1). GTDB lineage: Bacteria > Bacillota > Bacilli > Lactobacillales > Streptococcaceae > Streptococcus > Streptococcus oralis_N. The sequence continues at coordinate 281,897 of NZ_NCUK01000013.1, forward strand.
AAAACAGTTGGTGGACAAGCCGTTGCAGTCTTTACCCCAACTGATAAGACTTATAGTGGTGAAGTTCAACCTGTGCGTGTACAGGCTAAAGATAAAAATGGTATTTCGGTTGAAACAACTTACACACCATTGATTAAGCCAGTTACACCAACAGCAACTCCAGCAACTTCTGAAAATATTCAAGGAGCAACACAAACAGGTACCCCTACATTTGTTCAAGGTGATGCAATTGCACCAATTAAACAAGGTTCAGTAAAACTTCTTGATAAAGAAGGGAATGAAGTTCCTGCAGGTCAGACAACTCCAGCTTATGCTGAAGATGGGACTACTGAAATTGGTACATTCTCTATTGATCCAACAACTGGAAAGGTAACCTTTAGTCCAACGGATAAATTGTATTCTGGTAAGGTTACTCCAGCAACTGTGCGAGCAGAAGATGAAAATGGAACTAAAGTGACGACAACTTACACGCCACAAATTATCCCAGTAAAGCCTATTGGAGTTCCTGCGACTTCTGAAGATGTTCAAGGTGCAACTCAAACTGGAAAACCAGAATTCCAAGGCGGAACTGCAGTTGTCAATGGAAAAGAAGTTACTGTTGAGATGAATGACACTGTTCCAGCTAAATTGATTGATTCTAAAACTGGAAATGTTGTGGATTCTATCACTATTCCGGGTGAAGGTACTTATACTGTAGCACCGGACGGAACAGTAACCTTTGTTCCTGAAAAAACCTTTACAGGTCAAGCATCAGGCGTTGAAGTTTTACGTGAAGACAAGAATGGAACCCCCGTTACAGCAAGCTACACTCCAGTTGTTAAGGCAGCAATTCCAACAGCTACTGATGCTGTTACAGAAGACATTCAAGGTGCAACTCAAAAAGGAGTGCCTACATTCCTAGGTGGTAGGGTTACTGTTAATGGAGTGGAAAAAATTGTTCCTATTGATGAAGCCAAGGGTCTTGAACTTATTGATCCAAAAACAGGAAAACCAACAGATCAACCAATTGTCATTCCAGGCGAAGGAACTTATACTGTAAATAATGGTATGGTAGAATTTAAGCCAGAACCACAATTTACTGGAAAAGGAACAGGCGTAGAAGTTCAACGTGTAGATGAGAATGGAACTCCTGTAAAAGCTAAATACACTCCAGTTGTTAAACCAGCAACTCCAACAAGTTCGGATGTTGTTACAACAGATGTTCAGGGTGCAACTCAATCAGGAACACCAACATTTGAAGGTGGAAAAGTCAAAGTTAATGGTATTGAGAAAACTGTTGAAATTGATGAAACAGTCAAACCAACGTTTGATGATGGTACAACAGAGAAGACAATTCCAGGTGAAGGTACATATACTATTGATGAAACTGGAAAAGTAACCTTTACTCCCGAGAAGACATTTACAGGTCAAGCAACAGGTGTGACTGTTAAGCGTGTTGATAAGAATGGAACCCCAATTACAGCTAAGTATACCCCAGTTGTTATCCCGGTTACACCTACTTCAAAAGATTCTGAATCAGAAGGTCCGAAAGGACAACCTCAATCAGGAACACCAACATTTGAAGGCGGAAAAGTAACAATCAATGGTAAAGAAATTCCGGTAGAAATTGATGAAACAGTTAAGCCGACCTTTGACGATGGTACAACAGAGAAGAAGGTACCAGGTGAGGGTACATATACTATTGATGAAGCTGGAAAAGTTACTTTCACACCAGAGCCAGAATTTGTAGGTCGAGCAACTGGAGTAACAGTTAAACGTGTTGATAAGAATGGAACCCCAATTACAGCTAAATACATCCCTACTGTACGTCCGAATACTTCATTTGTGGATACTAAAGGAAATATTCTAGCACCAAGTGAAGATGGTTCGCAACCTAAGAAAGATATTCCAGGATATAAAATTGTTGAAACTAAGGTTGATGAAAAAGGCAATGTGGTCCACGTTTATGAGAAGGTTAAGACCAGTCATAAGGATAAGGAAGGGAACGAAATTCCAGGTTATCCAAGCGAAGACGGCGAACAACCTAAGAAAGATATTCCAGGTTACCGCTTCGTAGAGACTAAGAAACTTCCAAACGGCGACACAGAACACGTTTATGAGAAGGTTAAGACCAGTCATAAGGATAAGGAAGGCAATGACATTCCAGGTTATCCAAGCGAAGACGGCGAACAACCTAAGAAGGATATTCCAGGTTACCGCTTCGTAGAGACTAAGAAACTTCCAAACGGCGACACAGAACACGTTTATGAGAAGGTTAAGACTAGTCATAAGGATAAGGAAGGCAATGACATTCCAGGTTATCCAAGCGAAGACGGCGAACAACCTAAGAAGGATATTCCAGGTTACCGCTTCGTAGAGACTAAGAAACTTCCAAACGGCGACACAGAACACGTTTATGAGAAGGTTAAGACTAGTCATAAGGATAAGGAAGGCAATGAAATTCCAGGCCACCCAACCGAAGACGGTGAACAACCTAAGAAAGATATTCCAGGTTACCGCTTCGTAGAGACTAAGAAACTTCCAAACGGCGACACAGAACATGTTTATGAGAAGGTTAAGACCAGTCATAAGGATAAGGAAGGGAACGAAATTCCAGGCCACCCAACCGAAGACGGTGAACAACCTAAGAAAGATATTCCAGGCTACCGCTTCGTAGAGACTAAGAAACTTCCAAACGGCGACACAGAACATGTCTACGAAAAAGTGAAGACCAGTCATAAGGATAAGGAAGGCAATGAAATTCCAGGCCACCCAACCGAAGACGGTGAACAACCTAAGAAAGATATTCCAGGCTACCGCTTCGTAGAGACTAAGAAACTTCCAAACGGCGACACAGAACATGTCTACGAAAAAGTGAAGACCAGTCATAAGGATAAGGAAGGGAATGAAATTCCAGGTTATCCAAGCGAAGACGGCGAACAACCTAAGAAAGATATTCCAGGCTACCGCTTCGTAGAGACTAAGAAACTTCCAAACGGCGACACAGAACATGTCTACGAAAAAGTGAAGACCAGTCATAAGGATAAGGAAGGGAATGAAATTCCAGGTTATCCAAGCGAAGACGGCGAACAACCTAAGAAAGATATTCCAGGTTACCGCTTCGTAGAGACTAAGAAACTTCCAAACGGCGACACAGAACATGTTTATGAGAAGGTTAAGACTAGTCACATGGATAAGGAAGGGAATGAAATTCCAGGCCACCCAACCGAAGACGGTGAACAACCTAAGAAAGATATTCCAGGTTACCGCTTCGTAGAGACTAAGAAACTTCCAAACGGCGACACAGAACATGTCTACGAAAAAGTTGTTACTGCCCCTCAACAAAAGCCGACTGAGCAATCTCCAACTACTAAAGCAACCAAAGAATTACCTAATACTGGTACGGAAGATCATGCAGCTTTGGCAGCTCTAGGAGTACTTGGTTTGATGAGCGGATTTGGACTTGTGGCACGCAAGAAAAAAGAAGACTAATTCTATACTCGAGATTCTAACTAGTATCCATTAGTTTCTTAAACAAAAAACCAACTAATCATTAGGTTAGTTGGTTTTTGTCTATTCTCGATTTTTCCAAGCTTGGTAGCGGGTGTCGATCAAGAGTTGGGTTAAGCGTCCCATGGTTTCTCTTTCTTCGGGAGTGAGGGATTGAGCTTGGACAAAGAGATGATGAATGTGTTCAATGACCTTGAAGGAAGAAAGGTCGTTGATAGAAGAGATGCCTGCATTGAGAATGATTCCAAAAAAGAGGTCAAAGTAGAGCTGCAGTTCTTCGTCAGGAACTGTTTCAACCCATTCCTTGAAAGTAGTGTCGACTTGTTGGCTGTCACTATTGGTCTCGTCTAGTTGGACAAAGTGCTTGTCTTCAACCTGCCAACTAAAGGTATCGTGCTGGGCGATACCTTTAGTTGGCAGTGCTTCGAACAACAATTTTTTTATCCGGAATTTCCAGCATCATCCCGATGATAGAACCTTGTGGAACAAATACTTTCGTTCTTTCCATCATGTTTTGATAGCCAGGTGTTTCGGTTAGTTCCTTGTGAAGTCCAGGAGCATCAAAAGTATAGACAGCGACAATGTTTTTTTGTAAGACTGGATCGAGCTGACTAGCAGCATAGACGGCTAGATTGCCCCCTTTTGAGTGTCCAGCTATGACAACCTTTTGGTTAGGATGTTGAGCAAAAAAATTTTGTAAATACTGGAGTGCGTGTTTTTGAGCAGGGATTTCCTTCATATAGGTCATATGGAAATCTTCTTTCCAACCAATGATACTATCATCCGTTCCGCGAAAAACAAGCAAATAGGTATCGAGACTGATACGATAAGTCATGGCTGCAAACTGTTTTTGCAATTCAGGATCGATATCATTGATAAAGTCTGAGAGCTTGCAATTTTTAAAGCGTTTGTGTTGAGCGAGCTGATCCAACAACTGGAGACGGTTTTTATTGGTCAACATCGTCGTGTCTCTAGGGATTTGAGATGCAAGATCTATGAGGCGCTCTGGTTCTTGGGTGACTACATCATCGAAAGCAAGATAGGTTAATTCAGTCAAGGCAAGAACATCTAACTCATTCACGGGGAGGTCATAAAAGGAATCGTATGCTACATCATTTAAGTAGTCAAAAATATTGGCCATAAAAGCTCCTTTCTCTATGTTTATCCTATCACATTTACCTAGAATTAGCTAGTAGGGTTTGATTGAAATACATAGAAGATAGATTGCTCCTATTTCAAACCTCTAAACGAGCTTACTTGTATGTTTTTGCTATCAATCCCATTTTCCTTTAAAAAATTCTTCATCTCATTTACATCATCAGGCTGACCTGTGATGAGATAGCTGGCTTGATTGCCGTATTCATCAATAGCACGTTTTAAAAATTCTTGACTTTGAGAAAAATCATCGCTAGTTTTATAAGTAAAATTCGGTGTTTTTTGAGCCAGTTCTTTCATCTCATTATCGAAAATAGTAACTCCTTTGTCAAAATGGTTGAGAATAATCGGACATTTACCAGCCCATTCTTTGATAAGGGGGCGTAGAGCAGAAATGCCGACATCAGATGCAAAGCAAACTAGTGGCTGATTCGTATCTTTAACAGTCAAAGAGGAATCCAGCCAACTCATCTCAACCTCACTGCCAGCCGGTAAATGTGTCAAGGTTTCCTTAAAGTGGCTACCACTATTATGAGTCAAAATGAGAATTTCATCTTCATCAGGTGTGGAGGCAATGGTTAGCCATCGACTGGTTTGCTCTCCCTTAGCTTCGTTTTTATTAGTAGTAGAAGAAGTATCAGGGAGTGTAAACTTGGCATAAGCCCCAGCTTTCCAGTTTTGATAACTTGGTTTTGTGATGTGAATTAAATACAGATCTCCGCTGGGATTTTCGATGGATTTTATCGATAATATCTGACTTCGTCCAAGGTAGGCGATGGCACCCCAAGTTATAAGGCCTAAGACTCCAGGTGTTGATAGAATGATAATAAACATTTTTTTACCTCTTTTCATTATTTTCCTCATTTTCAAAATTTAAAAGATAGCCAAGTAGCCAGTGCGATAACAGGAATAAAGCCAATCAGTTTGATAAGCAAATCAGTATTAGGTAGGCTGTAAATATAAATCATGGTAGTCAATGCCGCCAACCAAATACCCGCAATTTTTAAAATAACAGGTAAGCCGGCAATCATACATAACCCTATAGCCAGCAAAATCATACCTCCAGTCGCAAAGGACATAAAATCAGGGTTTGATAAATCAACCTGTTGTAGTGTAGCTCCCCAAATAATGATCAAAATACCAATAATGGCAAGAGAAATTCCTGTAATACCTAATCCATTCATTTTTTTAACTCCTTGTTTGTCCATGATAAAATCTCCTTTATTATATTATTGAATGAATAAAATATTAGTTCATTCATATATTTTCAAAAAATAAAAAAATCAATTCTTCTTATAAAAATTTTGTCCTTTCTATGTAAATAATATCAAATATAGCATATCCATTTAATCTATAATCTGTTCTATCTCACCTATAAGAATAAAATGAGGTTCCCAGCCACCATGTCCGTCAGTATAGATATCTGGATACAATTCATAGTAATCCCTTATTTCCTGTACAAAACTCTCCTTGTCAAACTGTTGCTTACAAAGCTTTTTACATAAAAAAGTCTGTTTTGCCTCTTTAAATCCCATTGTCTTACCTATAGGAATTGCCATAAGTCCGGCATTTTCTATTTTATTTTCATTTCTTCCTGAATGACTTCCAAGGTATGCAAGTGCCTTTTTATATTTTGGATCAAAAAAGCTTACAGTAAAGTATTCACTATCATCAATAAACTCAGCTGTATATCTTGACGGATGTATATATAGGGTTACAGTCGCCTTACTTTTTCCCGGTGCTCCCCAAATATTTCCAAGGCTACTCCATGACACGAGGCAGGCATTGAACTTTTCCCTGTTGCCTACCGTTATTGCCGCCCATTCACTGTCAAAAATGTCAAACGGTTTGTACTCTTTTTTTCTAAATTCCATGTTCATTCCTCTTTCTCCAATTCACCTATAATTAAATTATATTTGTTATTTAAGAATTCCTTTTATGAAGTTGGTTGCAAGTATTTCAACGGTCTTGCCAATATCTGGAAAATCTTTTTCCGTGATATGCATATCCATATAGTAAAACAGATTATAAACCTGTAAAATATCTTGAATCTTTTCTGGCGAGTACCCTTCAGCCTGCATACGATTTGTAAAAGTTTTAACTAGAAACTGATGAAATGGATTTGCGACTTTGCCTTCCTCCGAGGAATAGTAGCTGTGTAACTCATCTGCGATGGCAGGATTGTACCATTCTGCAAGGATTTTATTGGAAGAAACGAGAGTTCTGGACTGAGCAAAGAGTTGACCAATGAGGTCGGTCATATCAATTTCCCAATCCAGTTCTTCGATCATAGCTTGGCGAACACGGTTGTTTTCATCTATATAGGTGTCTAGAAAAATGGCTTCTTTACTCTCGTAATAGTTATAAAAAGAACCAACTGCAACACCAGCTTGCCTAGCAATTTCTGAAATTCCTGTTGCCTTGTAACCTTTTTTCGAAAAAACTTCATAGGCTGCTGTCTTTAAAGCTTGTTTTTTGTCCAATATGATTTAGCCTCCTTTGTTTTGTGAATGAATAAATCGATTTGTTCATTCATATTCTAACAAATCATGGCTAGCTTGTCAATAAGAAGGCTAGATTTATTAAATAAGTTAAAGAAACGCTAACAAAATGAGCACAAAAAGGAAAATATAGGATAAGGCTGGAACTATAGTTAAAAATAAGGTATGATATCAGTGGGAATGTTCTCTATTTAGCATCTGTTTTCTGATCTGGATTTGGGAAATAGGCTGCTAAACAGTATGAGATACTGATCCGTAAATCTGATATGAAGGGTTTTGATACTTTGAGAAATAGCAAAGGAGGAGCGCATGCACAAGATTTTACTAGTAGAAGATGACAAAGTTATTCGGCAACAAGTTGGGAAATTACTCTCTGAGTGGGGTTTTGAGGTCGTTTTGGTAGAGGACTTTATGGAAGTCTTGAGCTTATTTGTCCAGTCAGAACCTCATTTGGTGCTCATGGATATTGGTCTACCTCTTTTTAATGGTTACCATTGGTGCCAGGAGATTCGTAAGATTTCTAAGGTGCCCATCATGTTTCTCTCTTCGAGAGATCAAGCGATGGATATCGTCATGGCGATCAATATGGGGGCAGATGACTTTGTGACCAAGCCTTTTGACCAGCAGGTGCTCCTTGCCAAGGTTCAAGGCTTGTTGCGCCGTTCCTATGAATTTGGCCGTGATGAAAGTCTGCTGGAGTATGCGGGTGTGATCCTCAATACCAAGTCTATGGACCTGCACTATCAGGGGGAAGTCCTGAGTTTGACCAAGAATGAATTTCAAATTTTGCGGGTCTTGTTTGAACATGCTGGCAATATCGTGGCGCGTGATGACCTGATGCGGGAACTCTGGAATAGCGACTTTTTCATCGATGACAATACCTTGTCTGTCAATGTTGCTCGCCTGCGCAAAAAGTTGGAGGAGCAAGGTTTAGCAGGGTTTATCGAAACCAAGAAAGGGATAGGATACGGACTGAAACATGCTTGATTGGAAATCATTTTTTCTAGCCTATCTGCGTTCTCGCAGTCGCGTTTTTGCCTATATTTTTTCATTAGGCTTTCTCGTCCTTCTCTTTCAGTTTTTATTTGCTAGTCTAGGAACTTATTTTCTTTATTTCTTTCTGCTCAGTAGTTTTGTGACCTTCCTATTTTTGGCTTGGGATATATTTGCAGAAGCTCAGGTTTACCGGCAGGAAATACTCTATGCTGAGAGAGACCCCAAGTCTCCTCTGGAATGTGCGCTAGTAGAAAAGCTCGAAGAGCGTGAGTCTGAATTGTATCAAAAGAAGTCGGAAGCGCAGAGTAAGCTGACGGATTTGCTGGACTACTACACCTTGTGGGTTCACCAAATCAAGACCCCCATTGCGGCAAGCCGTCTCTTGGTAGCAGAAGTCTCTGATCGTGAGGTCAAGCAGCAACTGGAACAGGAAATCTTTAAGATTGACTCCTATACCAATCTGGTGTTGCAGTACCTGCGTTTGGATAGTTTCCACGATGACTTGGTATTTGAAAAGGTTCAAGTGGAGGATCTGGTGAAGGAAGTGGTTCGTAAGTATGCCCTTTTCTTTATCCAAAAAGGACTAACGCTCAATCTCCATGACCTTGACAAAATCATCGTGACCGATAAGAAGTGGCTGTTGGTCGTCATTGAACAAATCCTCTCAAACAGTCTCAAGTACACCAAGGAAGGTGGGTTAGAGATTTACATGGAAGGTCAGGAACTCTGTATCAAGGATACGGGAATCGGGATAAAAAATAGTGATGTGCTCCGAGTCTTTGAACGTGGTTTTTCAGGCTACAATGGGCGTTTGACCCAGCAGTCATCTGGACTTGGACTTTATCTATCTAAGAAAATTTCTGAAGAACTGGGTCACCAGATTCGTATCGAGTCTGAGGTTGGAAAAGGAACGACAGTACGCATCAAATTCGCTGAAGTGAAGCTCGTTATCGAGTAAACATAGATGATAAAAAGCCTCCGATTGGAGGCTTTTGTGCTAACTACTTATTTCTCAACGCGTGATTTGTTGGCGATATCAGCAAGGATAGCTTGAACAAAGTCATCAACTGAGACAGTTTGTGTTTCTTTTTGGCCGTAGCGACGAACGTTGACGGTTCCGTCTTCCATTTCCTTGTCACCAACGATCAATTGGTAAGGAATCTTGCTAGTTTGTGAAGCACGGATCTTGAATTGCATTTTTTCATTGCGCTCATCTACGTCGGCACGGACACCACGGTCACGGAGTTTCTTAGCAACTTCCCATGCGTAGTCTACGTGTTTTTCGTTAGAAACGGGGATGAGAGTTACTTGATGTGGTGCAAGCCATGTTGGGAAGGCACCCTTGTAGTTCTCAATTAAGATAGCTGTGAAGCGTTCCATAGTGGAGATAACCCCACGGTGAATCATAACTGGACGGTGTTCTTCACCATCAGCTCCGATGTATTTGAGGTCGAAGCGTTCTGGAAGCAAGAAGTCAAGCTGGATCGTAGAGAGGGTTTCTTCTTTTCCGAGAGCTGTCTTAACTTGGATATCCAATTTTGGTCCGTAGAAAGCTGCCTCACCTTCAGCTTCAAAGTAGTCCACACCCATTTCATCAAGAGCTGCACGAAGCATGGTTTGGGCATTTTCCCACATTTCATCGTTGTCAAAGTACTTGTGAGTATCTTGAGGGTCGCGTAGAGAGAGACGGAAGCGGTATTCAGTCAAGTTGAAGTCTTCATAAACATCGATAATCAACTGAAGGGCACGTTGGAACTCTTCTTGGATTTGTTCAGGAGTAACAAAGAGGTGACCATCGTTGAGAGACATTTCACGCACACGTTGAAGACCAGTGAGGGCACCAGATTTTTCGTAACGGTGCATCATTCCAATCTCGGCGATACGGATTGGCAACTCACGGTAGGAGTGAACATGGTGTTTGAAAACTTGGATGTGGTGTGGGCAGTTCATTGGACGAAGGACAAACTCTTCACCGTCCCCCATGTCCATAGTTGGGAACATGTCCTCTTGGTAGTGATCCCAGTGACCAGAAGTCTTGTAAAGCTCTACAGAAGCAAGTGGTGGAGTGTAAACGTGTTGATAGCCAGAAGCCAACTCTTTGTCGACGATGTAGCGTTCCAATTCACGACGGATAGTCGCACCGTTTGGCAACCAGAATGGAAGTCCTTGACCAACTTCTTGAGAAATCATGAAGAGGTCAAGCTCTTTACCAAGTTTACGGTGGTCACGTTCTTTAGCTTCTTCACGCATTTGAAGGTAGTTTTTCAAGTCTTTCTTGTCAAACCAAGCTGTACCGTAGATCCGTTGCATCATCGCGTTGTCGCTATTTCCACGCCAGTAAGCACCTGCTACATGAAGAAGGTGGAAGATTTGGATACGGCCTGTTGATGGGACGTGAGGTCCACGGCAAAGGTCCACGTATTCACCCTGACGGTAGATAGTCAAACCACCCTCGTCTTCTGAGTGTTCTTCGATCAATTCCAACTTGTAAGGGTCGTTCTTGAAGATTTCACGCGCCTCGTCCTTGGTAACTTCTTCACGAATAGATGGGAAGTTTTCTTTGACAATCTTTTGCATTTCTTCTTCGATACGAGGCAGGTCTTCGTTAGAGATTTGACCAGCAGTATTGTCGGTATCGTAGTAGAAGCCATCTTCAATAGCTGGACCAACTCCCAAGTGAATGTCTGGGAAAAGGCGACGAGCTGCTTGGGCAAACAAGTGGGCAGCTGAGTGACGCAAGATTGGAAGGGCATCTTCGTGATCAGGTGTCACGATTTCGATGCTTCCATCTTCAGTGATAGCACGAGTCGTGTCGATGAGTTTGCCGTTGAATTTACCAGCCAAGGCTTTTTTAGCTAGGGAATTGCTGATAGATTGGGCAATTTCAAAAGTAGTAACGCCAGATTCGAATTCACGAACAGCGCCATCTGGGAAAGTAATCTTAATCATGGTTTTCTCCTTAAATATTTATTCTATTTTTGTTGGACAATTTTAAGAGCCGAGCAACTTCTTCCGCAGTCTGATTCTCTGATTGACTACCATCTGTTACGAGGCTAGGATAGCCTAATTTCACCGCTTCCTTACGAACCATTTGAGCAAAAAGAATGTCTCGTTGCATCCAGTTTTCAAAAGCTTGATCAGGGTTGGTTGTACCCTCTAAGACATAAGGAACCCATTCTCTCTGTATATAATGCTTTTTTTGAAAATCAGCTGTCGGAGTCAAGCATAGATAGGAAGATGCTGGACATTCAATCTCCTTTACCAAGTGAGGCAAAAGTCCTGCTCCCTCCACCAAGAGAGGTCTGTTTTGATTTTTTATCAAGTAAGATTTTACATAAGGAAAAATCTCTTCATAAAAGCACCATTCTTCATCTGCCATCTCTTCTGGCTTTCTCATCCAGATTTGTTCTGGATTTCTATCCTTCCTAAGAAGGCAAATTGGCTGTGAGTCTGCACTTGCTTGACTCATCATCTCTTCTACCAAATCATCCAGTTTGATATGAAGTAGTTGATACTGTCTAGCAAGAAGTGAGGCAATTGTTGACTTTCCACTACAAGGCGATCCGCCAATCATATAAAGCATCGTTCTTCCTCCTTCTGACAAAACAAAAAACGACATCCTAAAAGGACGTCGCAACGTGGTTCCACCTTCATTTATGTTCCTCAAAAAAGAGGGACACCTCTGATTGGCTTTAACGTGGCCACCGTTTTATGTTTGCATAAAAGTCAGTAGAGTAGTATCAGTTTAGGCTTTCTATGCGTTTCCAGCAACCACGCACTCTCTAGTAGAAAGGGACTAAGTGACTTGTCTCTATGCATTATTATAGCATGATTGCGAGAATTTTCAAGGTTTTTGTATAATTTTTTTGTTTTTCGCTCTCTTGAAGAGATGCTTGATACCCACACCAGAAACCAACCCAAGTAGGGCAAAGAGTTCATAGGCTAGGAAGTAAAGCAGGATGAACTCACCAAAGGTGATGATAGTAAAGCAATAGAGCAGACCAATGCTGAGTAGCCACCAAAGTGAGAAATGAAATCGATAGCTATAAAGTAGCGATACGATAAAGGTTACCAGAGGTGAAAAGAGGATGATGTTGTAAATGTATAGTCCCTTCAGTGTATATGGGTCAGAGATGAGTAGAGAGAGGAGCTCATAGAGGGGCCAGTAAAAAAAGAAAGTGACAAGGTAGTATGGGATATACTTAAGATAATTCCGCATGGCAATAGTCCTCCAATCTGGAAAAATTGAGAGATATTGTATACAACATAATCCTAAATGAAGGGGAAACCTCTACTTATATTATAGCACGATTTGGAGGCTCTTACAATTTAATCCAGTGATTAGTGATAGTGATCTTTTCGAGTGTTTTCTGTTATAATACTAACAAAAGAAGTAAGAGAGTAAGGAGAAAGAATGACCAAAATAGCAGTTCTTTCAGACATACATGGAAATACGACAGCTTTGGAAGCTGTTCTGACTGATGCTAAAGCAGCAGAGGTAGACCAATACTGGCTTTTAGGGGATATTCTGATGCCAGGAACAGGACGTAGAAGGATATTGGACCTCTTAGCAAGTTTGCCTATTACAGTAAGAGTTCTGGGAAATTGGGAGAATAGTCTCTGGCGAGGCCTGCATCGCAAGTTAGATCCTACAATAGCGAGTCATCGTTATCTCCTGCGTCAAAGTCAGTACATCTTAGAGGAGGTCAGCCCTGAAGAAATCGAAGACCTCAATAATCAACCCATGCAAGTTCATCGTCAGTTTGGTGATTTGATGGTGGGAATCACACACCATCTCCCTGATAAAAACTGGGGTAGAGAGTTGATTCATACGGGAAAACAAGAAGATTTTGATAGATTGGTGACGAATCCACACGCCTCTATCGCAGTATATGGCCATATTCACCAACAGTTGCTTCGTTACGGAAGTGATGGACAGTTGATTCTTAATCCAGGTTCCATTGGACAACCTTTCTTTCTAGATGCGAAGTTGCGTAAGGACCTGCGGGCTCAGTATATGATTTTAGAGTTTGATGAAGCAGGTTTGTCTGATGTTGATTTTCGTCGAGTGGATTATGATGTGGAAGCTGAATTGCAGTTGGCTAAGGATTTGAAGCTCCCCTATTTCCAGGTCTACTATGAAAGTTTGGTAAATGGGATTCACCATACTCATAACCACGAATTGTTAGGTCAGATTAGTGAACAAGAAGGTTATGACAGGGATGTTGAGCTTTGGATGGAGAGAGACAAGAAAGATTGGTTTTAAGAGGATTTCTAGCTAGAAATAAGATAGTCTAGGGACTGTTGTTTTCCGATAAGTCGAACTGGATACGAATTGACGGCTTCTCAAATTTATGTTAGAATAACGGAATATAAATAATTTGAATCTCATACTAATTGATATTCAAAATAAGAGGAGACAGATAATGAAACCAGAAGAGTTACAGGCAATTGCGTCGGGATTAGGCCTACAGTTTGATGAGGAGTCTGGAAGTATTTATGGCACGCAGTCAGGCTATTTACTTTTCCTGCAAGAAACTGACGTGAAAAATCAGTTTCGACTTTGTGTCAGTGTGAGTTTGAATGGTAATCCTGCGGATTCAGAAGAAAATGAATTGGTTTGGGATGAGTTTAAGAGTGAATCTCTTCCAAACTTGTCGACCTTGTCTATCAATCAGTACCTTGTTTCTTTTGTCGTAAAAGGTGCCATGCGCAAATCAAAAACAATTGAAAAGTTACAGACGCTCATAACAGACCTCGTTGCATTCCTTGAAACCCATCATTTCGTCCAAGTGTGTGCCTATAGCGGTCAGGAGGGTCCCGTTGGTCTCTATCAATTAGGTGATTCAATTTTCCTTATCAACGAGGAAAGCTATCAATTGCTGAAGAGCAATCTTCAAATCGAGGTGGATTCTTATCAAAATAAAAAGGAAAATGTTCTTCTTGGAGCAGTTGGTGCCTTGCTGGGAGCCTTGATTGGTGGAGCAGTTGCTCTATTTATCGCTCGTCTAGGTTATGTAGCTATGGTAGCGGGTATTGTTCTGGGGATTTGTACCATTAAAGGATATGAAATCCTTGGAAGAAAGGTATCTCGAAAGGGGATTGTGATTTCCTCTATTTGGATGGTGATTACTGTCTTTCTAGTGAATCAAATTGATTTGGCGATGGAAGTCGTTTCCAAACTAGGGGTTGAGTTTGCCTTTGCTTTCCGAGTGGTGAATCAATTAATCTTTAGCGGTGATTTCCCAGATAACTATTTTTATAATCTAGCTATGTTAGCTGTGTTTACCTTAGTTGGTGCTGGGGTGTCTATCAGCTCAGTCTGGTCAAGTCATAAAACAAAAGGGATTGTCCGTAAAATTGCATAAAAAAATAAGTCTTTGTATGCCCTCTACCGTTCTGGTTGGCAAGAGGGATACAGGACTTTTTGCATGGAGAAGATAATCAGTCGTTAATATTTGACAGGAAAACCAAAAACGGTATAATGTTTATACGGGAAAAGATGAATAAAATATCAGTGAAAGGAGAAGAAAATGCAAATTTCAAGTCGATTTACAATTGCGACTCATATGATGATTATTATTGCAATGCAGGATACAGAAAGTAAAGTAACCAGCGATTTTCTCGCTGCCAGCGTTGGGGTCAATCCAGTCATTATCCGTAAGACTTTATCGCAACTCAAAAAAGCTGGATTGATTTCAGTTGCTCGTGGTACGGGAGGAACTGAGATAATAAAAGACCTTCAAGAGATCAGTTTGTTGGATGTCTACCAAGCTGTGGAGTGTTTAGGAAAATCTGGTAAGCTCTTTAGTTTCCATGACAATCCAAATCCTAATTGCCCAATTGGTGCGAATATCCATGCGGTCTTGGACCAAAAGTTGTTCGATGTTCAAGCAGCTATGGAAAACCAACTGCGTCAGACAAGTCTGGCTCAGGTTGTAGCCGATGCTCAGAATAAACTATCTAAGTGAGAGGACTAAGGTTCTCTTTTTCTATTGCCATAATTATGGTACAATGTAGTCATTAAAGGAGAAGACTATGTACTTTATCACAGGATTTTTTGTCCTACTTTTTCTCGTTTCGTTTTTAAGGGACAATCGTAGTCTCTGGAATCCAGCTCTCTTGCTTTTGTCTCTGCTCTTTTCTTATATGTCCATTGCCAATCTTTTTTACGAAGCTGGGCAGAAAGAAGTGCACATGGTTTTCTTTGCAGGGATTTTTCTCCTGCTGCCTCTTTTAGTTTTTCTAAGTGGTTTTTTCCTTATTTATAATGGATTTGTGTTATTGAAAAAAGAAGGAAAATCCAAGGCAAATTATTTGTCTCTAGGATTAGGATGCGTGATTCTATTCTTTTTTGTGATCATGGCGATTCGAGTGAGCGATACCAAGGGCTTGTTTTACACCAATCATCTAGTGAATATTATCTTTTTCTTTTTGATTTATTCGTATTTGATTTTTGGTTTTGCCTTTGCAGGATTTCTGCTTTATTCCATTCTGTATCTTTTCATTCCTAAGAAAAAATATTATGATTTTATCATCATTCACGGAGCAGGCTTGTTGAATGGAGAAAAAGTTACTCCCTTACTGAAGAGTCGCATTGACAAGGCAGTAGAAGCTTATCACCAGTCTCTCAATCCCAATGTTAAAATCATCGCAAGTGGTGGTCAAGGTGGGGATGAGAAGATTTCCGAGGCTCAGGCAATTTGTAATTATTTGCTGGAAGAGACGGATGTTCCGAGAGAAGCGATTCTCCTAGAAGAAGACTCAACGACGACCTATGAGAATCTTCTCTTCTCAAAAGAAATGGGTGAGAAGCTGGTAGCCAGTCCACGTTTTCTCTTTGTGACCAATGATTACCATGTTTTTCGTACCAGTACCTATGCTCGCCGTATTGGGATGAAGGGAGATGGTCTTGGTTGCCGTACAGCCGCCTACTATATCCCATCGGCCTTTATCAGAGAATACATTGCTCTATGTGTGAAGATGAGATGGCTTTTTCTCGCCTTCTATATTTTATTAATTTTAGCTCTGATTTTCTCCTATAGAGGTGTTCTATGGTAATATGTAAAATTCATATTGTAATTCTTGTTAGAATCTCTAAAAAATCTTGTAGTAACCCTAAGGGAAAAATTGTCACTAGTAATGAAAGAGCAGGGTAAGTGATTGTGAGTGTGGTTTTTGGAACGGTTTCATGATTGCTCGTCAATCAATTGAACAATTTCTAACCTAGTTACAGATTTTCAGAGAGAGTCAAAAATAGGCAACTGAATATGAGTAGACTAGAATTTTACAGTCAACGACAAATAAAAATGTGAACAGCAACAGAGGTTCACATTTTCTTTTTGGTCTATGGCAAAATGGCCTTTAGTTGGTTCAGGATGGTTTGTAAGGTTACGACCGCTTGTTCTCCTTGTTGTGGTTGGTAGAGTAGTTGGAAATACTTGCGAATAGTTTCTTCAAATTGCTTAGGGAGGAGTGTACAATTGGTCTTTGCGTACTCCAACATTCGTTTTTCACCAGGATGGGTTTGCTCATTGAGCGCAAATAACAAGTCAAAGTAGGAAGCAAAAAATTCACTTGTACGATGATTCATACTGAGAAGATCTTGGCGTTTGATAGCTTTTTCTATTTGGTGAGAGAAGGCAGGCATGGCTTGTTCTAGCAAAAGGAGTTGCCTTTCGATGATATGCTTTTTGAGTTCCTGTGGATAGGGAATCTGGTAAGTCTTTTGGAGAGAAGCATAGTGTCCATTCGGGTCGTATAAAATCTTGCTGTGGAGTAGATTATGCCACATGCAAGTTGTATAGGCATTTTGGGCTTGATGCTGAAAAACGGTTGAGTTCAATTCCTGTTCAAATGATTCCAGTGAACGATAAATCAACTCGATTTCGATACCGTTGTTTAGTACGCAGTCGTCCTCTAACTCCCAAAACTGGTTTCCAATTTCCATATAGGAGCAGTATTTACTCAAAATTTTTAGGCGAGTCGCCTCATCAATAGGAGAGTTGAGATAGACATAAACGTCATAATCAGAGTTTTGATCGTAGGCTTGTCCTGCACGAGAACCACCAAGAGCAATAGCTTCTACTTGTTCCAGTTGAGAGAATTCTTTGCAAAGTTCTTGGATCATGATTTTTCTCCTTGCTTTATGGTTTTAAAGTCATTTTACTAAAAAGTAAAACGTTTGCATAGCATTGAGTTGCTCTTTTTCATTTATAGCAAAAAATGTGAACCCTTGTTTCGAGTTCACATTTCGTTTTTATTCTGCAGCTTGTTGCCAACGTTTTGCTAGCTTATGAGACAGGCTAGAAATGGCAAAGTTAAAGATAAAGTAAATCAAGGCAATCAGGATATAAAGACTGAAGACCTGCTCTGGTTCGAAATAGCGTCCCATGAGAATTTGGCTGGCGCCAAAGAGTTCCTGTAGAGCGATAACAGAGTAGAGAAGGCTGGTATCCTTAATCACAGTTACAAACTGAGAAATGATAGCTGGCAACATTTTGCGGATCGCTTGTGGGAGAATGATGTAGTAGAGGATTTGAGTAGAGGTGAATCCTTGTGACATTCCTGCTTCGTATTGTCCCTTGTCTACGGCATTGAGGCCACCACGGATAATCTCAGCCAAGGCTGCTGAGGTAAAAAGGGTAAAGGCGGTAATGCCAGCTGGCGTCGACTTCATCTTGAAAACCAAAAAGATAGTGAAAATCCAGAGAAGGTTGGGAACGTTACGCACAAATTCGATGTAAATGCTGGAGATGATTCGCAAGACAGGATTTTTCCCATTTCGCATAACCGCAAGTACCGTCCCGATAAGGGTAGATAGGACGATAGCAATTAGAGAAATGTAGAGGGTTAAGCCAAATCCTTTAAAGATAAAGATTAGGTTATCTGGGGTCAAAACTTCTAAAATAGATTCCATAGTAACCTCCTAAAGTGAATAGGCTTTTTTGTTGGCTTGCTCCATCTTGCGACCAAACTGGGCGACTGGGAAGCAAAGGGCAAAGTAGAGTAGGGCAGCACCTAGAAAGGCAGGGATGTAGTTTCCGTTGAGAGCTGACCAAGACTTGGTCACAAACATCAAGTCCACTCCAGAGATGATAGCAACGGTAGAGGTGTTCTTGATGAGGTTAACGATTTGATTGGTCAAAGGTGGGAGAATGATACGGAAGGCCTGAGGCAAGATAACCAAGCGCATGGCACTGATATAGGTGAAACCTTGTGATAAGGCGGCCTCCATCTGACCGCTAGGAATAGACTGAATCCCTGAACGAATAACCTCAGCAATATAGGCACCGTGATAAAGTCCGACGCAGAGAACAGCTGTCCAATAAATCGGAATCATGATGGTGTGATCACTGATAAGGGGTAGGCCATAAAAAACAATAACAAACTGTACCAAGAGGGGGGTGTTTTGGTAAAATTCGACAAAAATACGAGCCAAAATACGCAAGAATGGGCGTTTGCTGGTTGACATGGCTCCAAAGAAGATGCCTAAAACCATGGCGAGGATAAAGGAACCAATCGCTAGGGCAAGGGTGAAGAGGAAACCATTGAAAAATTGTCCAAAATCCTGAAAATAGGCTGTCCAAGATGATAAATCTGTCATGGGGTGTCCTCCTTAATCTGCAGTATGGCTAGATGGTTTAAGCTTGTAACGGTCATAGAGTTTCTGCAAACTACCGTCCTTGCTCCATTTAGTGACCAAGGTATCAAGATAGTCGTTTAGCTCGGTATTTGATTTCTTGGTAACAATACCGTAGTCAGATGGCTTGAAACTATCATCTAGTAGTTCTGTCCGTTTACTAATGTAGCCAGAAAGGATAGAGCGGTCCACGGAAAAGGCATCAATACGGTGAGCGTGAAGTGAAGTAATTAATTCTGGGTAGGAACCAAGTTCGACGAATTTAAAGGTTAGACCTTTCTTTTTACCCAGTTCAGTAATCAGGCGTTGGGTGATGGAACCTTGGGCAACCCCAATGGTTTTGCCGTTTAGGTCCTCAATGCTTTTGATGTTGGCGGATTTATTGACCAAAAAACCAGAAGCATCCGTGTAGTAGGGACTGGTGAAGTTGTATAATTTTTTACGTTCGTCTGTGATGGTGAAAGTTGCGATATCCATGTCGACCTGTTCGTTGTCTAGTAGTGGACCGCGGGTTTGAGCGGTAACAGGAACGTAGCGAATCTTGACTTTGAGTTCGTCTGCAATCATCTTGGCTAAGTCGGTTTCGATACCAGAATAAGTCCCTGTCTTGGGATCTTTGTAACCAAAATTGGGAACGTCTTGTTTGACACCGACAACCAGTTCGCCTCTTTTTTGAATGTCTGCGACACTAGTATCAGCCTGGACTGGTTTGGCAGCAGCAAGGCCGAAAAGGCTAATCAATAATGCGGATAAAAAGAATTTCTTTTTCATAGGTGCCTCCTTATTTGACTTTATCACTTTCGTGGTTGATAATTTTGCTGAGGAATTGCTGGGCACGAGGTTCGCTTGGATTGTCGAAAAAGTCATCGACATCTGTCGTATCCACCAAAACTTCTCCGTCGGCCATAAAGATAATGCGGTCCGCAACTTCACGGGCAAAGCCCATTTCGTGGGTAACGATGATCATATTCATCCCGTCATGTGCTAGTTTCTGCATAACTGCTAGAACATCTCCGATAGTCTCAGGATCAAGAGCAGATGTTGGCTCATCAAAGAGGAGGAGTTCTGGATGCATGGCAAGACCACGAGCGATGGCGATCCGCTGTTTTTGTCCACCAGATAGCATGGCCGGATAAGAATCTTTCTTGTCCCACATATTTACAAATTCCAGATATTTTTGGGCTGTTTTTTCAGCTTCTTTTTTATCAATTCCTAGAACTTTAACGGGCGCAAGTGTCACGTTTTCTAACACTGTTTTGTGTGGATAAAGGTTAAAATGTTGAAAAACCATGCCGACTTCCTTACGAAGAGGAACTAAATCTTTCTGGCTAGCACCTGCTACTTGGTGTCCATTGACCAAGAGACTCCCTTTGTCAACAGCCTCCAAACCATTAATCGTACGGATAAGAGTGGACTTCCCAGAACCAGAAGGTCCAAGCAGGACAACAACTTGTCCTTTTTCAAAACGGAGATTGATGTCGCGGAGTGCGTGGTAGTCTCCGTAATATTTTTCGACGTTTTTAAATTCTACTAAAGCCATGAGAGATCTCCTTTGTGTTAGATTTTATAACATGATTCTACACCAAAAGAATGTTCTTGTCAAATCATATCTGAAAAAAATTCACTAAAATGTTATAAAAAAGCAATCTGGATAGAGAAAATGCCTAAATCATGTTATAATGAAACGATAGAATTCTTAGAAAGAGCGGATGTCTTTTTGATAACACCTACTTATGAATGGCAGTTTGCCCCGCAGGTTGAAGATGCGGATTTTACAAAGATAGCCAAGAAGGCTGGACTGGGTCCTGAGGTGGCTCGCTTATTATTTGAAAGAGGGATTCAGGATGAAGAAAGTCTAAAGAAGTTTTTAGAACCTTCTTTAGAGGATTTACATGACCCCTATCTGCTCCATGATATGGACAAGGCAGTGGAACGGATTCGTCAGGCCATTGAGGAAGGGGAGAATATTCTCATCTATGGAGACTACGATGCGGATGGTATGACTTCAGCTTCGATTGTGAAGGAAAGTTTGGAACAGCTTGGCGCTGAGTGCCGTGTTTATCTACCAAATCGCTTTACCGATGGCTATGGTCCCAATGCCAGTGTTTATAAATACTTTATCGAGCAAGAGGGAATTTCCTTGATTGTGACAGTGGACAATGGGGTTGCAGGGCACGAAGCCATTGAATTGGCCCAGTCTATGGGAGTGGATGTCATTGTGACCGACCACCATTCCATGCCGGAAACCTTGCCAGATGCCTATGCGATTGTGCACCCTGAGCATCCAGAAGCGGATTATCCTTTCAAACAGTTGGCCGGATGCGGAGTGGCTTTCAAGCTAGCTTGCGCTCTTTTAGAAGAAGTGCAAGTGGAATTGCTTGATTTGGTCGCTATCGGTACCATTGCAGATATGGTGAGCCTGACAGATGAAAACCGTATTTTGGTTCAATATGGTCTGGAAATGTTGGGACATACCCAGCGCATTGGACTACAAGAAATGCTGGACATGGCAGGGATTGCTGCGAATGAAGTGACAGAAGAGACGGTTGGCTTCCAGATTGCTCCTCGTTTAAATGCCTTGGGGCGATTGGATGATCCCAATCCTGCCATTGATTTGCTGACTGGGTTTGACGATGAGGAAGCACATGAGATTGCCCTCATGATTCACCAGAAAAACGAAGAGCGCAAGGAAATCGTTCAGTCAATCTATGAAGAAGCTAAGACCATGGTGGATCCTGAGAAGAAGGTCCAGGTTTTGGCCAAGGAAGGCTGGAATCCTGGCGTTCTGGGTATCGTGGCTGGGCGCTTGCTAGAGGAATTGGGGCAGACAGTCATCGTTCTTAATATAGAAGATGGTCGTGCCAAGGGTAGCGCTCGTAGTGTGGAAGCAGTCGATATTTTTGAAGCTCTGGATCCCCATCGAGACCTCTTTATCGCCTTTGGCGGCCATGCTGGTGCAGCTGGAATGACGCTGGAAGTTGAGAAACTTTCAGATTTATCTCAAGTCTTGGAAGACTATGTCCGTGAAAAAGGTGCAGATGCTAGTGGTAAGAATAAGTTAAATCTAGATGAAGAGTTGGATTTGGAGACTCTTAGTTTAGAAACGGTTAAAAGCTTTGAACGCTTGGCACCCTTTGGGATGGATAATCAGAAACCTATCTTTTATATCAAGGATTTTCATGTCGAAAGTGCTAGAACCATGGGGGCAGGCAATGCCCATCTCAAACTAAAGATCTCCAAGGGGGAGGCGAGTTTTGAAGTGGTAGCCTTTGGACAAGGTAGATGGGCAACGGAGTTTGCTCAAACCAAGAATCTAGAATTGGCAGTCACCTTGTCTGTCAACCAATGGAATGGCCAAACTGCCCTCCAGTTGATGATGGTGGATGCGCGTGTGGAGGGTGTTCAACTCTTTAACATTCGTGGGAAGAATGCAGTCTTGCCAGAAGGGGTTCCAGTTTTAGATTTCTCTGGAGAGTTGCCGGATTTAGCGACTAGTGATGCTGTGGTTGTGAAAACTATTCCTGAAGATATTACCTTGCTGAAGACAATTTTTCAAGAACAGCACTTCTCTGCTGTCTATTTCAAAAATGACATTGACAAGGCCTACTATCTGACAGGTTATGGGACTAGGGAACAGTTTGCAAAATTGTACAAGACCATTTACCAGTTCCCAGAGTTTGATATTCGCTACAAGCTGAAAGATCTGGCGGCTTATCTCAATATCCAACAAATCTTGCTGGTCAAGATGATTCAAGTATTTGAGGAACTGGGCTTTGTAACGATCAAAGATGGTGTCATGACAGTCAATAAAGAAGCGCCGAAAAGGGAAATTGCTGAAAGTCAGATTTACCAAAATCTCAAACAAACCGTTAAAGACCAAGAAATGATGGCGCTGGGTACCGTGCAAGAAATGTATGACTTTTTAATGGAGTAATAGATAGAAAGGGACTGAGATGACCTATCTCGGTCTCTTTTTGTCGGATAAATGCTTGATGTGGGAGTGGTTGATAAGATAGTCTTTTGGATGGTTTGCTGATGTAAAGATTGGGGGTAACGATTCATTTTTTATTCTCTTCTATCACTTTATACGATGTCTGCTTTTAAACCTTATGTAGTAAAAGTATAAATTTTTGTAACATGACTAAAATATAACTCTAAACGAACTGACATGTAAATCAAGTATGATTTTCTTATCAAGAAAATAAATATAAGGGGAATATAGTTATGAAAAAAACAGTTACGAAACTGACTCTTGGTTTAACTTCTACTGCTGTTTTAGCGACAGTTGGTGCTCAAACGGTTCATGCCAACTCTTACGTTGTCCAAGACGGAGATTCATTTTTTGCCATTGCTACTGCCAATGATATGGATCCTTATGACTTGGCGGCTTTGAATGGGAAAACCATCTTTGATACCATCCACCCAGGAGATGTTCTCCAAGTGAGTGGTTCCGCTCAGGCTAGCTCTACCTACAGTGCTCCAGCTAGCACTGCGAATGTGGTATCAGATACAGAAGATGTTGTTGAAAAGACTCCAACAAACTATGGAAACTCATACCCTATTGGTCAGTGTACATGGGGCGTGAAAGAATTGGCGCCTTGGGCTAGCAACTGGTGGGGAAATGCCAACACGTGGGCAATCTACGCGAGCGCTCAAGGTTATAAGACAGGAAGTGTTCCAGTAGTAGGAGCAATTGCCGTTTGGGATGGTGGTGAATATGGACACGTTGCTTATGTAACAGATGTTCAAAGTGAAAACTCTATCCAGGTATTGGAAGCAAACTACAGACGTCAAAAGCAGATTGCAAATTACCGTGGCTTCTTTAATCCTCATGAATTTTTAGGTAACGTCACTTATATCTATCCAAACTAAAGATGATAAAAAGATTTAGAATTTCTAAGTCTTTTTTCTTTTTGAAGAAGTTTCCCATCGTTAATCACCATCTTAGTGGCTAATTGCTGAAAATTTTTTAGATTCTATAGCGAACAGGAAATTCTTGCTTTTGGATGTAGATAAACCATGTCTTTGTAGAAAATAGTTCTCAAGTCGAGAGGTAAAAGCAGGTTTTTTTGAACTAAAAGAGAAATTTAGGGTTCGAGAAAGGTATCTGAAATTAAATTGATTCAAAAAGCCCATATTTTTGATGGTATAATCGTTCTATTATCTTCGATGAAGCCTCCAAAAGAGAAGTCAAAGTAAAAAGATTTGATTCAAAGTAGTGACTAATCTCTAGTTAAAAACCTATCTTCGTTTTGAAAATAATCAAAAAAATGGTATAATGGTAGGAAAAGATTCGGCTGAAAGTTTTAGAACTTTTAGAATAAGAGGGTGAATTCGCCCTATAATCAAGATAAATGAAGTTTCGGAGGAAAAATGAGTAATATTAGTTTAACAACACTAGGTGGTGTACGAGAAAATGGGAAAAATATGTACATCGCTGAAATCGATGGTTCTATTTTTGTTTTGGATGCGGGGCTTAAATACCCTGAAAATGAACAACTAGGTGTTGATGTCGTCATTCCAAATATGGACTACCTTTTTGAAAATAGCGATCGTATCGCAGGGGTCTTTTTGACCCACGGACATGCGGATGCCATTGGTGCCCTGCCTTATCTTTTGGCAGAGGCTAAGGTGCCTGTGTTTGGTTCGGAGTTGACCATTGAGTTGGCCAAACTCTTTGTCAAAGGAAATGATACGGTTAAGAAATTCAATGACTTCCATGTGATTGATGAAGATACGGAGATTGATTTTGGAGGGACTGTGGTTTCCTTCTTCCGTACAACTCACTCCATCCCAGAAAGTTTGGGAATAGTCCTAAAAACAACTGAAGGTAGCATTGTTTACACAGGGGACTTCAAGTTTGACCAGACAGCTAGCGAATCCTATGCGACGGATTTTGCTCGTTTGGCAGAAATCGGTCGTGATGGTGTTTTGGCGCTCCTCAGTGACTCTGCGAATGCAGACAGCAATATCCAGGTGGCGAGTGAGAGTGAAGTTGGAGACGAGATTACCCAGACCATTGCAGACTGGGAAGGTCGTATCATCGTTGCCGCAGTTGCTAGCAACCTTTCTCGTATCCAGCAGGTTTTTGATGCTGCAGCAGATACAGGTCGCAGAGTTGTTTTGACTGGATTTGATATTGAAAATATCGTCCGCACTGCGATTCGTCTCAAAAAATTATCCCTAGCTAATGAAAGTCTCTTGATTAAACCAAAAGAAATGTCTCGTTTTGAAGACCATGAGTTGATTATCCTTGAGACTGGGCGTATGGGTGAACCTATTAATGGACTTCGTAAGATGTCTATTGGTCGCCACCGCTATGTGGAAATCAAAGACGGGGACTTGGTCTATATCGTAACGACTCCATCTATCGCCAAAGAAGCCGTCATGGCGCGTGTTGAAAACATGATCTACCAAGCTGGTGGTGTGGTGAAACTCATTACCCAAAGCTTGCGAGTATCCGGACACGGGAATGCGCGTGATTTGCAGTTGATGATCAATCTTCTGCAGCCAAACTACCTCTTCCCTATTCAAGGGGAGTACCGTGAGTTAGATGCGCATGCCAAGGCTGCCATGGCAGTTGGGATGTTGCCAGAACGCATTTTCATCCCTAAAAAGGGAACGACCATGTCTTATGAACATGGAGACTTTGTTCCAGCTGGAGCAGTTTCTGCAGGTGATGTCTTGATTGACGGAAATGCCATCGGGGATGTTGGAAATGTGGTCCTTCGTGACCGTAAGGTCTTGTCAGAGGATGGAATCTTTATCGTGGCGATCACTGTCAACCGTCGTGAGAAGAAAATTGTGGCCAAGGCCCGTGTTCACACGCGTGGATTTGTTTATCTCAAGAAGAGTCGTGACATTCTCCGTGAAAGTTCAGAATTGATTAACCAAACGGTAGAAGAGTATCTTCAAGGTGATGACTTTGACTGGGCAGATCTCAAAGGCAAGGTTCGTGACAATCTGACCAAGTACCTCTTTGATCAAACCAAGCGTCGTCCAGCAATCTTGCCAGTCGTGATGGAAGCAAAATAATAAGCAGAATACCTACAGAAAAAGTCGAAATTCGGCTTTTTCTTATAGAATAGTAAAAGGAGACAACCATGGCAGTTATGAATATTGAGTATTACTCAAAAGTTTTGGATATGGAGTGGGGCGTTACCGTACTCTATCCAGATGCTAGTCGGGTGACTGAACCAGATTGCACAGATATTCCTGTCCTTTATCTTTTGCACGGAATGTCAGGAAACCAAAATAGCTGGCTCAAACGTACCAATGTCGAGCGCTTGTTGCGTGGAACCAATCTTATTGTCATCATGCCCAATACTAGCAATGGCTGGTACACAGATACTCAGTATGGCTATAACTACTATACAGCTCTAGCAGAAGAACTCCCCCAGGTCATGAAACGTTTCTTCCCCAATATGACCAGCAAGCGAGAAAAAACTTTCATAGCAGGCCTCTCCATGGGAGGATATGGTTCCTTCAAACTCGCTCTATCGACAAATCGTTTTTCTCATGCGGCTAGTTTTTCTGGTGCGCTCAGTTTTCAGGAATTTTCTCCTGAAAGTCAGGATCTGGGGTCACTTGCCTACTGGCGAGGAGTTTTTGGAGAGATTAAAGACTGGACAGCTAGTCCTCATTCGCTTGAAAGCATTGCTGAAAAATCCGATAAAAAGACCAAACTATGGGCTTGGTGTGGGGAGCAAGACTATCTCTACTCTGCCAATAATCTCGCAGTGAAAAACCTCAAAAAACTTGGTTTTGAGGTGACCTATAGTCATAGTCCAGGTAAGCACGAGTGGTACTACTGGGAAAAACAATTGGAGCGTTTTTTGGCTACTCTACCAATTGACTTTGTCTTGGAAGAGCGCTTATCTTAGTTTTAGGTTTCTTTCAGCTTTCTTCAGTAAAATAGAGAATCTATCTTGATCAAGTAGAATGTGATTTCAAGATAGGTTCTTATTTTTATGAAAGGTGGGACGTCATGTTCTGGATTATTCGACTATTCTTCCGATTTCTTTTGGGAATTTGGCGTTTCTTCTGGCGTCTGGTTTGGACCGTGGTCATTCTACTTCTCATTGCCTTTGGAGTGGTTTGGTATCTGTCTGGTGATTTTCATTCTGCGGTCAATCAGGTTGAAAAAATGAGCAAGATTGGTCAAGGTGGCTGGAATCAATGGAAGGAGACGGGAACGCTGGAAGTCTTGTCTCAGACAGACAGTCACCAACATGCAGAAGGCAAGTGGGCTCAGGCCTCAGCTCGCATCTATATTGAGCCTCAAATGGATGAAACCTTCCAAGGTGCCTATGCAGAAGCCATAAAGAACTGGAATCAAACGGGAGCCTTTACCTTTGAGGTGGTTGCGGATCCTAGCCAGGCAGATATTGTGGCAAGTGAGATGAATGATGGATCGACCGCTGTAGCAGGTCAAGCCGAGAGTCAAACCAATTTGTTAACCAAACAATTTATATCTGTAACGGTTCGCCTGAATCACTATTATCTATCCAATCCAAACTATGGTTATTCTTATGAACGGATCGTGCACACGGTGGAGCACGAGCTGGGGCATGCCATCGGATTGGATCATACCAACGAAACTTCTGTTATGCAGCCTGCCGGCTCTTACTATGGGATTCAGCCCCAGGATGTGACAGCTGTTCAAGAACTCTATACCAGTAGCGACTAGATGAAGTCGGTGCAATCTGAAAAGAAATCAAAGCTCCTCCATCAAGTGATCGGTGGGGCTTTTTGTTCGTCCTGTCACGGCCTTTTTGCTATAATGGAACTATGAATAACTTGATCAAATCAAAACTAGAGCTCTTGCCGACCAGCCCTGGATGCTACATTCACAAGGATAAAAATGGCACTATTATCTATGTAGGAAAGGCTAAAAATCTGCGCAATCGCGTGCGGTCCTATTTCCGTGGGAGTCACGATACCAAGACTGAGGCTCTGGTGTCTGAAATTGTGGATTTTGAATTTATCGTCACTGAGTCCAATATTGAGGCACTTCTCCTAGAAATCAACCTGATTAAGGAAAATAAGCCCAAGTACAATATCATGCTCAAGGATGATAAGTCCTATCCCTTCATCAAAATCACCAATGAGCGTTATCCACGGCTTATCATTACTCGTCAGGTCAAAAAGGATGGGGGTCTTTATTTTGGACCTTATCCCGATGTAGGTGCAGCCAATGAAATCAAGCGACTCTTGGATCGGATTTTTCCTTTTCGTAAGTGTACTAATCCACCGTCTAAAGTCTGTTTTTATTACCATATCGGTCAATGTATGGCCCACACCATCTGTCAGAAAGATGAGGCCTATTTCAAGTCCATGGCTCAGGAGGTTTCTGATTTCCTAAAAGGACAGGATGACAAAATCATCGATGACCTCAAGGGCAAGATGGCAAAGGCAGCACAAAGTATGGAGTTTGAACGTGCGGCGGAAT
This sequence comes from Streptococcus oralis subsp. oralis, assembly GCF_002096445.1. GTDB lineage: Bacteria > Bacillota > Bacilli > Lactobacillales > Streptococcaceae > Streptococcus > Streptococcus oralis_N. Next base: position 310,131 of record NZ_NCUK01000013.1, read on the forward strand.
ACCGTGACCTGATTCAGGCTATTGGAACACTTCGGACCAAGCAACGGGTTATGGCAAAGGATCTCCAAAATCGGGATGTCTTTGGCTACTATGTGGACAAGGGTTGGATGTGTGTCCAGGTTTTCTTTGTCCGTCAAGGAAAACTCATCGAGAGGGATGTCAATCTCTTCCCCTACTACAATGATCCGGATGAGGACTTCTTGACCTATGTGGGACAATTCTATCAAGAAAAATCTCACCTGGTTCCCAATGAAGTATTGATTCCGCAGGATATCGATGAAGAAGCAGTCAAGGCCTTGGTGGATACCAAGATTCTCAAACCCCAACGTGGGGAGAAAAAACAACTGGTCAATCTAGCCATAAAAAATGCTCGTGTTAGTCTGGAGCAGAAGTTCAATCTGCTAGAAAAATCAGTCGAAAAGACCCAAGGGGCTATTGAAAATCTGGGACGCTTGCTCCAAATCCCGACCCCAGTACGTATCGAATCCTTCGATAACTCCAATATCATGGGAACCAGTCCTGTTTCAGCTATGGTGGTTTTTGTCAATGGTAAACCGAGTAAGAAGGATTACCGTAAGTACAAGATAAAAACGGTTGTGGGTCCAGACGACTATGCCAGCATGCGAGAGGTCATTCGCAGACGTTATGGTCGAGTTCAACGAGACGGTTTGACTCCTCCTGATTTGATTGTCATTGATGGGGGACAAGGGCAAGTCAATATCGCAAAGCAGGTCATCCAAGAGGAGCTGGGTTTGGATATTCCAATTGCAGGTCTGCAAAAGAATGACAAGCACCAAACCCATGAACTGCTCTTTGGAGATCCGCTGGAAGTGGTGGAGTTGTCACGAAACTCTCAGGAATTTTTCCTCCTCCAACGCATCCAAGATGAGGTCCACCGCTTTGCTATCACTTTCCACCGGCAACTGCGCTCCAAAAATTCCTTTTCTTCACAGCTGGATGGAATTGAAGGGCTAGGACCTAAACGCAAGCAAAATCTTATGAAGCATTTCAAGTCTCTCACTAAAATCAAGGAAGCCAGTGTGGATGAAATTGTCGAAGTTGGTGTGCCAAGAGCAGTCGCAGAAGATGTGAAAAGAAAGTTGAACCCTCAGGAAGAAGTGGAATTGGCTCAAGTGGCGGAAGAAAGAGTGGACTACCAAACAAAAGGAGATTATGATGAACCATAAAATCGCAATTTTATCAGATATTCATGGAAATGTGACTGCCTTAGAAGCAGTGATTGCAGATGCTAAAGCACAAGGAGTCAGTGAATACTGGCTCATGGGAGACATTTTCCTCCCTGGTCCAGGTGCAAATGACTTGGTCGCTCTGTTAAAGGAACTTCCTATCACTGCAAGTGTTCGAGGCAATTGGGATGATTGTGTCCTTGAGGCTTTAGATGGGCAATATGGCTTGGAAGACCCACAGGAAGTCCAGCTCTTGCGTATGACGCAGTATTTGATGGAGCGAATGGATCCTGCAACGATTGACTGGCTACGAAGCTTACCTATGCTAGAAAAGAGAGAAGTTGACGGACTGCGTTTTTCTCTTTCTCATAATTTGCCAAATAAGAACTATGGTGGTGACTTGCTAGTTGAGAATGATACAGAGAAATTTGACCAACTCCTAGATGATGAAGTTGACGTGGCAGTCTATGGTCATGTTCACAAGCAGTTGCTTCGTTATGGCAGTCAAGGGCAACAAATCATCAATCCAGGGTCGATTGGCATGCCCTATTTTAATTGGGAGGCGTTAAAAAATCACCGTGCCCAGTATGCCATGATAGAAGTGGAAGATGGAGAATTGGTAAACATTTTATTCCGAAAAGTTTCTTATGATTATGAAGCGGAGTTAGAATTGGCCAAGTCTAAGGGGCTTCCTTTTATCGAAATGTATGAAGAACTACGCCGAGAAGACAACTATCGGGGGCACAATCTGGAACTCTTAGCTAGTTTAATCGAAAAGCATGGATATGTAGAGGATGTGAAGGATTATTTTGATTTTTTGTAAAGTTAGAAATAAAATGGACATTCTTATTTTGAAGTGAGGTTTGTAGTCGAATTATTTAGAAAAAATGGTTTAGCTAAAGTTTGACATTGAAATTATTTTGTTATAAAATGGACTCAATTCTTAATATAAAGGGGAACATTATGAAGAAAATTATTACAGCCAGTATGGCTCTTTTATCTGTTGTTGTTTTAGCGGCATGTTCAGGGAAAACAACGTCTGATTCTTCGACTAAAAATTCAAGTTCTGTAGAGCAAACTTCTTCTTCAGAGACCTCATCAACAACGTCTAGTTCAAAGACAGAAAATAATGAGGTTGTTTTGATCACCGATGAAGAAATTGATAATGCTAAAACTGTTGGAGATGTGAAGAAAGTCTTTGGTAAACTAGTTGACAATTATAAAAAACATGCAGTTGAAATTGGAGAAAAAATTCCAGAGAGTGGAAAAGAAGCATATAATGCCCAAGTTGAACCAGCGCTTAAGTCTATGGAGACTGTAAGAGAGTCATTTAACGAAAGCCTTTCAAGTATTGGTTCTGATGATACAGTAGTGCCAGAACAAACTCGTACTCTATTTGTTCAACAGTTGAAAACTGGACGTGACACAATGAAGAAAGCGCTGGAAGCGGCTTATAAAGCAATTGCTCCATACACATCTGGTCAATAATATGAGAAAGTAGGTGTTTGATCACCTGCTTTTTGCTTGCTCAAATCTAAAGCGATACCTACTTAAATAGCTCCAAATTAATAGCAGAGAGTTTGAAAGAAGTACTAACTCTATGAAAAATCTCTGCAAGCTCTTTCAAAATATGGTAGAATGGAAGCAGTAGAATTAGAAAAGGAAATCGATTATGAAATTTCTTGAATTAAATAAAAAACGTCATGCGACCAAGCATTTTACTGATAAACCGGTAGATCCCAAAGATGTGCGTACGGCTATCGAAATCGCAACCTTAGCCCCAAGTGCCCATAACAGCCAGCCATGGAAGTTTGTAGTCGTTCGTGAGAAAAATGCTGAATTGGCAAAATTGGCATACGGTTCGAACTTTGAGCAGGTATCATCAGCGCCAGTGACCATTGCCTTGTTTACAGATACAGACCTTGCTAAACGTGCCCGCAAGATTGCCCGTGTTGGTGGCGCAAAGAATTTCTCAGAAGAGCAACTTCAATATTTTATGAAGAATTTGCCTGCCGAGTTTGCGCGTTACAGTGAACAACAAGTCAGCGACTACCTAGCTCTCAATGCAGGTTTGGTTGCCATGAACTTGGTTCTTGCTTTGACTGACCAAGGAATCGGCTCTAACATTATCCTTGGTTTTGATAAATCAAAAGCCAACGAAGTCTTGGAAATTGAAGAACGCTTCCGTCCTGAGCTTTTGATCACAGTGGGTTATACAGACGAAAAATTGGAACCAAGCTACCGCTTGCCAGTAGATGAAATCATCGAGAAAAGATAGAAGGAAGAAAAAATGACAGCAATTGATTTTACAGCAGAAGTAGAAAAACGCAAAGAAGACCTCTTGGCTGACTTGTTTAGCCTTTTGGAAATCAACTCAGAACGTGATGATAGCAAAGCCGATGCTGAGCATCCATTTGGACCTGGGCCGGTAAAAGCCTTGGAAAAATTCCTTGAAATTGCAGACCGTGACGGCTATCCAACTAAGAATGTCGATAACTACGCAGGACATTTTGAGTTTGGTGAAGGAGAAGAAGTTCTCGGAATCTTTGCTCACATGGACGTGGTGCCAGCTGGTAGTGGTTGGGACACAGATCCTTACACACCAACTATCAAAGACGGTCGTCTTTATGCGCGTGGAGCTTCAGATGACAAGGGGCCTACAACAGCTTGTTACTATGGTTTGAAAATCATCAAAGAATTGGGGCTCCCAACTTCTAAAAAAGTTCGTTTCATCGTCGGAACAGACGAAGAATCAGGCTGGGCAGACATGGACTACTATTTTGAACATGTAGGACTAGCAAAACCAGACTTTGGATTCTCACCAGATGCTGAATTCCCAATCATCAATGGTGAAAAAGGGAACATCACTGAATACCTCCATTTTGCAGGTGAAAATACAGGTGCAGCTCGCCTTCACAGCTTCACAGGTGGTTTGCGTGAAAACATGGTACCTGAATCAGCAACAGCAGTTGTTTCAGGTGACTTGGCTGACTTGCAAGCTAAACTAGATGCCTTTGTTGCAGAACACAAACTCAGAGGAGAAATCAAAAAAGAATCTGGCAAATACAAGGTGACAATCATTGGTAAATCAGCTCATGGTGCTATGCCAGCTTCAGGTGTCAATGGTGCGACCTACCTGGCCCTCTTCCTCAGCCAATTTGACTTTGCTGGACCAGCCAAAGACTACCTCGACATCGCTGGTAAGATTCTCTTGAATGACCATGAGGGTGAAAATCTCAAGGTTGCTCATGTGGATGAAAAGATGGGTTCCCTTTCTATGAATGCGGGTGTCTTCCGCTTTGATGAAACAAGTGCTGACAATACGATTGCTCTTAACTTCCGTTATCCAAAAGGAACAAGCCCAGAGCAAATCAAGTCAATCCTTGAAAACTTGCCAGTGGCTTCAGTTAGTCTTTCTGAACACGGCCATACCCCTCACTATGTGCCAATGGAAGATCCGCTTGTGCAAACCTTGTTGAATGTCTATGAAAAACAAACTGGTCTTAAAGGCCACGAACAAGTCATTGGTGGTGGAACCTTTGGTCGCTTGCTGGAACGTGGGGTTGCCTACGGTGCTATGTTCCCGGACTCAATCGATACCATGCACCAAGCCAATGAATTTATCGCCTTGGACGATCTCTTCCGAGCAGCAGCAATTTATGCAGAAGCTATTTATGAATTGATCAAATAAAACGATAGAAGTCTGAGATTGTATGCTTGGACTTCTTTTTGGAGGGAAAACAGATGTCTCAAATTGAAAGAATCAAGCAAGCCATTATGGCGGATCCGCAAAATACCAGCTATACAGAACGCGGAATCGAACCTCTCTTTGCGGCGCCAAAAACTGCCCGCATCAATATTGTCGGTCAGGCACCGGGGCTTAAAACACAAGAAGCTGGGATTTATTGGAAGGATAAGAGTGGCGATCGCTTGCGTGAGTGGCTAGGTGTGGATGAGGACACCTTTTACAACTCAGGTTATTTTGCAGTTCTGCCCATGGATTTTTACTTTCCAGGACATGGCAAGTCAGGCGACCTTCCACCCCGTAGAGGTTTCGCAGAAAAATGGCACCCACAACTCCTCAAGGAATGTCCAAATATTGAATTGACCCTTTTGATTGGACAATATGCCCAGGCCTATTATCTTCATGAGAAGGTTAGTGGCAAGGTAACAGAGCGGGTGAAACACTACAAAGACTATCTACCAGAATTTTTCCCTCTGGTGCACCCGTCACCACGTAATCAAATCTGGATGGCTAAGAATCCTTGGTTTGAGTCAGAAGTGGTGCCAGAGTTGAAAAAAAGAATTAAAGCTATTTTAGGAGAAAAAGAATGAAAGAAACAGCCTTTGATGAATTTTACCAGCTTTACCAGAAAGAGTCCCTTTCCGTTTTAGATGTGAGAGAAGTAGAAGAGTTCGAGACGCTTCATTTAGAAGGTGCACACAACTTACCGCTTAGTCAATTGGCTGATACTTATGATCAATTGGATAAGGACCTCTTGTATTATGTCATTTGCAAATCTGGGATGAGGTCAGCGCGTGCTTGTCAATTTCTAGCTGAAAAGGGTTATGACGTTATCAATGTCCAAGGTGGAATGACGGCCTTTGAAAATTTTTAAACCTATATGGCGATAGATCCTAGTTTTCCCTTGCTCGGCTCCAACTGAGTAAGGGATTTTGTTTTTAGATAATTCTTATTTTTAAAAATATTGAAAACATTCAATGATTAATTTTGGATACTTTTTTCAGAGTCTTAATCATGGTATACTAGGTCAGTATTTTAGAAATATGAAGGAGATTATTATGGCTAAAAAAGGTGCCCTAACAGGCTTGCTCCTGTTTGGAATATTTTTTGGTGCGGGAAACTTGATTTTTCCACCTTCTCTAGGTGCTTTATCTGGAGAACAGTTTCTTCCTGCCATCGCAGGTTTTGTATTTTCGGGTGTCGGGATTGCTGTCCTAACGCTCATCATCGGAACGCTAAACCCTAAAGGATACATTCACGAGATTTCTAAGAAAATCTCACCTTGGTTTGCGACGCTTTATCTTGCAGTCCTCTATCTATCAATTGGTCCCTTCTTTGCCATTCCACGTACAGCCACAACAGCTTACGAAGTTGGGATTAGCCCCCTCTTATCCGAAGCAAACAAAGGTCTAGGATTGATTGTCTTTACCGTGCTTTACTTTGCAGCGGCTTATTTAATCTCGCTCAATCCATCAAAAATCTTGGATCGAATCGGACGTATCTTGACGCCAGTCTTTGCTTTGTTGATCGTTATCTTGGTTGTACTAGGTGCTTTCAAATACGGTGGAACAAGTCCTCAAACTGCGTCAGCTGCTTATCAAGCTTCAGCCTTTGGTACAGGATTCCTAGAAGGTTATAATACCTTGGATGCCCTTGCCTCAGTTGCCTTCAGTGTGATTGCAGTTCAAACTTTGAAACAACTTGGATTCTCCAGTAAGAAAGAATACATTTCAACTATTTGGGTGGTTGGTATCGTTGTAGCTCTTGCTTTCAGCGCTCTTTACATTGGTTTAGGATTCCTTGGAAATCACTTCCCAGTACCAGCAGAAGTGATGAAGGGTGGAACACCAGGTGTTTATATCTTGTCGCAAGCAACTCAGGAAATCTTTGGTTCAACAGCTCAACTCTTCCTTGCTGTTATGGTAACTGTAACCTGCTTCACAACGACAGTTGGATTGATTGTGTCGACAGCAGAGTTCTTTAACGGACGTTTCCCACAAATCAGCTACAAGGTCTATGCAACAGCCTTTACCTTGATTGGATTTGCCATTGCAAATCTTGGTCTTGATGCAATAATTAAGTACTCAGTGCCAGTACTGGTAATCTTGTACCCAATCACCATCGCCATTGTGATGATCGTGATTGTGAATAAGTTTGTCGCCCTATCAAAACCGGGCATGCAGTTAACCATTGGACTTGTTACAGCTATTGCTCTTGCAAGCGTCCTTGGAAGTTCCTTTAAGATTGAGTTTCTAGAAAATCTGATTAATGCCCTTCCGTTTGCGTCAGCCTCTCTTCCATGGTTAGTGCCAGCTATGATTGGAATCTTGCTTTCATTGGTTCTACCAAACAAACAAGAGAGTGACGTTTTTGAGATGGAATGAAAAAATTCTTGGTCATCGACCAAGAATTTTTTGTATGAGCACGACTCATTAGTTGGTTTGTTCAGTATAACCAGCTTCTTTAAGCTTTTTTTTCGAAGCAGCAAAGCTTACACGGTTTCCAATACCATAATATTCATTCGGCATTGCTTTTTTCAGTTCGTCAAGACTTGCGACAGACATGTCAACCTCGATGTTTTGGATAACTTTTTCGTCTTGAATTTCAACTTTTTGTGTAACCCCTTTGACCCCTTCATAACCTTTATTAGTATCGTCAACAATTTGCTTAATACCTTCCGCGGTATTATTAAGTTTCTCAGGGTCAAATACATTATGAGCAGTTTGTTTTACAACATCATCCCCCTTTACAGTATAAGTCAAGGTAGAATGAATTCCAGGTTTGCTATTGTGGACAAATGTGTGGGTTTCTGTCTCATCTTTCTTTTCAGATGATTGTTGGCTGCTTTGTCTGGTCTCGCTTGACTGAGTTGTTTTGTCTTCTTTGCTACTGCTGCTAGCAGGTGTAGAAGCTTGTTTGGAACATCCAAGCAGGAGGACAAGTGAAGCCACTAGGGCTAGTGAAGTTTTAATATAAGTTTTCATAGAATTTCCTTTCATAATCAAAGTATTTTGTATTATAACATGATTCTACTACAAAATCAACTAGACCTCCCCTCTCATCTGACTTGACATGACAATGAACAGAAACTAGTCTAACGATTAAAGTTTTGTCTCTATCTATTTCAAAAATCTTTTATCGTATGGCTTTATAAGGGTGTGAAGTTTTAAATGCACTTTTTATGGGATTGGGAGGACTCTATTGGACTCATCGGTTAGGGATGTAATAAAATACCCCAAGAGTTAGAGTTGTGTCTAACTTTTGGGGTGGACCTACACTAGTCTATATGAAATTTTAGGAGATTAGTTCGTCTTTTCTGTGAATCCCATCTTTTCCAGTGCTTTTTTAGAGTTTGAGAAACTGACACGATTGCCGATACCAGAATATTCTTCAGGGAGTGCTTTTCTAAGTTCGCTAATGCTTGCAACTGAGAAGTCAACTTCTAGATCTTGAACAACTTTTCCATCTTTGATTTCAATCGTTTGTTTAACACCTTTGAGTCCATTATAACCTTTGTACTTTTCTTCGATAAAACTCTTGACATCTTCTGGAGTTGCACCAAGGATTTCAGGATCAGCAATGTTATTAGCTGATTGCTTGATAACATTGTCGCCTTCTACAGTATAAACCAAGGTAGAAGTGATTCCAGAATTGCTTTTGTTAATAAAGGTATGTGTTTTAGTTGTTTCTTTCTTTTCTGATGATTGTTCAGTGCTTTGTTTGCTTTCACTTGACTGAGTTGTTGTGTCTTCTTTAGAACTGCTGTTTGCAGGTGTTGATGCTTGTTTGGAACATCCGAGCAGGAGGACAAGTGAAGCCACAAGGGCTAGTGATACTTTAAAGTATGATTTCATATTTTTTACTTTCCTTTCATAATCAAAGTATTTGTATTATAACATGGATCTATAGTGAAAGCAACTAAACACAGTTTTTCTCCTTTTGAGAAGGAGTCTGACTAGAAAAATGTTATAATGGTAGGAAAGAGGTGAAGAAATGAATCAGACTATACACTATATCAAAGAACTAACCGCAATTGCATCTCCAACAGGCTTTACTCGTGAGATCTCAGACTATCTAGTCCATACTTTAGAGAAACTTGGTTACCAGCCGGTTCGTACAGCTAAGGGCGGTGTCAATGTGACCATTAAAGGTCAAAATGATGAACAACAACGCTATGTGACTGCCCACGTGGATACGCTGGGTGCTATTGTTCGTGCAGTCAAACCGGATGGTCGTCTCAAATTAGATCGTATCGGTGGCTTCCCTTGGAACATGATTGAAGGGGAGAACTGTACGGTTCATGTGGCTAGCACAGGTCAAAAGGTATCTGGAACCATCCTCATTCACCAGACTTCTTGTCATGTTTACAAGGATGCAGGAACTGCAGAACGCACACAGGACAATATGGAAGTGCGTTTGGACGAAAAAGTAACCAATGAAAAGGAAACGCGCGCCTTGGGCATCGAGGTTGGCGACTTTATCAGCTTTGATCCACGTACTGTCGTGACAGAGACTGGTTTTATCAAGTCTCGCCACTTGGATGACAAGGTCAGCGCAGCAATTTTGCTCAATCTTCTTCGTGTTTATAAGGAAGAGGGGATTGCATTGCCAGTAACAACTCATTTTGCTTTTTCAGTCTTTGAAGAGGTGGGTCACGGTGCAAACTCCAATATTCCAGAAGAGGTAGTAGAATATCTGGCTGTGGATATGGGAGCTATGGGCGATGACCAACAGACGGATGAGTACACAGTATCTATCTGTGTCAAGGACGCTTCAGGTCCCTATCACTATGACTTCCGTCAACACTTAGTAGCTTTGGGGAAAGAGCAAGATATTCCATTTAAGCTTGATATCTATCCATTTTATGGATCAGACGCTTCGGCAGCTATGTCAGCAGGAGCCGAGGTCAAACATGCCCTCCTTGGAGCTGGTATTGAATCAAGTCACTCTTACGAACGAACACACATTGATTCGGTCGTGGCGACTGAGCGTATGGTAGACGCCTATCTCAAGAGCACCTTGGTAGACTAATATGTGCTTGATTTGTCAAAGAATTGAATGGATCAAGGCAGGGGAAAATCCCTACTTTGTAAAAGAACTAGAAACAGGCTATGTTGTTATTGGAGACCACCAATACTTTAAGGGCTATACCTTATTTCTGGCAAAAGAGCATGTCACAGAACTCCACCATATGGAGACTTCTGAAAAACTTCGTTTTCTAGAGGAAATGAGTTTGGTCCAAGAAGCTGTCGCCAAAACGTTTAAAGCTGAAAAGATGAACATCGAACTTCTAGGAAATGGAGATGCCCACGCTCACTGGCACCTCTTTCCAAGACGGTCAGGTGATATGAGGGGTCATGGATTGAATGGCCGTGGTCCAGTCTGGTGGGTACCCTGGGAAGAAATGGCGGCAGAAGATTGCCAAGTGAAATCCCATGAGTTAGAACAAATGATTAAAGCCTTATCCGATGAATTAGAGAAGTACTTGGTCTAAGAGAGGAAGAAAAAATGAAAAAAAGCTACATCGTTTTATCTGGTTTGCTGGCAGTAACCCTAGCAGCATGTTCGCAAGAAAAACCTAAAAATGAAGAAAACACTCAAAAAACGGAACAAACTAGTCAACCTGAAGGAACTGTGGGGAGCAAATCCCAAGCCTCTAGTCAGAAGAAGGCAGAAGTTGTCAATAAGGGAGACTACTATAGTATTCAAGGGAAGTACGATGAAATCGTCATAGCTAATAAGCATTATCCTTTGTCAAAAGACTATAATCCAGGAGAAAATCCAACAGCTAAAGCAGAGTTGCTGAAGCTCATTGCAGCAATGCAAGCAGCTGGCTACCCAATCAGCGATCACTACAGTGGTTTTAGAAGTTATGAAACTCAAACCAAACTTTATCAAGACTATGTGAATCAAGATGGTAAGGAAGCTGCTGATCGCTACTCAGCTCGCCCAGGTTATAGTGAACACCAAACAGGTCTTGCATTTGACCTTATTGGGACAGATGGAGATTTAGTTACTGAAGAAAAGGCGGCCCAGTGGCTCTTGGATCATGCGGCTGACTATGGCTTTGTTGTTCGCTATCTCAAAGACAAGGAAAAAGAGACTGGCTACATGGCAGAAGAATGGCATCTCCGCTACGTTGGAAAAGAAGCCAAAGAAATTGCTGCAAGTGGTCTCAGTTTGGAAGAGTACTATGGCTTTGAAGGCGGAGATTACGTCGATTAAAAAAGTAATTTTTCTCTTGCATTTTTAGATAAATAGTGTATAATGGAAAGGTATGTGTAAAGCATACTTGTGGGAGGTAAAAATCTCTAATTACCGCCAAAACCACAAAGGAGGATTTAAAAATGGCTAAAAAAGTCGAAAAACTTGTAAAATTGCAAATCCCTGCTGGTAAAGCTACACCAGCTCCACCAGTTGGACCTGCTCTTGGTCAAGCTGGTATCAACATCATGGGATTCACAAAAGAGTTCAACGCTCGTACAGCTGACCAAGCTGGTATGATCATTCCAGTTGTTATCTCAGTATACGAAGACAAATCATTTACTTTCGTAACAAAAACACCACCAGCTGCTGTTCTTTTGAAAAAAGCTGCAGGTGTTGAAAAAGGATCAGGTACACCTAACAAAACTAAAGTTGCTACAGTTACTCGTGCACAAGTTCAAGAAATTGCAGAAACTAAGATGCCAGATTTGAACGCAGCAAACATTGAGTCTGCAATGCGTATGATCGAAGGTACTGCTCGTTCTATGGGATTCACTGTTGTTGACTAATCAATAACACCCCCAATATAACCCGCAAGACTTCATCATTTCGAGAAGTGACGTGGGAGATGAAAATCGATTGAACCACTTACAAGGAGAATAGAAAATGGCTAAAAAAAGCAAACAACTTCGTGCTGCTCTTGAAAAAATCGACAGCACAAAAGCATACAGTGTAGAAGAAGCTGTAGCACTTGCAAAAGAAACTAACTTTGCAAAATTTGACGCAACTGTAGAAGTTGCTTATAACTTGAACATCGACGTTAAAAAAGCTGACCAACAAATCCGTGGCGCAATGGTATTGCCAAACGGTACTGGTAAAACTTCACGCGTTCTTGTTTTCGCACGTGGTGCAAAAGCTGAAGAAGCAAAAGCTGCTGGTGCAGACTTTGTTGGTGAAGATGACCTTGTTGCAAAAATCAACGACGGTTGGTTGGACTTCGACGTAGTTATCGCTACACCTGACATGATGGCTCTTGTTGGACGTCTTGGACGTGTCCTTGGACCACGTAACTTGATGCCAAACCCTAAAACTGGTACTGTAACAATGGATGTTGCTAAAGCAGTTGAAGAGTCTAAAGGTGGTAAAATCACTTACCGTGCTGACCGTGCAGGTAACGTTCAAGCAATCATCGGTAAAGTATCATTTGAAGCTGAAAAATTGGTTGAAAACTTCAAAGCTTTCAACGAAACAATCCAAAAAGCAAAACCAGCTACAGCTAAAGGAACTTACGTAACAAACTTGACTATCACAACTACTCAAGGTGTTGGTATCAAGGTTGACGTAAACTCACTTTAATTAACAGATTTTTAAAAACGAGTACGAATGTGCTCGTTTTTTTGATGATAAGTTCATTCCAGGGAAAATAACTCCATTAATAGCCTGATGGAGCAATAGAATAGTGCTTTTCCTTTTTTCTTTCTTAAAAAATGTGGTATAATAGAGAGTAAAAAACTTTGAAAGAAAGAAAAAGATGAATTTAAAAGATTATATCGCAACGATTGAAAATTATCCTAAGGAAGGTATCACCTTCCGTGATGTCAGCCCTTTGATGGCAGATGGAAATGCTTATAGCTATGCTGTTCGTGAAATTGTTCAGTATGCAACTGATAAGAAAATCGACATGATTGTGGGACCAGAGGCTCGTGGATTTATTGTTGGCTGCCCAGTTGCTTTTGAGTTGGGAATTGGCTTTGCACCTGTTCGTAAACCAGGGAAATTGCCACGTGAAGTCATTTCTGCTGATTATGAGAAAGAGTACGGTATTGATACCTTGACCATGCATGCTGATGCGATTAAGCCAGGTCAACGTGTTCTCATCGTAGATGATCTTTTGGCAACAGGTGGAACTGTCAAAGCAACCATTGAGATGATTGAAAGACTTGGTGGAGTTGTAGCCGGTTGTGCTTTCTTGATTGAATTGGATGAGCTTAAAGGCCGTGAAAAAATCGGAGATTACGATTACAAGGTACTTATGCATTATTAATGAAGAACAGTCCTTGGGGCTGTTTTCTCTTCATTTGCTATATAAAATAACTATAGCTAGTTAGAGAAAAACTATAATTGAAAACTATATCTTCATACAGTATAATAAAGGGAAGAAGTATTTGGAGGTTTTTACTTTCAAACAGACAACATCATTCCCGAAATAGAGAACTGTTAGGAGGGTATTATGCCGATTCGAATTGATAAAAAATTACCAGCTGTGGAGATTTTAAGGACAGAAAATATCTTTGTTATGGACGACCAACGGGCTGCTCATCAGGATATTCGCCCCTTGAAGATTTTGATTTTAAATCTCATGCCTCAAAAGATGGTAACAGAAACGCAACTCTTACGGCATTTGGCCAATACCCCTTTGCAATTAGATATTGATTTCTTATATATGGAAACACATCGTTCCAAGACAACCCGGGCCGAACATATGGAAACCTTCTATAAGACCTTTCCAGAGGTCAAGGATGACTTTTTTGATGGAATGATTATCACAGGAGCACCAGTGGAGCATTTGCCTTTTGAGGAGGTAGATTACTGGGAAGAATTCAAGCAGGTCATCGAATGGTCCAAGACGCATGTTTTTTCAACCCTCCATATCTGTTGGGGAGCACAAGCAGGTCTTTATGTTCGCTATGGCGTTGAAAAGCACCAGATGGATCGGAAACTATCAGGAATTTATCCACAGGACACCTTGAAAGAAGGGCACCTTCTTTTTAGAGGTTTTGATGATCGCTATGTAGCTCCTCATTCTCGTCATACGGAGATTTTAAAAGAAGAAATCTTAAATAAGACCAATCTGGAGATACTGTCAGAAGGTCCTGAGGTTGGGGTTTCTATCCTAGCTAGTCGAGATTTGCGTGAGATTTATAGTTTTGGTCATTTGGAGTACGATCGTGACACTTTGGCAAGAGAGTATTTTCGTGATTATGAGGCGGGACTTAATCCTCATATTCCAGAAAATTACTTCAAAAATGATGATGTAAATGAGACGCCTTGTCTCTGTTGGTCTTCATCAGCTGCCCTCTTTTTCAGCAATTGGGTAAACTATGCAGTTTATCAAGAAACCCCTTTTGACTGGAGAAAGGTAGAGGATGATGTGGCTGCATTTGGATATCTATAAGAGGAATTATGACATATTTTGACGCTTTTAAATCAGGGAACTTGGTTTTACCAAGTGCCCTGCTCTTGCATTTTAAGGAACTCTTTCCTTCCAGCGAAGATTTTCTCGTCTGGCAATTTTTCTATTTACAAAATACCACAGCCCTAGGAGATGTTTCACCTAGTCAGATTGCTGAAATCATTGGGAAAGAGGTTGCAGATGTCAACCAATCTATTTCAAATTTGACTGAAAATGGTTTGCTACAATATCGAACCATTGAACTAAATGGGGAAATTGAGCTGATTTTTGATGCTAGTTTGGCTTTTGAACGCTTGGATAGCTTACTAGACAGCCAAACTCCAGCTACAACTGCCCCAAACCCGCAGAATCAGTTGAAGGATCTGGTTGAAACTTTTCAGCAGGAGTTGGGACGCTTATTAACACCATTTGAAATCGAAGATCTTTCCAAGACTGTCAAAGAAGACGGAGTTAAGGCGGATTTGATTAAGGAAGCTCTCCGAGAGGCCGTTCTCAATGGCAAGCCAAACTGGAAATATATTCAGGCAATCCTACGAAACTGGCGCCATGAAGGTATTCAGTCTGTGACTCAGGTAGAGGCCAAACGAGCAGAGCGAGAAGTCAACAATCCCAAACAAGTTCAGGCTTCGGCTGATTTCCTCGATGCCATGAATTTGTGGCAAGATTAGTCGCTTGAAAAATCTTGAAAATTAGAGTAAGGTTTGCAAGCTCCTTATAAATATGATAGAATAATAGTGAATAAAATGAAAAAAGAGGTATGTGAAATGTCACGTAAACCATTTATCGCTGGTAACTGGAAAATGAACAAAAATCCAGAAGAAGCAAAAGCATTCGTTGAAGCCGTTGCATCAAAACTTCCTTCATCAGACCTTGTTGAAGCAGGTATCGCAGCTCCAGCTCTTGATTTGACAGCTGTTCTTGCTGCTGCTAAAGGTTCAAACCTTAAAGTTGCTGCTCAAAACTGCTACTTTGAAAATGCAGGTGCTTTCACTGGTGAAACTAGCCCACAAGTTTTGAAAGAAATCGGTACTGACTACGTTGTTATCGGTCACTCAGAACGTCGTGACTACTTCCATGAAACTGACGAAGATATCAACAAAAAAGCAAAAGCAATCTTTGCAAACGGTATGCTTCCAATCATCTGTTGTGGTGAGTCACTTGAAACTTACGAAGCTGGTAAAGCTGCTGAATTCGTAGGTGCTCAAGTATCTGCTGCATTGGCTGGATTGACAGCTGAACAAGTTGCTGCATCCGTTATCGCTTATGAGCCAATCTGGGCTATCGGTACTGGTAAATCAGCTTCACAAGACGATGCACAAAAAATGTGTAAAGTCGTTCGTGACGTTGTAGCTGCAGACTTTGGTCAAGAAGTTGCGGACAAAGTTCGTGTTCAATACGGTGGTTCTGTTAAACCTGAAAACGTTGCTTCATACATGGCTTGCCCAGACGTTGACGGTGCCCTTGTTGGTGGTGCGTCACTTGAAGCTGAAAGCTTCTTGGCATTGCTTGATTTTGTAAAATAATCTCAGTTATTCCAGACAGTCTGCTAAGACTGTCTTTTTTTTAAAGACTGTATATTTTTCTTAAATTATCAGTCAATTACAACTTTTTTAATATGGGTTAATTTTCTTGCTTTTGTCTACTAGGAGTAGTATACTGAGATAGTAATCAATAAATATGGTTGCAAAAATAATATTATGAGGTGATCAATATGGTTGAATTGAAAAAAGAAGCAGTAAAAGACGTAACAACATTATCTAAAACAGCGCCAGTAGCATTGGCAAAAACAAAGGAAGTATTGAACCAAGCAGTAGCGGACTTGTATGTGGCTCACATTGCCCTTCACCAAGTTCACTGGTATATGCGTGGTCGTGGCTTCCTCGTATGGCATCCAAAAATGGATGAATACATGGACAGTCTTGATAGCTATCTTGACGAAATCAGTGAACGTTTGATTACTCTTGGTGGAAAACCTTATTCAACTTTGACAGAATTCCTTCAACACAGTGAAATCGAAGAAGAAGAAGGAGAATTCCGTAACGTTGAAGAAAGCTTGGAACGTGTTCTAGCAATTTATCGCTACCTCATCGCTCTTTTCCAAAAAGCTTTGGATGTAACTGACGAAGAAGGTGATGATGTTACAAACGATATCTTTGTTGGGGCTAAGGCTGAACTTGAGAAAACAGTTTGGATGCTTACAGCAGAACTTGGACAAGCTCCTGGTTTGTAAAATATAGTTGCTACCCCTTTTATCATGAGGCGCTTGATAAGTGCCCATGATCAATCATCTTTTAAAAGTCATGTAACTGTAAAAAGTTGCATGATTTTTTTGTCTGCTGGACTTAGGACACATTGTCAAAAGTAGGATTTTACGGTATAATAGTTGCTGTTCAATAACATATGAATTTTAAAGAATAATTGTTAGTTTAAGGAGGACTTATGAACAACTTACCAAATTGCCCAAAATGTCATTCAGAATATGTCTACGAAGACGGAAGTCTCTTGGTTTGCCCAGAGTGTGCCTATGAATGGAATCCTGCTGAAGTTGCAGAAGTAGAAGAAGGTGTTGTTGCTATCGATGCCAATGGAAATAAATTGGCTGACGGCGATACTGTAACCCTCATCAAGGACTTGAAAGTAAAAGGTGCACCTAAGGATTTGAAACAAGGAACTCGTGTTAAAAATATCCGTATCGTAGAAGGTGACCACAACATCGACTGTAAGATTGATGGTTTTGGAGCTATGAAACTCAAGTCAGAATTTGTTAAGAAAATCTAGCCATGAAACTGAATTATAAATTTATCTTTTATAGTCGTGTGCTCTTGTTTTTAGCGGCATTTACAGGGGTTTATTTAGAAATTACCAAGCACGGTGGCTTTGGTATGCTCCTTTACTACACAGTGTTGTCCAATCTTTTGGTAACGATTTTCACGGGCTATCTGCTCCGTGTGATGAGCCGTTCAGGTGAAAATTGGCAAAGTCCGACCTTGCTTCGTCTCAAGGGTGGCGTTACCATGAGTATCATGATTACCTGTGTGATTTACCATTTTATGCTTGCTCCGATCGCGACAGACTTTTACCGTGTGGAAAATTTCCTTTGCCACTATATCGTTCCACTCTGGTTTTTAGCCGACACCCTCTTCTTTGATAAACGGGGTCAATACAAGATCTGGGATCCAGTCTTGTGGACCATCTTGCCCTTGGTTTATATGATTTTTGCCTTGTTTAATGGCTTGGTCTTAAAACTCAATATTCCGAATTCCAAGGACAATCCCTTCCCTTATTTCTTTTTAAATGTGAACAAGGGTTGGGACGTGGTTATCAAATGGTGTTTAATCATTTTTGCGGCGTATATGGTTGCAGGCTTCATCTTCTATCTGATCAAGCAAATCAAGCGAAAATAGTCTTCCTATTAGGAAAGTTAGGACGGAGTCTTTAGTTCAATCGGGCTCCTTCTTTTCTTGCCATCTTCCTTTTAAAAGGATCAACAGTGAGAAATATACAGAAAGAAAATTCATGAAACAATATTTAGAACGGGCTAGTATTTTGGCCCTCTCCCTCGTTTTGATTACCTCCTTTTCCATTTCAAGCGCTCTGCCAGCCATGTTTGACTACTATCAAGGCTACCCCAAAGAACAAATCGAGCTCCTGGTCAGTCTTCCTTCTTTTGGAATCATGATTATGCTGGTTTTAAATGGGTTTTTGGAGCGGTTATTTCCTGAGCGTCTTCAGATTAGTCTGGGACTTCTCATCCTTTCTATCGGTGGAACTGCCCCTTTCTGGTATCAGGAATACAACTTTGTCTTTGCGATGCGGATTTTATTTGGCTTGGGTGTTGGGATGATCAATGCCAAGGCCATTTCCATCATCAGCGAACGCTATCATGGAAAGACACGGATCCAGATGTTGGGGCTTCGCGGATCAGCAGAAGTTGTCGGGGCGTCGATTTTGACTCTAGTGGTCGGTCAACTCTTATCCTTGGGATGGACAGTGACCTTCTTGGCCTACAGTGCGGGATTTTTAGTATTGATTCTTTATCTGCTCTTTGTCCCTTATGGGAAAGAAAAGAAAGAAACAAAGAAAAAAGAGACCGAAACGACTCGTTTGACAGGAAAGATGAAAGGATTAATTTTTCTATTGGCTGTCGAAGCAGCAGTTGTTGTCTGCACCAACACAGCTATCACCATTCGTATTCCTAGTCTGATGGTGGAAAGAGGTCTAGGGGATGCCCAGTTATCGAGCCTGGTCTTAAGTATTATGCAGTTGATTGGTATCTTGGCAGGTGTGAGTTTTTCTTTCTTTATCTCTCTATTTAAAGAAAGATTGCTCCTTTGGTCAGGTATCACCTTTGGATTGGGGCAGATTGTGATTGCCTTGTCTCCGTCATTGGGTGTGATGGTAGTTGGAAGTGTTGTGGCAGGTTTTTCCTACAGTGTGGCCTTGACCACTGTCTTTCAGCTTCTTTCTGAAAGAATCCCAGCCAAGCTCCTTAATCAGGCAACATCTTTTGCAGTGCTAGGATGCAGCTTTGGAGCCTTTACGACACCTTTCATTCTTGGGGCGATTGGCTTGGTGACTCAAAACGGTATGTTGGTCTTCACCATTCTAGGCTGCTGGTTGATTGTCACTTCTATCTTTGTTATGTACGCACTTCAAAAGAAAGCTTAGGATTAATTTCCTAAGTTTTTCCTTCTAGGAATTTTGTACCCAGACAATTATTGGTTTTTAAACTTGTTTACACTTTTATTTCCTGATAAAATAGAAGTTATGACAAGATATAAAGCAATCATTTCCTATGACGGTTATGCCTTTGCTGGTTTTCAGCGCCAGCCTCATGCGCGGAGCGTTCAAGAGGAAATTGAGAAAACCTTAACGAGACTCAATAAGGGGCAAGCCATCACTGTTCACGGTGCTGGTAGGACGGATAGTGGGGTCCATGCTCTGGGACAGGTCATTCATTTTGATCTGCCCTATCAGATGGATGAGGAAAAACTCCGTTTTGCTCTGGATACCCAGTCTCCTGAAGATATCGATGTGATTTCGATTGGGATTGTGGCGGATGATTTTCATTGCCGTTATGCCAAACATAGCAAGACCTATGAGTTTATAGTGGATAGGGGGCGTCCTAAAAATCCGATGCGTCGTCACTACGCTACTCACTTTCCCTACCCGCTTGATGTTGAGCGGATGCAGATGGCAATCAAAAAGCTGGAGGGAACCCATGATTTCACCGGTTTTACAGCATCTGGGACCAGTGTAGAGGACAAGGTTCGGACTATTACAGAAGCCTGTCTTAGGATTGATGAGACAGGGCAGTTTTTGACCTTTACCTTTTCAGGAAATGGTTTCTTGTATAAGCAGATTCGCAATATGGTGGGGACGTTGCTCAAAATCGGAAATAATCGAATGCCAGTTGAGCAGATTGACTTGATTTTGGAGAAGAAGGACAGGCAACTTGCAGGTCCAACTGCAGCACCGAATGGCTTGTATTTAAAGGAGATTCGTTATGAAGAATAATCGTATTTTAGCCCTTTCTGGGAATGATATTTTTAGTGGTGGTGGTTTATCAGCTGATTTGGCTACCTATACCTTGAACGGCTTGCATGGCTTTGTAGCTGTCACTTGTTTGACGGCCTTGACCGAAAAGGGCTTTGAAGTCTTTCCTACGGATGATACTATTTTCCAACATGAGTTGAATAGCTTACGTGATGTCGAGTTCGCAGGGATTAAGATTGGCCTTCTTCCTACTGTCAGTGTGGCTGAGAAGGCCTTGGACTTTATCAAGCAACGTCCAGGAGTGCCTGTGGTATTGGACCCCGTTTTGGTCTGCAAGGAAACGCACGACGTGGCTGTTAGTGAGCTCTGCCAAGAGTTGATTCGTTTTTTCCCTCATGTCAGTGTGATTACGCCAAATCTTCCTGAAGCAGAATTGTTAGCTGATCAGGAAATTAAAACATTGGAAGACATGAAGGCTGCAGCTCAGAAATTGCATGATTTAGGAGCGCCAGCAGTTATTATTAAGGGAGGCAATCGCCTCAGTCATGACAAGGCAGTGGATGTCTTTTATGATGGACAAACTTTCACTGTTCTAGAAAACCCAGTCATTCAAGGCCAAAATGCTGGTGCAGGATGTACCTTTGCCTCAAGCATTGCCAGTCACTTGGTTAAAGGTGATGAACTTTTACCAGCAGTAGAGAGCTCGAAAGCTTTCGTTTACCGTGCTATTGCACAAGCAGATCAATATGGAGTAAGACAATATGAAGCAAACCAAAACAACTAAAATCGCCCTTGTATCTCTTTTAACCGCCCTTTCAGTAGTCCTAGGTTATTACTTGAAAATTGGAACGCCAACAGGAATATTGACTCTCTTGGACGCAGGTATTTTCTTTACTGCTTTTTACTTTGGCAGTAAAGAAGGAGCTGTCGTTGGAGGACTAGCAGGATTCCTAATTGACCTTCTATCAGGCTATCCACAGTGGATGTTTTTTAGCTTGATAAATCATGGCTTGCAAGGATTTTTTGCAGGTTTTAAAGGGAAGTGGCAATGGCTAGGCCTTGTCTTGGCTACTATCGTCATGGTAAGTGGCTACGCCCTAGGTTCTACCCTGATGAATGGCTGGTCAGCAGCCTTACCAGAAATCCTTCCAAACTTCCTGCAAAATATCGTGGGGATGGTTGTGGGGTTTGTAGTCTTTCAGAGTGTTAAGAAGATAAAATAAAAAAGTCAGCTATTTGAGCTGACTTTTTGCTTGTCTAGGTTTAATCAAAATAAAGCAAGTCTTTGCTGGTGCTTGTAAAGAGGTCAAAGCCATCTTTGGTAACAACACCGCAGTCTTCGATACGAACACCGACTTTACCAGGGATATAGATACCTGGTTCAACAGAGAAACACATGCCTTCTTCGATGACCATGTCGTTTCCTTCCATGATAGAAGGGAATTCGTGGACATCCATACCGATACCGTGACCGAGACGGTGGTTGAAGTACTCACCGTAACCAGCTTTTTCAATGACTTCACGGGCAGCGCGGTCCACTTCATGTGCAGTCACACCTGGTTTGATAAAGTCAAGGGCAGCTTGTTGGGCTTCAAGAGTCAAGTTGTAGATATCTTTTTTGAATTGATCTGGTTTACCGACAGCGACCGTACGAGTCATATCTGAGGCGTAGCCATTAACCATGACACCGAGGTCAAAGAGGAGAAGGGCGTCCTTTTCAACCTTGTTTGCACCAGGAATTCCGTGTGGATTTGCAGCGTTATCGCCAGTCAAGACCATGGTATCAAAACTCATTTCATAGCCTTCACGCTTCATGGCAAAGTCGATTTGTGCAATGATATCTGTCTCAGTCTTATCAAGAGAAATATTATCAAAACCAACATTGACAGCTTTATCAGCATAGAGCCCTGCAACCATCATTTTTTGGACTTCATCAGCTGATTTGATGAGGCGCATGCGTTGGATGCGAGGAGTGAGGTTTTCAAACTCAGCAGTTTCAAAGACAGTTTTCAGACCATGGTATTTGGTCAAGATGAGATTGTCAAACTCAACAGCGACACGTTTGAAGTCGTGCTGCGGCAAAGCGTTTTTGATTTTTTGCCATGGATTTTCAGAATCCACATAGCCCACAACTGGGAAGGAAACAGTATTGGTTGCACGCTCCACTTCGAGAGCTGGGACAAAGAGGAGAGGTTCCTGATCTGCTAGAACAAAGAGGAACATTTGGCGTTCATGGGGATCACTGTAAAAGCCAGTGAGGTAATTAATAGTGACGGGGTCAGATACGACAGCGACGTCTAGTTTTTCTGATTCAAGATATGTTACGATTTGTTGTAATTTAGACATATGCTACCTTCTTTCTACCCCTCTATTTTGGCAAAAAATGAGAGAAAATGCAAGGGAGAAGGGTAAAAGAACAGGTAAAAAGAACTCCGACAAGATAGGGGAGTTCTTTGATATGGTTTTCTTTGGTTTAAGAAAAGTCAGCCTTGCTTTTGACGTCGCTGTATTCTTCAGCGATTTCTTGACTGAGAATATCCTCATAGGCAGGGAGTTGGATGTCCTGACCGTATTTTTTGCGGAGGGCAGTAGTGACCAGGCGATAAGCCAGATTGGCATTACGAGAGAGGATAGGTCCGTGGAAGTAGGAACCAAAGACATTCTTATAATGAACCCCTTCGCCGATCTTTTCTTCGTTATTTCCATTTCCATAGACAACCTGACCCAGCGGTTTTTGGTCATCAGAAAGGAAGGTACGACCTTGGTGATTTTCAAAGCCGTAGTAGGTTTCATCGAATTCGTCATTATGAATCTTGATGTCACCGATAAAGCGGTTATTGGTCTGGTTGAGGGTATAGTGGCCCATGACACCGAGTCCTTCGATACGTTTACCTGAAGCTTCAACATAATATTGCCCCAAAAGTTGAAAACCACCGCAGATGGCTAGAACTACTCCGTCGTTTTGGATGTAGTTGTCAATGCTCTCTTTCTTAGCAGGTAGATCGCCTGCGATGATGCTTTGTTCAAAGTCTTGACCACCACCGAAAAAGGCGATATCATAGTGATTTTC